>JARXAK010000113.1 GCA_029865885.1 Rhizobium sp. | reverse complement strand
GTGCCGTGTTGCACGACCTGTCGGCCGGCGAAATGGAAGCACGCCGCCGCGCCCTGATCGAGGCCCAGGCCCGCGAAGTCGAGGAAGCCAAGCAGCGCGCCATCGACGAAGAGCGTCGCCAGGCAGAAGCTGCGGAAGCCGCGCGTATTGCCGCCGAAGAGGCAGCACGCCGCGCGCTCGAGCCCAAGGTTGAAGTCGAGGCAGCACCCGAGCCGGCACCGGCTCCTGCTGCTGCCCCCGTTGCCGCCGCTCCTGCAGCGCCTGCCCGTCCGGCTGGCCCTGCAGCACCGGCAGCCCCCGCGGCTCCTGGTTTCGCCCGTGGCCGCAAGGCCAATGACGAGGACGATGATCGCGGCCCGCCGCGTGGCCTTCCAGGTCGCGGCAAAGTCGCGGTTGCGGCTCCGGCCAAGGTTCCCGCCCGTCCGAAGGCCGAGGAAGATCGCCGCCGTGGCAAGCTGACCGTAACGAGTGCTGCCGTCGACGAAGACGGGACCGCACGTGGTCGTTCGCTCGCCTCCATGCGTCGCCGGCAGGAGAAGTTCCGCCGCTCGCAGATGCAGGAGACCCGCGAAAAGGTCATGCGCGAAGTCATTCTGCCTGAAACCATCACCATTCAGGAACTGTCGCAGCGTATGTCCGAGCGCGCCGTCGACGTCATCAAGTACCTGATGAAGGAAGGCCAGATGATGAAGCCGGGCGACGTCATCGACGCCGACCTCGCAGAACTCATCGCGACGGAATTCGGTCACACCGTGAAGCGCGTGTCGGAATCGGACGTCGAAGAAGGCATCTTCAACGTCAAGGACGACGAAGGCGAACTGGTTTCGCGTCCCCCTGTTGTGACGATCATGGGTCACGTCGACCACGGCAAGACCTCGCTGCTCGACGCCATCCGCAAGACTTCGGTTGTTTCGGGCGAAGCCGGTGGCATCACCCAGCATATCGGTGCCTACCAGGTCGAACAGAACGGCCAGAAGATCACCTTCATCGACACCCCCGGCCACGCTGCGTTTACCGCGATGCGTGCCCGTGGCGCCCAGGCGACCGACATCGCGATCCTCGTGGTGGCCGCCGACGACAGCGTGATGCCGCAGACGATTGAATCGATCAACCACGCCAAGGCCGCCAACGTGCCGATCATCGTGGCGATCAACAAGATCGACAAGCACGAAGCCAAGCCGGACAAGGTGCGTCAGCAGCTTCTCCAGCACGAAGTCTTCGTGGAATCGCTCGGTGGTGAAGTGCTCGACGTCGAAGTTTCGGCCAAGAACAAGCTCAACCTCGACAAACTGCTGGAAGCCGTGCTGCTGCAGGCCGAAATTCTCGACCTGAAGGCCGACCCGACGCGTACTGCCGAAGGTACCGTCATCGAAGCCCAGCTCGACCGAGGCCGCGGTGCCGTGGCAACGGTTCTGATCCAGAAGGGCACCCTGAAGCCCGGCCAGATCATCGTGGCTGGCGATCAGTGGGGCCGTGTGCGTGCACTGGTCAACGACAAGGGCGAACACGTCAAGGAAGCGGGTCCTGCAATGCCGGTCGAGATCCTCGGCCTGTCGGGCACACCTGCTGCCGGTGACAAGTTCGCCGTGGTCGAAAACGAGAGCCGCGCCCGCGAGATCTCGGAATATCGTCAGCGTCTGGCCCGCGACAAGGCCGCTGCCCGCCAGTCCGGCCAGCGCGGTTCGCTGGAACAGATGATGAGCCAGCTGCAGAACACCGGCTTCAAGGAATTCCCGCTGGTCATCAAGGCCGACGTGCAGGGTTCCGTCGAAGCGATCGTGGCTGCTCTGGAAAAGCTCGGCACCGACGAAGTGCGGGCCCGCATCGTGCATTCGGGCGCTGGCGCCATCACGGAATCGGATATCTCGCTCGCCGAGGCCTCCAATGCCGCGATCATCGGCTTCAACGTTCGCGCCAATGCCCAGGCTCGTACCGCATCCGAACGTGCCGGCATCGAGATCCGCTACTACAACATCATCTACGATCTGGTGGATGACGTGAAGGCAGCGATGTCGGGTCTGCTCTCGCCGGAGCGTCGCGAAACCTTCCTCGGCAATGCCGAGATCCTCGAGGTGTTCAACATCACGAAGGTCGGCAAGGTCGCCGGTTGCCGCGTCATCGAAGGCAAGGTCGAACGTGGTGCGGGCGTGCGCCTGGTGCGCGACAACGTCGTCATCCACGAAGGCAAGCTCAAGACGCTCAAGCGCTTCAAGGACGAAGTCTCTGATGTGCCGATGGGTCAGGAATGCGGTATGGCCTTCGAAAACTACGAAGACATCCGCGCCGGCGACACGATCGAGTGCTTCCGCGTCGAACACATCACGCGTACGCTCTGATCTCAGGCGTTTCGAACAACGATCCTTTCGGGCGCCGGATCTTCCGGCGCTCGCTGTTTATGGGATCATGACTTCCGGCATCGACCGGATGAACCACAATTACGGCATGACGCAACCGGCAAGCGCCCCTCGATGTCATGCGAAAGGCTTTTGAACCATGACAAAACCAACCTCATCGGCACCTTCGCAGCGCATGCTGCGCGTCGGCGAGCAGGTGCGCGCCGCCATCACCCAGGTTCTGCAGCGCGGCGAAGTCCGCGACGAGGTGATCGAAAAGACCGTCATTTCCATCTCCGAAGTCCGCATGTCATCGGATCTCAAGATGGCGACGGCCTATGTCACGCCGCTCGGTGTAAAGGACCACGACACTGTCATCGCGGCCCTGAACAAACACGCCAAATACATTCGCGGGCGGCTGGGCAACCAGCTCCGACAGCTGAAATACATGCCGGAAGTGCGTTTCCGCGACGACACCAGCTTCGATAACTATCAGAAGATCGATGCACTGCTGCGCTCGCCGGAGGTCCAGCGCGACCTCGGCCCCGACGAAGACCAAGACTGAGAAAAGACCTTAGATGTCCAAACCCCGCAAGCCCAAGGGCCGCCCGATTTCGGGCTGGCTCATTCTCGACAAGCCGGTCGATTTCGGCTCGACCGAAGCCGTCGGCAAGATCAAGTGGCTGTTCAATGCCCAGAAGGCCGGCCATGCCGGCACGCTTGACCCGCTCGCATCCGGCATGCTGCCGATTGCACTTGGTGATGCGACGAAGACCGTCCCTTACGTCATGGACGGACGCAAGATCTACGAATTCACCGTGACCTGGGGCGAAGAGCGCTCGACGGATGACCTCGAGGGCGAAGTAACCCAAAGCTCTGACAAGCGTCCGACCGAGGAAGACATCCGCGCCCTTTTGCCGAACTACATGGGCACGATCAACCAGATCCCGCCGCAGTTCTCGGCGATCAAGATCGCCGGGGAGCGCGCCTATGACCTGGCGCGCGATGGCGAGACTGTCGAGATCCCCTCGCGCGAGGTCGAGGTCCATCGCCTGACGCTGCTCAATTGCGAGGCCGACAAGGCGCATTTCGAAGTCGAATGCGGCAAGGGCACCTATGTGCGTTCGCTCGCCCGTGACTTCGGCCGCGATCTCGGCTGCTATGGCCATATCTCCTCGCTCCGCCGCACCTTCGTGGCGCCGTTTGCCGAGGATATGATGGTGCCCCTCTCGGAACTCGTGGCACTTGAGGCGATCGAGGACCGCGATGAACGGCTGGCCGCCCTCGACGCATTCCTCGGCGACACGGCAGAAGCGCTCTCTGCCCTGCCGCAGCTCAGGATCACCGACGACCAGGCGCATCGACTGCGTATGGGCAATCCGATCATCCTGCGCGGACGCGATGCACCGGTTGCCGAACCGGAAGCCGTGGCGCTTGCCGGCGGCAAGCTGATCGCCATCGGCGAGATCGCCGGCGGCGAATTCCATCCCCGCCGCGTGTTCGCCTGACCCTTCCCGCCGCCTGCTCTTTCCTTTCTTGAGTGAATGGAGTATAGGCGGCGGCAGCTGGCCCTTCGGGTGCCTGCATTCACGGCCAATGCTGGACGACATCCCGGCCTTTGGCGTCCCTGTTTCCCGTTATCCAGAAAGGATTTCCGATGTCGATCACTGCAGAGCGCAAGGCTGCCCTCATCAAGGAATACGCAACCGTCGAAGGCGACACCGGTTCTCCGGAAGTCCAGGTTGCGATCCTGACCGAGCGGATCAACAACCTGACCGAACACTTCAAGGGTCACAAGAAGGACAACCACTCGCGTCGTGGCCTTCTGACCATGGTTTCGAGCCGCCGTTCGCTTCTTGATTATCTCAAGAAGAAGGATGAAGGCCGTTACACGAAGCTGATCACCAGCCTCGGCATCCGCCGCTAACAAGTTCCCGGCGGACCTTCGTCACGAAGGACCGCCGGTTGCATTTCCGGGTCAGGCTCGAAGACCCGCGACCGGTTCCGCGCGACGATCGCCCGGAACGAACGACAGGCCGGATGGGCCGGATCTGTCGATGACAACCGATGACCTGTCATGGGGCAGGATTGTTGGATGCTTCCGTACCCCGAGGGGTACACAGACCGGCCGACGCCGAACCAGAAGCCTCCCACTGTCTTGCCCGTGATTGCGTCAGCACATTGCAGTGCAGCCGCCCCTGCCCATCCGGCAGGACGCCGCTCTGCATATGAAGGACAAGATATGTTTGACACTCACAGCGTCGAAATCGAGTGGGCAGGCCGCCCGCTGAAGCTGGAAACGGGCAAGATCGCCCGCCAGGCCGACGGCGCCGTTCTCGCCACCTATGGCGAAACCGTTGTTCTCGCCACCGTCGTTTCGGCCAAGTCGCCGAAGCCAGGCCAGGACTTCTTCCCGCTCACCGTCAACTACCAGGAAAAGACCTACGCCGCCGGCAAGATCCCGGGTGGCTATTTCAAGCGCGAAGGTCGTCCGTCGGAAAAGGAAACCCTGGTTTCCCGCCTGATCGACCGCCCGATCCGGCCGCTCTTCCCGGAAGGCTACAAGAACGACACCCAGGTTGTCGTCACCGTCATCCAGCATGACCTCGAAAACGATCCGGACGTGCTGTCGATGGTTGCCGCTTCCGCAGCGCTGACGCTGTCTGGCGTTCCCTTCATGGGCCCGGTCGGCGGCGCACGCGTCGGCTACATCAACGGCGAATACGTTCTGAACCCGCATCTCGACGAGATGGACGAGTCGGTTCTGGATCTGGTCGTCGCCGGTACCCAGGACGCCGTCCTGATGGTGGAATCGGAAGCCAAGGAACTCAACGAAGAGATCATGCTCGGCGCCGTCATGTTCGGCCACAAGGGCTTCCAGCCGGTCATCGACGCGATCATCAAGCTCGCTGAAGTGGCTGCCAAGGAGCCGCGCGAATTCGAACCGGAAGATCATTCCGCTCTCGAAGCCGAAATGCTCTCGATCGCCGAGACCGAACTGCGCGCTGCCTACAAGATCACCCAGAAGGCTGATCGCTACGCCGCCGTTGACGCCGTCAAGGCCAAGGTGAAGGCACACTTCTTCCCGGAAGGCGCAGAACCGAAGTATTCGAACGAAGTCATCGGTGCCGTCTTCAAGCACCTGCAGGCGAAGATCGTTCGCTGGAACATCCTGGACACCAAGAGCCGCATCGACGGCCGCGACCTGTCGACCGTTCGCGCCATCGTGTCTGAAGTCGGCATCCTGCCGCGCACGCACGGCTCGGCCCTGTTCACCCGTGGCGAGACCCAGGCGATCGTTGTCGCCACGCTGGGCACCGGCGAAGACGAGCAGTATGTCGACTCGCTGACCGGCATGTACAAGGAACGCTTCCTGCTGCACTACAACTTCCCGCCCTACTCGGTCGGTGAAACCGGTCGCATGGGCTCCCCGGGCCGCCGCGAAATCGGCCATGGTAAGCTCGCCTGGCGCGCGATCCGTCCGATGCTGCCGTCGGCTGACCAGTTCCCCTACACGCTGCGTGTCGTCTCCGAGAT
>JARXAK010000043.1 GCA_029865885.1 Rhizobium sp. | reverse complement strand
GGCAAGCATGGCATCGGTTCCCTCGACACCTTCGAGCGCAACGATGCGTCCGCCGACCGAGACCGATCCCTGGCCGACGTCGAGCCTGCCCAGAGCCTCGGCGGCCTCGGCAGCACGGTCGATATCCTTCAGATCATCGGTGCCGGGGCTGATGGAGCCAATCGGCCCCACGGTCGCGAGCAGTCCGGGCAAGATCTCATGAGCCCCCAGAACCTCGCAGCCCTGCGCCTCGATGAGCGAAATGACCATGCGCAACACGGCATCATCGCCACCGGCCAGCAAGGTCTTCAAGGCCATCGGCAGTTTCAGCAGGGATTTCCAGTTGACCCGGATCTCCCCGAACGCCGGGCGGCGCTTGACGGCGCCGGACATGACGACGCGCGCAATGCCATGGTCCCGGAAGAGTGCCGAAAGGCCAGCCATGTCGCCAACGCCAATGACGGCGTTGTCGAAACCCTGCCAGATGTCGTCAGCCTCGTTCTTCAGCCGCAAGACGAAGGGATTTTCCCCGGCATCGCGGGCAGCTTGTGCAAGGAAGAGCGGCAGTTTACCACTGCCAGCGATGATCGCAAGGCGACCGGTCCGCAGCAGGCCGTCGGTTTGAGCGGCCGCCGTCATGGATCAATTCTTGCCGCGATGGGGCGAAGACAGGGCCCGATCGCTCTCGGCTGCGATGAAATCGAGGATCTCGATGACAGGCGGGCAATCGAGATACTCGTCACGGATTGCAGCGGCACTCGCACGCGCGGAGGCTTCACTCTCGAAGATCTGCTTGAAGGCGCGGCGAACCTGATGGATCACCGACCGCTCGATGCCGGCCCGTGTCATGCCGACAACGTTGAGGCCAGCAAGAATGCCCGGATTTCCGTTCAGCATGCCATAGGGGATGACGTCGTAACTGACCGCCGACAGACCGCCGATAAAGGCATGCCGGCCGATCCGCGTGAACTGGTGCACCGCGCAGCCGCCGCTCAAGATCGCACGGTCTTCAACGCGCACATGGCCCGCCAGCATCACGTTGTTCGACAGGATGATGTCGTTACCGAGGATGCAGTCATGCGCCACGTGAGAATTGGCCAGGAAGAGGCAGTTGTCACCGACACGGGTGATGCCGCCACCGCCGACAGTGCCGCTGTTCATGGTCACGCCTTCGCGCATCGTGCAATTTGCACCGATCACCAGCCGCGACTCCGAGCCGGCCTCATGCAGGCTCTGCGACAAGCCGCCAATCACCGCCATGGGATGAACCGTCGAACCGGCGCCGATCTCGGTGAAGCCGCTGACGACCGCATTCGAAATCAGTTCGACACCGTCCTTCAACGTTACCCGAGGACCGACACGGCAGAAGGGGCCAATTTTGACGTTTTCGCCGATGACCGCGCCGTCTTCGACCACGGACATCGGATGGATGACGGCACTTGCGGCAATCTGGCTCATTTCTGATCCTTGCGCATGATCATCGCCCCGATATCGGCTTCCGCGACCAGCGCTCCATCCACCTTGGCGTCGCAATGGAATTTCCAGATATTGCCGCGCTGCTTCTGCTTCACGACATGGAATTCGACGCGGTCACCCGGCACGACCGGCTTGCGGAAGCGGGCATTGTCGATCGTCATGAAGTAGACGAGATTGCCGGCTTCACCTTGCTTGCGGGCGCAAATCGCCCCTGCCGTCTGGGCCATGCCCTCAATCAGCAACACGCCCGGCATGATCGGGCTTTCCGGGAAATGGCCGGTGAAATGCGGCTCATTGGCGGTCACGTTCTTGATGCCGATCGCAGAATCGTCGCCGTCAATCTCGATGATCTTGTCCACCAGCAAAAAAGGATAGCGGTGGGGCAGAAGCTTCATGATCTCGAGGATATCAGCCGATCCCAATTCGCTTTTCGCAAGGTCAGTCATTGCTGGGTCCTTTTTCCTTGGCGCGGCTGTCATAGCGGCTCAACGTATCGGCCACCTCGCGCAGATAATCTTTCAAAGGGCGAGCAGGAATGCCGCCATATTTTTCACCGGGCGGTACATCCGCCAGCACGCCACTCTTCGCGGCGATCTGGGCACCGTCCCCGATCTTGATGTGACCGTTGATGCCCGCAGCACCACCGATCATCACGCCGTCTCCGATGACCGTGCTGCCGGCAATGCCGACCTGGCTGACAATGCCGCAATGGCGTCCGATACGGACGTTGTGGCCGACCTGGACGAGATTGTCGATCTTCGTGCCTTCCCCGATCACGGTGTCGTCCATCGTCCCGCGATCGATTGTCGTGTTGGCCCCGATCTCGACATGGTCCTGGATGATCACGCGACCGACCTGCACGATTTTCAGCATGCCGCGTGGGCCCGGCGCATAACCGAAGCCATCCTGACCAATGCGCGCACCATTGTGAATGATGACGTTGTTGCCGACGAGGGCGACCTGGATGGTGGCGCCACCGGCGATCACACAATCACGCCCAATGCGCACACCCGGACCGATAACGGCACCCGGGCCTATGCGCGTGCCACTGCCAATCTCGACATCGGCGCCGATCACGGCCATCGCCTCGATCTCGACACCCTCTTCCAGCCTCGCGGTCGGATCGACATAGGCAGCCGGGGAGATGGACGCAGGCTCCGACGTCATCCGGGGAGGCTTCAGGCCCTGCGGATGCAGAATGGCGCCCGCGAGCGCAAAGGCCGTGTGGGCACTTTTCGCGACGAGAACCGGAATATGGGAAGGAATGAACGAGAGAAGCGGCTTTTCGCAGAATATCGCGGTCGCCTGGCAGGTCGCCAGCTCTTCCCTGTTGCGACGAGAGAGGATGTAGCAGACATCCCCCTCCTTCGCGCGGGCCACCGGAGAAACGGATCGTACGACCCGTTCTCCCTGGCTCTGATCCTGCAATTCCGCCCCCGTCTGCGCTGCAAGCGCAGCCAAGGTCACCCCCGAATGGGGCGGAAAAAAATGATTGTGGTCCATCAGCAAACGCTCCAGAACGTCAACCTGTCAGCAGTTCTGGACAGCAAGTCTTAGAACTGGTTCGCCATGCTGAAACGGAATTCCTGGGTATCGTCGAAGTCTTCCTTGGCGACCGGAACCGCGTAGTCGACACGAAGCGCACCGAAGGGCGAATTCCAGACCACACCGGCGCCAACCGATGCACGCAGCGACATGTCGGTTCCGACCGCACCTGCCTGGTTGCGCAGGTCGCTTCCATACAGCGTACCGGCATCAGCAAACACTGCACCGCGGAAGCCAAGGTCCTGCGGAACGAGCGGAAGCGGGAACGTCGCTTCAGCCGACGCGGTGAAGTAGGTCGTACCGCCAAGCGAATCGCCGTTCAGGCGCGGACCGATACCACTGTTGTCGAAGCCACGGATTTCCTTGCCGCCGATCTTGAACTGATCGAAGACATTGAGGTTGTCACCAAGGGCGACCACATGACCGGCAGAACCAGCGAGCGAGCCAACGATGTCGAACTCATCCGACAGGGTATAGAAGACGCGGGCGCGGACGAAGGCCTTGTAATACTCGGAATCGCCACCCAGGCCGGCATATTCATGCGTGAAGCTCGCATAAATGCCTTCATGCGGGTTCTGACGATCATCGACCGTGTTGTAGACCAAGGAGTGACCGAGGATCGACTGCTTCCAGGTGCTGCCGGTGATCGCATCGATGTAAGGTGCGGAAACACGGTCATCACCGCCGCCAGCAACGCCGTTCGCCCCGAAGGCACCGTCGTTGATGTAGTCGAGTTCCTTGTAGGTGTAGCGCAGAGTGGTCGCCAGATCCTCGGTGATCGGAGCCGTTACGCGGATCGTGCCACCCTGTTCTTCATAGTCATAATAAGAGTTCGCGCTGGTCGAGCTCTTGAAGAGGTCGAAGCCGGCAGCCAGACGGTAACCGAGGAAGTAGGGCTCGGTGAACGAGAAGTTGTAGGTCTGCGTCTCGTCAAAGCCACCACCCGCTGCAAGGCGAATGAACTGACCGCGACCGAGGAAGTTCTTTTCTTCGACCGACGCTTCGAGAACCAGACCACCGTCGCCGACAGAGTAACCGGCACCGATGCCGAACGAGCCGGTCGGCTGATCCTGGACATCGACGACAACGACGACGCGGTCCGGCGAGCTGCCAGCCTGGGTCGTGATGTTGACCGACGAGAAGAAGCCGAGAGCTTCAAGACGACGCTTGGCGCGCGAAATGGTCTCCTGGTTGAAGGCATCGCCTTCGGAGATATCGAACTCGCGGCGGATGACATAGTCGCGGGTACGGGTGTTGCCGCGCACTTCGATGCGCTCGACATAAGCGCGCTCACCCTGGTCGACCAGATAGGTCACGCCGATAGTGTTGGTTTCGAAGTTGCGATCACCGCGCGGAACGACCCGAGCAAAGGGATAACCGGCCGACGACACGCGGCGGGAGATGGCTTCCATCGACTTCTGAATGTCGCGGGCGCTGTAGGTCTGACCTTCGCGAGTCTCCAACAGACCTTCAAGCTCAGCACCATTGATGCCATCGACCGTCGACTCGACGGAAACGGCGCCGAAGCGGTAGCGCTGACCTTCATCGACCGTGATGTTGATCGTGTATTCGTTGCCACCCTCATTGAGGACAGCCTCGGACGAGATCACGCGGAAGTCGGCATAACCGTGGTTGTAGTAGAACTGGCGCAGCGCTTCTTCATCGGCGCGCAGCTTGTCTTCGTTGTAGACGTCCTTGCGGGTCAGGAAGGACAGGATGCCCGACTCCTTGGTCTGCAGAACGGCGGACAGACGACCGTCGGAATAGGCATTGTTGCCGACGAAATTGATCGAGCTGATCTTGGTGCGCTCACCTTCGTTGATCACGAATGCGAGGTTGACGCGACCTTCGGCAACCGGAACGACCTGGGTCGTCACTTCGACATCGCTACGACCGATGGCGGAATAAGCCTCACGAATGCGCTGAATGTCGGCGCTGATCAGGCTGTCGCTGTAAGGTCCCTGGGCACGGGTCTGAACGATGCCCTCGAGCTTGTCGTCCTTGATCTTGCGGTTGCCGTTGAAGACCACCTGATTGATCAGCTGGTTTTCGGCAACCGTCACGACCAGCGTGCCGCCCGATACCGAGATCTGAACATCAGAGAAAAAGCCGGTCGCGTAGAGACGCTTGACCGATTCATCAATGTCGGCGTTGGAGAAAGTCCGACCCGGCTGGATCGAAAGGTTGGAGCGGACAGCTTCCGGACCTACACGCTGAGCACCGCGCACGTCGATGCGCTGAACCACTGCGGCTTCGGCAGCAATTGCCGATGCGAGAACGGCAACACCTGCGCCCGAAGACACGACACCAGCAGACAGCGCGACCGCCGATACTGCGTTCAAAAACTTTGAACCAGCCTTCATGTGTATACTTTACCTTCTTCCATTGCCCCGCAGTCGGTACCCGACTCCGGCCCGTGTGTGGTTTTAACGGGTTTTACCCTACAAGCAAGTGCGCGCGTTAATTTCTGTTTACTTCATTTCAACGCGTGACCCAATCGCCACTATCAATTTGAAACAGCGTAAACAAATCGTTTCGCAGCTTGCAAGCTCCCGCCTAGCCAATCAACCGGCTGATATCGTTCCAGGTGGCGAAGACCATCAGAGACAGGATCATCGCCATACCAATCCGGAATGCGATTTCCTGTGCGCCCTGCCCCATCGGCCTCCCCCGCACTGCCTCAATCGCGTAGAGAACGAGATGGCCGCCGTCAAGCACCGGAACTGGGAACAAGTTCAAAAGCCCCAGGGAAACGGAAAGAACCGCTGCCAGATTTAACAGAGCGATAACGCCGAGTGTCGCCATCTGGCCGGATGCCTGAACGACACGCACCGGGCCGCCCAGCTGGTCGGCATTCATCCGTCCGGCGATCATGTTGCCGATATAGTCGAAGGTGCCGGTAACGATGTGGCCCGTCTGCCGCACGCCTTCCCAGACGGCCTCGACCGGCGAAAGCTCCACGATCCGGAAGTTGCCGGCCTGTTGGTCGGTGATGATGCCGATCTGTCCGACTTCCATCTCGTTGCCGAAGCGGTCGGTGGTGACAGCGCGCTTCGGCGTCAGCGCGAAATCGATTTCCTCGCCGTTTCGACGGACCGTCACCTCGACCGGAATTTCCGGACGCATGGTAATGTAGCGAACGACATCATCGAACGTCTCGATCGCACGTCCATCCAGCGCAAGCAGCACGTCCCCGCGCTCAATGCCAGCCGCCTCGGCCGCACTTCCCGCCTTGATGTCGGCAACGACGGGATCGGACACAGGCTTGCCCATGGTCGCGAACATGCCGGCGAAAATGACGATGGCAAGCAGGAAGTTCGCGAGCGGACCGGCAGCCACGGTCACGGCGCGCTTCCACAGCTTGGCGCCGTTCAAGGTCTGCGCCCGCTCCTCCTCGGTCAATTCCTCGACCATGGAGCCATCCGGACGGCTCGCGACATCCGCATCCCCGAAAAAGCGCACATAGCCGCCCAGGGGAATGGCCGAGATCTTCCAGCGTGTTCCATGTTTGTCGGTGTAGCCGAGGATTTCAGGACCGAAGCCGACCGAGAAGGCCAAGACGCGAATGCCCGACCAGCGCCCTGCCAGGTAATGCCCCATCTCGTGGATGAAGACGAGCAGGGACAGGATCAGGATATAGGGAAGGATATACCCGCCGAGAAAGTTGAAGACTGCGCTGATGTGTTCCATCTGTCCGTTTCCTGATCTCGCCGTGGCGAACTTTGACGCCGTTCTAGGACGGCGGGTGCCTGACTTCAAAGGCCGAAGAGGAAGGCACCCATCGACACGACGGCGGTGGTGCCGCCGGCAGAGCTGCCGATTGCCAAGAAGAACGCGGCAAAGCAGGCAAATACAAGGCCGTCAACCCGGTCCATGACACCACCGTGACCGGGAATGAGCCGGCTGGAATCCTTCACGCCGAAACGGCGCTTGATGAAGGATTCGAAGAGGTCACCGATCTGGCTGGAGACCGACAGCGCGAATGCCACGACCGCAACCCAGAGCCCGACATCCTGGAAATGCGCCATGGCGACAAGAACACCACCCGTCACGCCGGCCACCGTTCCACCGATGGCCCCGGACCAGGTCTTTCCGGGCGAGATTTTCGGCGCGAGCTTCGGCCCACCGATCGCGCGACCGACGAAGTAGGCGAGAATATCGGTAGACCAGACGACGATGAAGACGAACAGCATCGCGACAAAGCCAAGCGAATCGTCACCGCGTATGGCGGAAAGCGAGATCGCGCTCAGGCC
>JARXAK010000136.1 GCA_029865885.1 Rhizobium sp. | reverse complement strand
CCGCATGCCACTTCAAATGATCGTCCATAAAGGTCGAGATGAAGTAGTAGGAATGGTCGTAGCGCTCATGCATGCGCAGCGTTAGGCCGATATCCGTGCCCTTCACCGCCTCCTCGAATTTCCAGGGGGCGAGACCTGTCTCGAGGAAACTGTCGGCCTTGCCTTGGTCGATGAGGAACTCCGGGAAACGGGCGCCGTCCTCGACCAGCGCGCAGGCATCGTATTCGCGCCACTTGGCGCGGTCGGCGCCGAGGTATTTTTCAAACGCATCCTGTGTCCAGTCGGCGGTCAACGGATTGACGATCGGCGCGAAGGCCGAGCAGCTCTTGAAACGCTCAGGGTTCTTCAGCGCGATCGTCATTGCGCCATGGCCGCCCATGGAATGGCCGAAAATGCCCTGGCGGCTCATATCGGCGCGAAACTGTTCGGCGATCAGGCTGGGAAGCTCTTCCGTGATGTAGGAATACATCTGGTAGTGCTCGGCCCAGGGCTTCTCCGTGGCATTCAGATACATGCCCGCACCCTTGCCCATCTTCCAGTTGGTGAGTTCGTCGGCCACGTCATTGCCGCGCGGGCTCGTGTCCGGGCAGACCACGATCAGGCCGAGTTCGGCGGCCATGCGCCGGTATTCACCCTTTTCCATGACATTGGCATGGGTGCAGGTCAGCCCTGAGAGATACCAGAGCACCGGTCGCTTTTCGGCGATCGCCTGGGGTGGCACGAAGACGGCGAAGGTCATTTCGGTGCCGGTCGCCTCCGACGCATGCGAGAAGACGCCCTGCATGCCGCCGAAGGCGGTGTTCTGGGAAAGGATGTTCATGGGTCAGGTCCTTGCATCGATATATCAGCCGGCGAGCGAGACGGCCGCATTGACGGCGGCGGCCACCAGCACCGTGTTGAAGAAGTAAGAGATCGTGGCATGCAGCAGGTTCAGCTTGCGCATCGCGGTTGAGGTGATCACCACATCCGAGGTCTGCGCTGTCATGCCGATGACCAGCGAGAAATAGAGAAAGTCATGGCCGCAGGGGTCTGCGGTTCCGGGAAAGTCGAGGCCACCGCGCCGCCCGTTTTCATGGGCGCGGGAGGGCCGCCAGTAGACATGGGCGTAATGCATCGCCGCCATGGTGTGGATCGTCAGCCAGCCCAGAACGACCGCGGCAACGGCGAGCGCCAGCTCACCCAATCCAGCCTGCTGTTCCCGGTTCAATGCCAGAAACAGCGACCCGATGGCCGCGACAATGGCGAGCACTGTGACGCCGAGAATGACGAAGGCCGGGGCATCGGCGACATCGGCCCGTTGCTTGAGATAGGTCGGCGTGAGCCGCCTCAGCCGCAAAAAGGCGAGGCTGAGATAGGCAGTGAAAAACAGGATGGCCGGCAGCTCGATGGTGACATCCGGCTCGTAGAGCGCGACGAAGGGCAGGGCGGTCAGCGCAATCACGCCCGCCACCATGAAGGCGCGGTAGCGGTGATCGAGAACGGAATTCATCAGATTTTTCAAAGCGTCGTGCCGCCGTTATGGCCGTTGGAAGAGGACCTACTTCTTGATCCGGCGGCAGAGCCTGTCAAGCGTTTCGAGGAAAGCCGAACGGTCGCGCGGCGAAAAGGCGGCATTGTAGCCCTTGCTCTCGCCGGTCTCGCGCAGGTGCGCTCCGAGATCGCGCATGGCGGTTGCCATGCCGATATTGGCGGTGTCGAAGATCCGACCCGTCGGCCCGGTCACCAGCGCACCGGCGGCCACGCAGCGACCGGCCAGCGGCACATCGGCGGTCACGACGATGTCACCCTCGCCACAGCGCTCGGCGATCCAGTCATCGGCGGCATCGAAGGCGCCGGAGACGATGACATTCTTGACCATCGGATCGCGCGAGGGGCGAAGGCCGGAATTGGCCACAAAGGTCACCGGCAGATCATGCCGCTCGGCGACTTTCAGGATCTCCGGCTTCACCGGACAGGCATCGGCATCGACATAGATTTCGGGCATGCTGCTACTTCTTGAGGCTGCGGGCATAGGATTCGAGCACGGCATTCATGCGGGTCTGGTAGCCCTTGCCTGTTGAACGAAAGACCTGCAGCACGGACTTCTTGACTCGGAGCGTGATCTGCTCCGTGCCTTCTGGCTCGACGATCACGGCATTCTGCCAGAAGTGTTCGTCGAGTTCCGGTATGTCGCTGGTGTCGATGGCGTCATCGTCAAGGTTGGCGAGTTCCTCAAGGCTGAGTTCTTTGTCGAAGCGCTTCTGCATAACGCTCCCTTTCCCTTCGTTTGGCGGGTCTGGCCGAAATCAGCCTGATCCGACCATTCCTGTCCGTATGGGTGACGACGATGATAACAATGCCATCAATCGTCCCGATCGTGTTGAAGCGTGTCTCGCCATAGTCGCGGCGATCGTCTTGGATAGTCAACACCACATCGTCAAAGACCCGGCAGGCCCGATCGAAACTCAGACCATGCTTGGCGATATTCATCGCGTTCTTGTCGTCATCCCATTCGAAGAGAACTGTAGCCACAAACGCATCTACCGGCAATGATGTTCACCGGCACATTGTGGCGCATGTTTAGCCGCTCTGAAAGCTTACCCCCGCCGCAACATATCCACATGCGGAATCCCATCCTCCAGATACTCCTCCGAGATCACCACAAACCCCAGTGATCCATAGAATTTCTGCAGATGGCTCTGCGCCGAAATCTCTATTCGTTCGCCGGGATGGCGCTTTTCGACCTCCGCAATCGCCTCGCGCATCAGGGCTTCGCCCAGCCGCTTGCCGCGATGGTTGGGCGAGACCGCCACGCGTCCGATGCGGGGATGGTGGTCCGGCGTCGGGCGCCAGAGCCGTGCGCAGGCCAGCAGGTCATCGCCATCGAGCAGCCGCAGATGCAGGCAGTCGAGATCGTTGCCATCCAGTTCCGGATAGGGGCAATGCTGCTCGACGACGAAGACGTCGACGCGCAGCTTCAGCATGGTGTAGAGCTCGACGGCGGAGAAGTCTTCCATCCTCCGCACATCGACCGTGTAGGCAGGCCCCGTGATCAATAGACCACGACGCCCCGGATGCTTTCGCCCTTATGCATCATGTCGAAACCCTTGTTGATGTCTTCGAGCGGCATGGTGTGGGTGATCATCGGGTCGATCTGGATCTTGCCTTCCATGTACCAGTCGACGATCTTCGGCACGTCGGTGCGGCCGCGCGCGCCGCCAAAGGCGGTGCCCATCCAGTTGCGGCCGGTGACCAGCTGGAACGGACGCGTCGAGATTTCCTGGCCGGCGCCTGCGACGCCGATGATGACGGATTTGCCCCAACCACGATGCGAGGCTTCGAGTGCCTGGCGCATGACCTTGGTATTGCCGGTGCAGTCGAAGGTGTAGTCGGCGCCGCCGATCAGGTCGCCATTACGCTTGGTCATGTTGACCAGATAGGGCACGATGTCGCCCTCGACTTCCTTCGGATTGACGAAGTGCGTCATGCCGAATTTTTCGCCCCAGGCCTTGCGATTCGGGTTGATGTCGACGCCGATGATCATGTCGGCACCTGCAAGCCGCAGACCCTGCAGCACGTTCAGACCAATGCCGCCGAGGCCGAAGACGATCGCGGTTGCGCCGATTTCAACCTTGGCGGTGTTGATCACGGCGCCGATGCCGGTCGTCACGCCGCAGCCGATATAGCAGATCTTGTCGAAGGGCGCGTCGGGGTTGACCTTGGCAACCGCAATCTCCGGCAGAACGGTGAAGTTCGAGAAGGTCGAGCAGCCCATATAGTGGTGGATCTTGTCCTTGCCGATCGAGAATCGGCTCGTACCGTCAGGCATCAGACCCTGGCCCTGGGTCGAGCGGATCGCGGTGCAAAGGTTCGTCTTGCGCGAGGTGCAGGAATAACATTCGCGGCATTCCGGCGTGTAGAGCGGAATGACATGGTCGCCCTTCTTCACCGAGGTGACGCCCGGGCCGACATCGACGACGATGCCTGCACCCTCGTGACCGAGGATCGCCGGAAACAGGCCTTCCGGGTCGGCACCCGAAAGGGTGAAATCATCCGTGTGACAGATCCCGGTGGCCTTGACCTCGATCAGAACTTCGCCGGCGCGCGGGCCTTCGAGTTGAACGGTCATGACCTCAAGTGGCTTTCCAGCCTGCACGGCGACAGCTGCGCGAACATCCATGGTTTTACTCCCTGACAAATCGTTGGCCGCGACTTTCGCACGCCTTCACCATCCGGCTCAAGAGCTGATCCGGATTTTCTCAATAGTCTGATTTTTCTCGGCTATTCGGAAATCAGCAGAGGCACGTGCGAACCCGCATCGGCGCGCAGCTTGCCGGTCAGGCGCGGGTCCTCGAAGATCTCGACCATGCGCTTGTAGGGCTTGAAGCCGGAGCGCTGGTAAAAGGCCAGTGCCGCCGGGTGGTCGAGATGGCAGGTATGCACCCAGAAGCGGCTGATCGGCTTTCCCCAGGCGGTCTCGATTGCTGCATTCATCAAAATGCGACCGGCGCCCGAACCGATCAGGCTCTGGTCCAGCCCGAAAAAGGCGAGTTCGCATTGGCCGGCTTCGCGAAAGTCGAGCTCCAGCAGTCCGAGCTGCTCGCCGTTCCGTGTCATTGCGTAGATTTCGACAGCCGGATCCTCAATGATCGCCCTGAGCTTGTCATCCTCCATCACGGCACGGGAGACCCAGAGCCAGTCTTCGCCGACCTTTCGGTATAGCGCGCGGTAGGCGTCGATCGAGGGGGCATGCCAGCGCTCGACAACCAGACCTTCGGCCGGCGGATTGGGACGCGGCGCGGGTTTCGCGGTCATTTCGAGGCAGGTGACGATCGTCGCGAGCATATTGGCCGGAACGTCGTGATAGCCGGCGGGAAGGGGGGCTTTTTCGGTGTCCATGCATCCCTTTGAGCCTTGGCGCGGGCCCCTGTCAAGCCGCAGGAACCCGGGTCAGTTGAACAGCCGATCGCAGGCGTAGATCACCGCATAGGTGTGCATCGCAAGGGCGGCATAATAGCCGAAACCTGTCATCAGCCGTTCCGGTGCATTCATCGGAAGGAGCGCCTCGCGCGGCTTGACCGATTTTGTCCGGATCAGGCTCAGCAGGATGAAGATCGCAAGTCCGGCGATCAGCATTGGCGCCTGAAGCCCGATCCGCCATCCCGTCCAGACAATCACGCCGGTCACCACAAAGCTGGTGATCGCCAGCGCCCTTTGTCCTTCAAAGACCTGGCGCAGCACCTGTCCTCCGTCGAATCGATAGGTCGGCAGCAGATTCAAGAGGTTGAAGGCGCCGAGAATGACGAGAAAGACCAGCGTCGGGCCATCCATGCCGGACGGATGCGGGATGCCCAGCATCGACTGATGGGTGGCGACGAGGATCGGTACCAGCAGTGCCGAGAACCCCGCACCCATCAAGGCGCAGGTCGCGACTTCGAAATGGCTGTTATAGGGCCGTCCGCCGATGGCGATGCCGCCGAGCAGCGGAATGAAGATCATGCGCGCACTCGGATGGCCGAAGGCGCGGTAGGCGACCATATGGCCCAATTCGTGCAGCAGGATCACGAGCGTCAGGAACACCGACATCATCAGGCCTGCGCCCGTCAGCCCGAAGAACGGCCAGAGCAGCAGGGTCGAAATGATGACAAGCACGGTCTGCCAGGCCGGATGCTCCAGATGCAGTAAGCCGAAGCTGCGACGCTCCTCGACATGATCCTTCAGCGAAGAGAGCTCCCGGGCAAGCGCCATGCGCCGGAAGAGATAAAAGGCGAGGCCCCGGTAATTGTCGGTCTGCTCGAAGGTGACCTGGCTGCCGAGCGGTGCGCGCTCGACCTTCCGGCTCTCGCGATACCCCTCCCAGAAGGATGGGTCGAGCGTGCTGTCGCTGACCACCCTCAAATCGCAGGAGAAACTGCCGGCGGTTGTCATGGCCGTGCGGTCGATGATCATTGTCCGCCGGCTCGGGCGGCCGTGGCGGTCGGGGTGGCGATAGGCGAATTCCACGAGGTCGGGCTTGCCATCGACCGGCTCGACGGCGATGACATTCGGATGCCAGGCGGTCAGGTCCCCGGCGGGCCGGGTGATGTTCCAGACCTCCTCCGGCCGTTCGTGGACGAGGCGGCTCACACGGATCGTCCGGCGTCCGAGTGGCGCGGCCATCAAGAGCCACAGCAGGCCGAGATTGATGGCAGCCAGAAACACTGCGGCCTGATGTGTCGCCAAGAAGGCTCTCCCAACGGTGAGGGGTGATGGCCCCAACCTATGCGAGAGATCTTAGCGTTTCCTGGCTGAAATCATTAAAATGCCGCCGATCGACTGCTTGTTTCAGCCCGCCTCGGCAATCTCCGATCCCGGGCTCGCGCGCTTCTGCTCCCGCCAGAGAATGAAGAGGCCTGAACCGACGATGATCAGGATGCCGAGCCACTTCGAGGGTGTGGGAAACTCGTCGAAGAGGAGATAACCGAGCGCCACGGCGGCAATGATTTCGAAATACTGGAATGGCGCCAGGACCGAGAGGGTCGCCATGCGGAACGCACGCACGACGAGGAGATGAATGTAGCCCGAGATCGCGCCGAGCAGCACGAGCAGAACGAGGCCGAGCATCGAGTTCGGCAGCGAAACCTCGAAATCGACGTCACCGGCGGCCGTGCCGAGAAACAGCGCCGCACCCATGAACAGCGTGCCGCCGATGCCGGCCATGGTCTGCATCGTCATCGGCGTGTCGGCCTCGCCGATCGCCCGGTTCAAAAACATGTAGAGCGCATAGAGAAAAGCACAGGCGACCGGCAAAAGGGCCGTCAGACCGAAGACCTCGTAGCTTGGCTGGATGACGATCATGGCGCCGCCGAAACCAACGGCAATTGCCAGCCAGCGGCGCCAGCCGACCTTCTCCTTGAGGAAGACCGCCGACATCGCCGTCAGGATGAAGGGTTCGACGAAATAGATCGCAAAGACGTCGGCAAGCGGCATGTATTTGACCGCCATGAAGAACATCAGGCTGGCTGCCCCGTGGATGGCGCCACGCAGCAGGTTCATCCAGGGGCGCTTCGCCGAAAAGGCGGCCATGCCGTTGAGGGCGATCAGCAGCGGCAGGACCGAGGCCAGCTGGAAGAAGAAGCGGTAAAAGGTGATCTGTCCCGGCGACATACCCTCCACCGTCGCCATGTATTTGGCGATCGCATCCATGACCGGCAGCACCAGCATGCATCCGGCCATCAGGACCATGCCGCGAAGGGGATTGGAGGATGTGTTGTTCATGACAGGGAGACTCAATTTCGACCAAGGGTGTTGCTCGGTTGAGCATGCACGCTGCTCACGCGGGATCAAGCCAAAGCGACAGGGAACAAGTTGGGAAGCTGCGCGTTTTCAGGACGTTTATGCAGCGTTATTCACTCTGGGCTGACGGCGGTTTCACACCCATCGGTGGCGTCTGCAGAAAGATCGCTGATCTCGGTTTTTGCTAATGTAGTCGGGCGAGATCGAAGTAGACCTTCCCGCCGGCCTCAAGGTGCGGCGGATCTGGACGACCAGGAGATGGCGCATGCCTGCACGCAGACCTAGTCCCCGCATGACCGATTCGAGCGACGATACGCTGGGTGGGCGCCTGTCCGCCGCGCGGGATGCTTCGGGCCTGTCGCTCGCCGATGTGGCGAACCGGATCGGTGTCAAACGGGAGAATCTGCTGGCCTGGGAAGCCGATCGCTCCGAGCCTCGCCCCTCGAACCTGATCGACCTTGCCGGCATTCTCGGTGTGTCGCCGATGTGGCTGATGACCGGCGTCGGGTCCGGCCCGGTGCAGGAGGTGGGCGACATGCCGCTGGAGGCATTGAAGCTGGAGCTTCAGCGTTTGAGCGATGCACATCGCGAATGCGGACGGCTCATCGACAAGATCGCACGCCAGATCGAGGTCTACGAATCGCGGAACGATCGCCGCAGCGATTCCAGTGAGTTCGACGGTCCGGTGATGAGCCGCGCCTGACGGGGCAGGTTCAACAGTCCGGTGTCGTCGGCCCGAACACATCCTCGAAGGCTTCCCGCAGTCGCATGTCGACATCGGCCATCATGACGGGCAGGCCGAGGTCGACAAGGCTGGTGACGCCATAGGCCGAGATCCCGCAGGGAACGATGCCGGTGAAATGGCCAAGATCCGGATCGACATTGATCGACAGACCGTGAAAACTCACCCAGCGGCGCAGGCGGATGCCGAGTGCCGCGATCTTGTCCTCGCTCATTGTTCCGTCGGGCAGGGTGGGCTTTTCGGGGCGACGCACCCAGACACCCACCCGGTCTTCACGGCGCTCGCCCTTGACATTCATGCTGCCCAGCGTGCGGATCACCACTTCCTCAAGCGCTGCCACATAGGCGCGCACATCCTGGCGCCGCCGCTTCAGGTCGAGCATGACATAGGCGACGCGCTGGCCGGGGCCGTGATAGGTGTATTCACCGCCGCGTCCGGTGGCAAAAACCGGGAATCGCTCCGGTTCGATCAGGTCCTTGGCATCGGCGCTTGTACCCGCCGTATAAAGGGGAGGGTGCTCGACCAGCCAGACCAGTTCATCGGCCTTTCCATCGGCAATCAGGCCCACCTGAAGCTCCATTTCGGCCACCGCATCCTCATAGCCAACAAGCCCGTCGGAGACTCGCCAGCGTACTGCCGGTGAGCCTTCGCGGGCCTGCATGGAATGGTCGAGATCGGTTCGCAGCATCAAATTTGCCTTTGGCTGTGGATAGGCGAAAAGCCTTGTTTTTCCTTTATTTGGCAAGAAAAGCCCCGGAGTTCAAGGGCAGTGGCCACCCCCGTCCGAAGGGGTTTTCCACGCCTTGAGAGGAATTTTCAAAAAACTGTCACGCCGGGCTTGTGGACCCCCAAGGCTTTTGCTACATGCAGCCCCGCCGGAGCAATTCGGCGCCTACCACGATGCGGTCGTGGCGGAATTGGTAGACGCGCAGCGTTGAGGTCGCTGTGGGGCAACCCGTGGAAGTTCGAGTCTTCTCGACCGCACCAAAAAAGAACCCGGCCTTTGTGCCGGGTTTTTTGTTGCCCGATCCGGTTTGCCGGCATGGCCCGCTCTCCTCGGAATTCTTGGACAGTCGTCAGCGCTCAGTCTCTGTTCGGTCGCTGAGCAGGACGAACACGGCATCAAGCTCCCGCAGGTATTTCTCGGCCTGCGCCTCGCCGAACGTCTCCAAGGTGTAGCGCTAAATTTCTTTTAGGTCGTGCTCCGCACGCAGCGTCAGCCTATAGCCCATGCCCCGTCGCGCTCCGCGCCTCTCGCAGAATGTCGTCGACCGTTTTCTCCGAAATACCGCTTTCGAAACCCTCTTCGATCGCCGCCTGGATCACTCGTCGCTTTTCCTCGGGCGTCAGCGCGTCAAACCATGCTCGCTGTTCCGCTGTGGGGACAGCCCAGGGATAGACGTCGATACTGATGGTTTCGAGCATGTTCATGAGGCTCAGACTAGCAAAGGCCTGCTTGCTTGCCAAACTCCGCATTGGCCTGAAAGCCAATTGACACTCAATGGCTGTAGCGCCCGGCCGCAGCTTGCGGCGCTTTCAATCCCCATCCTCCGGAATATGGCTGTCAACGCCGAGCGTGGTGATGAAGTTCTTGACGTCGCTGACACCGTTGACGCCCAGCACCTTCAGCTCGATGGTGCGCCGCTCCTCGGCCGTGTCGACGGCGCCGCGCAGCGTCACGACATGTCCGTCGACGTGAATGTCGAGGCCGGTCAGCACGCTGTCATCCAAGGTTTCGAGGGCGATCTGGATGTCCGATTCGAGCTGGTCGTCGTCTTCGCGGCCGTCAGTGCTCGGCCGATCCGGGGTAGCAAGAGCAGGCTCGAAACCCTCAGCGTCGACCGGATCGACGCGAAAACCCTCGTTGCGGTCGCGGTCGAAATTGGCGCCGGTCTCGCCGTAGGCACGGTTGCCGACAGGCGAGGCCGTGGCGCCCGGGCCGTCGGCATAGGGCCAGCCGTCGCCGATATTGCGCTGGTCGTAGTCGCGGTAGTCATCCTCGCGGGAAAACTCGGTCTTGCGGTCATCCTTGGCCATGGGGCGCTCCTTTGTCGTCTCGTGTGACGGAGATAACGCCGGGCCGCTGCCTTTGTTCTGCAAGCGCGGTCAGCGGGATGCCTTTTCCCATTTCTTGAGGAGGCGCTCGCGTTTCAGCCGCGACAGTTTCTGGATCCAGAAGATGCCATCCAGTTGGTCGATCTCGTGCTGCATGCAGATGGCGGCAAAACCCTCGAGATCCTCCTCGATGACCTCGCCGTGAAGTGTCTGGTAGCGGACCCGGACCGCCTTTGGCCGCGTTACGTCCTCGGTCATGCCGGGCATCGAGACGCTGCCCTCCGTGTGGGTCATCACCTCTTCGGAAGCGCTGAGGATTTCGGGGTTCACATAGTCCCGCCGGCCACCGAGTTCGGGAAGCTCGATCACCGTCAGCCGTTTGAGGATGCCGCAATGGGGTGCGGTAATGCCGATGCCGGGGGCGGCCTTCATGGTTTCGTAGAGATCGTCAGCGAGTGTGGCGAGGTCGGGCCCGAATCCGGTCACCGCTTCGGCGGGTGTTTTGAGAGCAGGATCGGGATAGCGGCGGATGGTCAGTCGGGTCACGAAAGGCTCATTTCTTCAGGCGCGGCCGGAATGCTGGTTGTTGCGGCGAAGCCAGGCTAGCAGGATGCGGATGGCTTTGCACAGGGCTCGGCGCTTTTCGGCTATCTGCTTGTTGACTTAAGGGTTTTTGCGGCCATTCTCCGGGTCGTCGAGGCATGGTGCCGGGAAGCGTGAGGTTGGGATGACAGAGAACGATGACGAATTTCTCGACCGTCCGGCGGCCGATGACAGTCACGACGACATCTATGACGACGAAGGCTCCGTTCGCCACGACTTCCTGACCATGGTGGGCGCGGCGATCGCCGATCGCGATGTGCTCTTCCTGCGCCAGAACGTCGCCAAGCTGCACGAATCGGAACTCGGCGACCTGATCGAGGCGATCCAGCCCGACCAGCGTCTGGCGATGATCCGCCTGCTCGGCGACGATTTCGACATGACGGCGCTGACCGAGGTCGACGAAGCGATCCGCATGCAGATCGTCGATCAGATGCCGAATGCGCAGATTGCAGCGGCGATCGGCGAGCTTGATTCGGACGATGCCGTCTACATTCTCGAAGACCTCGACGACGAGGACCGCGAGGAAATCCTCGCGCAGCTGCCGTTTACCGAGCGGGTGCGCCTGCGCCGCGCCCTCGATTATCCCGAAAGCTCGGCCGGCCGCCGCATGCAGACGGAATTCGTTGCCGTGCCGCCCTTCTGGACGGTCGGCCAGACGATCGACTACATGCGCGACGAAGAAGACCTGCCGGAAAGCTTTACCCAGATCTTCGTCATCGATCCGACCTTCAAACTGCTCGGCGCCGTCAATCTCGACAGCATCCTGCGCACCAAGCGCGCGGTGAAGATCGAGACCATCATGCATGAGACGAACCACCCGATCCCGGCCGAGATGGACCAGGAAGAGGCGGCCCAGCTCTTCGAACAATACGACCTTCTGTCGGCCGCCGTCGTCGACGAGAACGAGCGCCTGGTCGGCGTGCTGACCATTGATGACGTGGTCGACGTCATCCAGGAAGAGGCGGAGGAAGACCTGCTGCGCCTCGGCGGCGTCGGCGATGAAGAGCTCTCCGACAGCGTGGTGGAAACCTCGCGCTCGCGCGTGCCCTGGCTTGCCGTCAACCTGTTGACTGCCTTCATGGCGGCCTCGGTCATTTCGCTGTTTGAAGCGACCATCGAGCAGGTGGTGGCGCTTGCAATCCTGATGCCGATCGTCGCCGGCATGGGTGGCAATGCGGGGTCGCAGACAATGACGGTCACCGTGCGGGCGCTTGCGACCCGCAATCTCGACATCCACAACGCGTTCCGGGTCGTGCGCCGCGAGGCGGGCGTCGGCCTGATCAATGGCGTCGTCTTCGGCTGTACGGTCGGCCTGGTCGCCGGCCTCTGGTTCCAGGACTATTCGATCGGCGGGCTGATCACCACGGCCATGCTGATCAACATGTTCGCCGCCGCCATGGCGGGAATCACCATCCCGATGATCCTCAACCGCGCCGGAGCCGATCCGGCCGTCTCCTCGGCGGTCTTCGTCACCGCGATCACCGATACGACGGGCTTCTTCTCGTTTCTGGGGCTGGCAACCTGGTGGTTCATGTGACAGACGGCACAGGGCGATGGCTTCGCAACCGCTGAAAGCCACCGGTCCGAGGTCCAAAAAATTGACTTGTACGTAAAAGTCAATATCATGGTCTCCAGTACAGGATCGGATGACCGTGAAGAAATACTATAGCATAACAGAGCTCACGCGTGAATTCGGTGTTTCGACGCGCACCCTGCGCTTCTACGAGGACGAGGGTCTGCTGCATCCGGAACGTCGTGGGCGCACACGTCTTTACCGCGCCGCCGACCGCCGTTTCCTGCAGGAAATCCTGCGCGGTCGCCGCATCGGCTTCACGATCGCCGAAATTCGCGAAATCGTTCACGTCTACAAGGAGCCGCCAGGCGAGGTCGGGCAGCTCAAGCTGATGATGAAGAAGATTGACGAGAAGCGCGACGAGCTTCGCCAGAAGCGCCGCGACATCGACGAGACCCTGTCGGAACTCGATCAGGCCGAAGAGGCCTGTCTGACCCGCCTCGTCGAAATCGGCGTCGGAACCTGACGTAAGGCCGGCTCTCCATCCGAATCAGATCCAGCGCCGTGTGCGCTTGCGGTAGCTCTCATAGTCGAAGCCGAAGCGGGCTTCGAGATGCCGCTCCTCGCTCGGTATGGCGATCAGCCGCGTCGCTGTCACCGAGATGAGTGCTGCCGCAAAGAACCAGCTGTTGCCGGACATCAGGCCCAGCGCCAGCGTGAACAGGGTATAGGCGAGATAGATCGGATTGCGACTGAAGCGGAAGGGGCCGCAGGTCACGAGGTGGCGGGCGCAGCCGCTGTCGAGAACCGGCGTCTGCCGCTCGATCAGGGTCCGCACCGCCCAGATGTCGAGGCTGAGAGCCAGCAGACCGATGGCAAGGCCAATGGCCGGCAGCAGAAGCGGGTTGGGCGAGGGCATCGGCGCCAGCGCCGCGATACGGCCGGCCAGCATGGCGATCAGGATGCTCGTCAGATACAGGATCGGCGGCCAGGGATATCTCAGAGGCTTCGCACGGTAGGCATTCATTGAAGAACTCCCCCTTATACCAAATCTCGATCCTGTGCGTTCCTCTCATCGAGACCTGGTATTACGGCGCTGACTGACTCCTCAAGGTGCACTCTTGCGCCAGCGTCTGTATGCGCTGATCCTGATCGGGCAAGATTGCGCCAGACTGGAGCGGATCAAACAGGCTCTCGGCCTGTAGCCGCTCCAGCGTGCAGGCGCAGAAGCGCTGGCACAGCGCCTGCTCGTTGCCCTGTTCCAGGCAGCTCGCCTCGCAGCTTCCGACATATTGCGCGACCGGATCGATCGTCGGGGGCGGTACGACGAAACTCGCCAGATAAAGACCGGCGATCAGCACGGGTTGATGCAGCAAATAGACGGTCAGCGAATGGCGTCCGCCCCAACGCAGCCAGCCGGGCCCCTCCGGCAATCGGTCGATCCATGCGAGCCTGTTGCGGTCGACCAGAAAGCGCGCCACGGCGATGCCGGCCAAAAGGGCGCCGATCCAGGGCAGCAGCGGCACATAGTCATTCGAGCGTGGCAGGGTCTCTGACAGACCCAGGAACCAGAACCAGGGCGCATCAAAGGTCGGCTGGCGCAGCAGCTCGGGCATCACGATCGCAATCCCGGCGGCCACCAGCGTCAACAGCGGCGGTGCCTTCAGGAAAAGAAGGCCGATCAGGCTCGACACGGCGATGGCATGCAGGATGCCGAAGAAGATCCAGCTGTCGGGTGTGAACCAGAAGGTGGCAATGCTGATCGCAGCCGCAGCCGCGACGATCACGCCCAGGCGTCGCAGGAAGGGTTGCAGTCCAAGTTTCGGAAAATGGGCAAGCACGAGGCTGAAGCCGGCGAGGAAGAGGAAGCTCGAGGCAATCATACGGGCATAAATCCGCAGGAAACCCTGCGTCGAGGTGCCCGGGGCGAGATAGCCGAAGAATTCCAGATCCCAGCTGAAATGATAGGTCGCCATGGCGATCAGCGCGAGACCACGGGCCGCGTCGAGCGCCAGCAGGCGCGGTCGGGGCGGGGCGTTTGCGGGCTCGGTCTGGTCTGCCACGTCGTCTTCCTTCAGGTCTTCAGCGACGGTCCGTTTCATCGCCCTTGCGGTTCGGCGGGGTCGTCACCAAAGACGGCAAATTCAAGGCCTTGGCTTGCGATGCCCCGTGATCAGGTATCGCTGCTGTTGATGAGGGCAAGGCGCGCTTCCGAGAAAAACTGGCGACGCAGGAGCACGATGAAGACGAGCACGGTTGCGAGCATGAAAACCCAGGGGCTGACAAACCAGCCGAGATAACCGATCGAATAGAAGATCGCCCTCAGGCCCATGTTGAAGTGGCTGGCCGCGATGATGTTCATCCGGATCGTGCGTTCGGCCGCCTCCATGGCGCGCTTCGGGTCCTTTTTTGCCTCCTCGGCCATCGGTATCGTGCCGAACAGGATCGTACAGTAATTGAACAGGCGGTAGGACCAGCCGAACTTGAAGAAGGAATAGGCAAACAGCGCGATCAGCCCGCAGACCTTGAGTTCGAAGGTCGCCCGACCACCCTGCACGATATAGGGGATGTCCTTCAGGATCGCGTCGACCTGTTCAGTCGCGCCAAGCAGGGCGAAACAGCCACCGATGGCGAAGATCGTCGTCGACGCAAAGAAGGCCGTGCCGTTCTGCAGGCCGCCCATGATCTGCGTGTCGATCATCTTCAGGTCGCGGTTCATCGAATTCAGGATCCATTCGCGGCGGCGCTCGGCCATCGCCTTGGTCAGGCTGGTGCGCGACAGGATCTGCTGGTCGCCGGTGATGCGGGCATAGGCGAGCCAGAGCAGGACGAAGAGCGTCATGGCGCAGTAATCGATGATGGTCATGTGAGCGAATCCCCCGGGCCTGATCGCGGCGGCATTATCGCGCCATGCGCCTTCTCCACAACGGAAATTAACCACATGAAAGATATTGGCCTGAATTGGGGCAGGTGGCGCCGGGATGCGGTTGACGAATTCCCCCTCTATCCCATTGAAATTTCGAGGATCCATGCAGTGGCTGCATGTCTGCTGCGCAATTTGCGCCTTCCTTTTGCCATTTTTGCAGTTGCGAAGGCCCGCCGATTTTAATAGATCAGTCGCCAGAAAGCGGTCGGGGGACGGCTTTCCCTGTGAATGTGTTCTCATTCGGAGTTTCCATGGAAGGCAGTTTCCAGAAGTCGTGCTGGGGTGTTACTTTCCGTGCCTTGATGGGGTTTGCCGGCGTTATGTGCCTGGCCTATCTTTTCGGCACGATCTGACATCCGCCACAGGCGATTGAACGAACAGCGCGGTCCTCACGGCCGCGCTGTTTGCGTTTCAGCGCTTTCGCGACCATCTCCACCATGTCGCGGCGGTGAAAGCCGATGTCGATTGCAAGGCGCATTCGTGTTACGCGATGTTCTAGCCTTTGCGCTTCACATACCCGCATGCGAGGAGCCCCATGTTTCTTTCGGTTTTCGACGTGTTCAAGATCGGCGTCGGCCCCTCGAGTTCCCACACCATGGGTCCAATGACGGCGGCCAACCGGTTCCTCGATCTGATCCTCTCCGATCAGTGGCCGCGCCCGGCGGGCGCGCATGTGGCGGCATTGAAGGCCAGCCTGCACGGCTCGCTTGCCTATACCGGCATCGGCCACGGCACGGGCAATGCTGTCATCATCGGTTTGATGGGCGAAGCGCCCGATAGCATCGATCCCGATCGTATGGAGGGGATCATCGCCGAGGTCGAACGATCCGGGCGCGTCACCCCGCCGGGTCACCCGGCCTATCACTTCCAGCCCAAGGACGATCTCGTCTACGACAAGAAGACCCCTCTGTCGGGCCATGCCAATGGCATGCGGCTCTCGGCCCTCGACAAGGATGGTCGCGTCCTGCTTACCCAGATCTACTACTCGATCGGCGGCGGCTTCGTGGTCACCGATACCGAGCTTCTGGCCATGCAGAAGCAGAAGAAGCAGGCCTCGTCGCAAAAGGTGCCCTATCCCTTCTCCTCGGCGAAGGAGATGCTGGCGATGGCCGCTGCTTCAGGGCTTTCGATCGCCCAGATGAAGCGGGCCAACGAAGAGGTTGTGAGAAGCCGTGAGGATCTCGATGCCGGGCTCGACAGGCTCTGGGACGCGATGTCGAGCTGCATCGATCGCGGCCTGCGCCAGGAAGGCCAGTTGCCGGGTGGCTTGAAGGTGCGCCGTCGCGCCAAGTCGATCCATGACAAGCTGCAGGAGGAGTGGCGCTCCAACCGTCTCAATCCCGTTCTCGCCAATGACTGGCTCTCGGTCTATGCGATGGCGGTGAATGAAGAAAATGCCGCCGGCGGCCGTGTCGTGACCTCGCCGACCAATGGGGCAGCCGGCGTGGTGCCGGCGACCGTCCGCTACTACCTGCATTTCCATCCCGATGCCGATCAGGAAGGCATTCGCGACTATCTGCTGACGGCTGCCGCGATCGGCGGGATCATCAAGCACAATGCCTCGATTTCGGGCGCGGAAGTCGGCTGTCAGGGCGAGGTCGGCTCGGCCTCCGCCATTGCCGCCGCCGGTCTTGCCGCCGTCATGGGCGGCACGCCGGAGCAGATTGAAAACGCTGCCGAAATTGCGCTCGAGCACCATCTCGGCATGACCTGCGACCCGGTCGCCGGCCTCGTCCAGGTGCCTTGTATCGAACGCAACGCACTCGGCGCCGTCAAGGCCGTCACCGCCGCGTCACTGGCGCTGAAGGGCGACGGCGTGCATTTCGTGCCGCTCGATGCCTGTATCGAAACC
>JARXAK010000132.1 GCA_029865885.1 Rhizobium sp. | reverse complement strand
ACGGCGGCCAGAACAATGGCGCCGTTTTCGTCCTCGAAACCAAGCGTCAGCACCTCGGAGCGAAACGGACCGATCTGGCGCGGCGGAAAATTGACCACCCCCAGCACCTGCCGTCCGACCAGCGTCTCCGGCGTGTAATGCACCGTGATCTGCGCCGAAGACTTCTTGATCCCGATCTCCGGGCCGAAATCGATCTTCAGCTTGTAGGCCGGCTTGCGCGCCTCCGGAAAGGTCTCGACCTCGAGGATCGTGCCGACACGGATGTCGACCTTTTCGAAATCGGCAAACGTGATTTCCGCTCTGCTCACGTCCGACCCGCTCACTGGGCCAGCTCCTCGGCCCGCTTGCGCGCCGCCTCGATCGCTTCGTCGAACAGCGGCTGCATGCCGTCCTCGGCCATCAGCACGGAAAGGGCTGCTGCCGTCGTCCCGCCGGGAGAGGTCACATTCTTGCGCAGCTGGGCAGCCGGGTCGGGGGACTGGTGCAACAATTCACCAGCCCCCGCGACCGTTTCTCGTGCGAGACGCATGGCGAGGTCCGCCGGCAGGCCCGCTTTCCGGCCTGCCTCCGCCATGCATTCGACGAGATAGAATACATAGGCCGGCCCGCTGCCCGAGACGGCGGTCACGGCATTGATCTCTGCTTCGCTGGCCACCCATTCGACAGGCCCGGAGACCTGGAGCAGGCGATGGACGATGTCCCGTTGGGCGTCGGAAACGGCGGCATTGGCAAAGGCACCGGTGACGCCGCGCCCGACCATGGCAGGCGTATTCGGCATGGCACGCACCATGGCAGCATGGCCGAGATGCCCTTCCATCGAGGCGATCGTCTTGCCGGCCGCGACAGAGACGACTGTCGTCGTCGCTCCGACAAGAGACTTCAGACCAGGCAGCACGGCATCCATCACCTGCGGCTTCACGGCCAGGAAAAGGATATCGGCGATCAGGCCTTCCGGAGCGGATACCGCATGTCGTGCACCCGCTTCGGCTATGATGGCAACCATCGCCTCAGACGGCGCCGGATCGAGTACCGTGACGGAGGAACCAGGAACTCCGCTCTTCAGCCAGCCGGCTAGCATCGCGCCGCCCATATTGCCGGCCCCGACGAGGACGATCTGTCCAAATGCGGCATTCGTCATGCTCAAGCTTCTCCGACAGTCTCGAACAGAACGGCATCCATGGCGCTCTTGGCGTCCATGCCGGACCAGACGACGAACTGGAAGGCCTGGTAATAGGCTTCACAGGCATCAACAGCAGAGGAAAGCAGCACTTCGACCTGGCGGTTGGTCGGCTCGGCACCACCGGCGAGCAGCAGCGACTGGCGGAAAATCACGACGTCCTCGTTCCGCCACAGGTCGAAATGCCCCATCAGCACCTGACCATTGACGTAGGAAAGCAACTTGATGACTTCGTTGAGACGGTTTTCCGGGATCTTGAGATCGAAGGCAGAGGCGAGATGCAGCGCCTCGAACTCCTCCATCCAGGAGAAGGAGACGTGGTAATCGGCCCAGCGCCCCTCGACGGTCATAGCAATTTCGTCTTCGCCCGAACGCTCGAACGACCAATCATTGGTCGCCGCCACAAACTCGATCATGTCGACCGGGTTGGACTGGCGTTCGATTTCGATTTCCATGAGGCTCATGCATCACCTTCTTGACCGGAATGAATACGGGTAGCCGGCAAACCGCCGGGCCACTCGGACACCTGAACCGGAAACTAATGAAAACGATTCCGAAGGACCCCAGGGTAGAAGACGCACCCTGCCCGAAACTTACGCGGCCCCCGCTCAGAATCATCGTTGAAAATCAGTGTATAATCGTGGCGGGCCAGCACCAGCCCCCTTTGCCATATTTGGCCGCGACGGCTGTGGATGGCGGCTTTAGAATCGCCTTTGCATCACCCCATAAGCGACTCTGCCGATTGGCTTTTTCGGACCTGTCCACAAGCTGCATTTTTTTCGTGGGCAACACCCGTTCCACGACCCGTCAAGGTGCTGAAAATACAAAAAGACCCAAAGCCACAGGCAATGGGTCTTTGATGGGGACGACAGCGGATCTCGAACCGTCCCGAAACGGGACGACGGCCTTACTTGGCCTGAGCCGAAAGCTGCGCTTCCAGGCTCTCGATCCGCTTCTGAAGAGCCTCGTTCTCCTCGCGCGCCTTCAGCGCCATCTCGCGGACAACGTCGAACTCCTCGCGCTTGACGAGATCCATGCTGTTCATCCAGCGCTCGGCCTGGGCGTGGAAGGCGGTCTCGACCTCCTTGCGCACGCCCTGCGCGGCGCCTGCAGCGTCCGTCATCAACTTGGCGAAATCATCGAGAATACGGTTGGGGCCGGTCGACATGGAAAACTCCTCTCAAGAAGACTACGGGCGGGCAATGAACCCTTGAGAACGAGGTAGGACCAGATCTGCAGGCATGCAAGACGGCAGGTGAAGATAAAGGTGGTTGACGGTGTCGCAGCCACCCCGATTCCATCTTGACCGTGCCTATTCGCGACGCCATTTTCCACCAACATCAACGAAAGTAATCCATTGTTGTCAGTTCTGGACCTTTTCGCCGCCGTCTCTTTTCCCGCGATCGATCCGATCGCCTTCTCGATCGGTCCGTTGGCGGTCCATTGGTATGGGCTGGCCTATGTGGCGGGCATCCTCCTCGGCTGGCTGATCGCCCGCGATCTCCTGAAGCGCCCCAATCTGTGGCCGAACGGTAAGCCACCCGCCACCCTGCAGCAGATCGACGACTTCATCCTCTGGGTGGCGATCGGCGTCGTCGCGGGCGGCCGCATCGGCTACATCTTCTTCTACGATTTCGCCTCCGTCGCCGCCAATCCAATGCGCGCGATCGAGGTCTGGAATGGCGGCATGTCCTTCCATGGCGGCTTCATCGGCGCGACGCTCGCCATGCTGTTCTTCGCCCGCAAGCATGAAATCCGTCTCTGGAGCCTGTTCGACCTGGTCGCCAGCGTCGTTCCCCTCGGCCTGTTCTTCGGGCGCATCGCTAATTTCATCAATGGCGAGCTCTGGGGTCGCCCGGCAGATGTTGCCTGGGCCATGGCCTTCCCCAGCGGAGGCCCCTTCCCCCGCCATCCGAGCCAGCTTTATGAAGCCGTGCTGGAAGGCCTCGTCCTATTGATCGTCCTGCAGATCCTCGCGCGTGCCTTCGGAGCCCTGAGGGCGCCGGGCCGCATCACCGGCATCTTCGTCGCCGGTTATGCCGCCGCCCGCATCTTCGTCGAATTCTTCCGCGAGCCCGACGTGCAGATCGGCTATCTCTTCGGCGGCTGGCTGACCATGGGCATGGTGCTGTCGCTGCCCATGCTCCTGATCGGGGTCTGGATATTCCTGCGCTCGGGGCGTGCAGTCCCCGCGACTGAAGGCTGAGGAGCGCCGATGGCCACACCACTCGCCGAAAAGATCAAGTCGCTGATTGCAGCCAATGGCCCGATCAGCATCACCGATTATTTCGCTCTATGCCTGGCGGATCCCGAACACGGCTACTACCGCACCCGCCACCCCTTTGGCAGCGCCGGTGATTTCGTCACGGCGCCCGAGGTCAGCCAGCTCTTCGGTGAGATGCTCGGCATCTTCATGATCAACACCTGGCAGCGTCATGGCGAACCGCGCGACGTGCGCTTGGTCGAGATCGGCCCCGGCCGCGGCACCATGATGTCCGACATGCTGCGGGTGATTTCCCGTGCCGCCCCCGCCTTCTACGAAACGGCAACCGTCCATCTCGTTGAAACCAGCGCGCTTCTGAAACTCACCCAGATGGAGACACTCTCCAGCCACGGAGACAAAGTCTCCTGGCACGAGAGCTTCGACAGCGTGCCGGAAGGTTTCACCCTGCTGGCCGCAAACGAGCTTTTCGACGCGATCCCCATCCGCCAGTTCGTCAAGACCGCGAACGGCTTTCGCGAACGCATGGTCGGCCTCGACGAAAACGATGAACTCTGCTTCACGCTCGGCGTCGCAACGCTTGATCCCTCCATGCTGCCGCAGGGCGTCAACCCGCCCGCCGACGGCGAGATCTTCGAGGTGGCACCGGCCCGCCAGTCGGTGATGCTGACGATCTGCGAGCGCCTGATCGCCCATCACGGCACGGCCCTGATCATCGACTACGGACACATGGTCACCAATTTCGGCGACACACTGCAGGCCGTGCGTGCCCATGAATACGATCCGCCGCTTGCCCATCCGGGCCTTGCGGATCTGACCAGCCATGTCGACTTCGAGAACCTCGCACGCACCGCCCTTGCGGCAGGCGTTCATCTGAACGGTTGCATGCACCAGGGCGACTTCCTGGTTGGCCTTGGCATCGAGCAGCGCGCGGCGTCTTTGGGGCGCGACAAGGACGAGAAGATGCAAGGCGAGATCGTCGATGCCGTGCATCGTCTGGCCGGCGCCGGCAACGGATATATGGGCGAGCTTTTCAAGGTCATGGCCGTTTCCTCCCCCGCCGTTCAATTGCTGCCCTTCAAGCCCAAGCATTGACATGGGCCGGCGCGATCTGCACGATCGCGCCCGTTCCCACTGGCTTGAATTCGAAGAAAGCCGATGGAATTCAATTGCTTCGCAGGATCCGCATAACATACGCGTGATTTGCCAAGGCTCAGGAGACCCGATCATGAGCACAGCCAACCAGCCACGCCCCATTACTGCCGAACGCCTTAAAGACATGGCAGGAGCCGGCATCCGCCACGGCTTCTTCACCCGCGACGGCGGCGTCTCTGAAGGCATCTACCAAGGCCTCAATGTCGGCATCGGCTCCAACGACGATCCGGACAAGGTGCGCGAAAACCGCCGTCGTGTGAGCGCGTGGTTCGGCCTGCCGGTGGAGCGGCTTGCCACAGCACATCAGATCCATTCCCCCGATGTCGCCGTGGTCGGCGCCGGCTATGATGGCAGCCGCCCGCAGGCCGATGCGCAGGTGACGGCAAGCCCCGGCATCATCCTCGGCGTGCTCACGGCCGATTGCGGCCCGATCCTCTTCGCCGATCCTGAAAACCGTGTCATCGGTGCGGCCCATGCAGGCTGGAAGGGGGCGCTTGGCGGCGTGCTGGAAAACACTGTTGACGCCATGATTGCCCTTGGCGCACGCCGAGAGGCAATCCACGCCACGCTCGGCCCATCGATTTCCAAGGCGAATTACGAGGTCGGCCCCGAATTCGTCGATCGCTTTCTTGCCGCCAACCCGGAATTCGAAGCCTTCTTCACACCCTCCACGAAACCCGGTCACGCGATGTTCGACCTGCCCGGCCTCACCGTCAAACGCCTGACGCAAGCCGGTGTCATCGCCGACAGCATTGACCGATGCACCTATGCGGCCCCTCAGACGTTCTATTCCTATCGCCGGACCACCCATGCGGGAGAACCCGATTATGGGCGGCAGATATCCGCGATCGCGATCATGGAGGAATGAGATGGCGCTGCACTTTTCCGAAGCCGAGTTTTCCGCCCGACGCACCCGTCTGATGGCGCGCATGGCCGAAGAGAAACTCGATGCCCTGCTGCTCTTCGCTCAGGAGAGCATGTACTGGCTGACGGGCTATGACAGCTTCGGCTACTGCTTTTTCCAGACCCTGGTCGTCAAGGCCGATGGCAGCGCAACACTCCTCACCCGCACCCCGGACCTTCGCCAGGCCAAGCAGACCTCGACGATCGACAATATCGTCGTCTGGGTTGACCGGCTGAATGCCGACCCCGCCGTCGACCTGCGAAACCTGTTGAGCGACCTCGATCTCCTGGGCATGCGCCTCGGCGTCGAATACGACACCCACGGCATGACCGGCCGCGTCGCCCGCCTCGTCGACAACCAGTTGACCAATTTCTGCGAGGCGGTGGATGCCTCCTATCTCGTCAGCAATCTCAGGCTGGTAAAATCGCCAGCCGAGATCGCCAAGGTAAAGGGCGCAGCCGAACTGGCGGATCTCGCCTTCGATGCCGCCCTGCCGCTGATCGGCCCTGAGGCGGATGAGGCTGAGATACTGGCCGCCCTGCAGTCGGCAGTCCTTGCCGGCGGCGGTGATTACCCTGCCAACCCCTTCGTCATCGGCTCCTCAGCCGACGCCCTTCTCTGTCGCTACAAATCCGGCCGTCGCAAGCTGTCGCCTGCGGACCAGATCACGCTCGAATGGGCCGGCGTGTCTGCGCATTACCACGCGCCGATGCTGCGCACGGTGCTTGTCGGCGAGCCCTCGCCGCGCCACCGGGAGCTCTACGCGGCAGCACTCGAAGGCATGCATGCGGTCGAGCACGTCCTGCGCCCCGGGCACAGCTTCGGCGACGTCTTCGACGCTCATGCCAAGGTGATGGACGAACGCGGCCTCACCCGCCACCGCTTCAATGCCTGCGGCTATTCCGTCGGCGCCCGCTTCGCACCGTCCTGGATGGAGCACCAGATGTTCCATGCCGGCAATCCACTGGAGATTGCGCCTGATATGACGCTCTTTGTGCACATGATCATCATGGACAGCGACCGGGAAGCCGCCATGACCATCGGCCACACCTACCTGACAACGGAGACCGCACCGCGCGCCCTGTCACGCCACCCGCTCGATCTGATCAGCGTCTAATACCAAGTGTCGAGCACAGTTCGGTACGGTCACGCAGTTTTGCCTGTCCATTCAGGGAATTGACAGGCAAGGCATGCTAGTCACATTAATTGTGACAGGATCGAAGCGGAAGGACCCGCCGTGGTGAGACGTTCCCGCAGAATGACCACGAAACTGGCCGGTATCCTCGGCCTGTTGGCGCTGATCTCGGGTTGCAACAGCACGGATGTGCTGACGCCGCCGGCCGACGTCGGCAATGGCAGCCTACCGCCGTCCTATCAGCAGGACCTCGCCGCACCTGCCGGCGGAACCCAGCCGGTTCAGAACGCTCCGCTCGATCAGCCAGGTGGCTATAGCGAGCCTCCGAGAGGACCGCAGAACTCACTGGAAGCCCAGGCGGCGGCACTGGCGCAGGACGGTCGCAATCCTGCGGCCTCCGCACCCCTCAACGGGGCCGATCCACAGGCCTTCCCGAGCGCCCCGCAACAGCAGGCCGCCACCCTTCAGACAAGCCAGCCCGCTCAGCCGCTCCAGCAAGCCGCCCAGCCGCAGCCGGCCGCCCAAGCCCAGCAGGCCGCCCTGCCCCCGGCGGCGCAGTCGACGGGCAGCATCCGTTTCCTGCCGATCATCGGCGCCCCGGTCCAGGCCGTCACCCCCCTGTCGCGCCAGCTCGGCGCCGAAGCCCGCGCCCGTGGCCTGACCATCAAGAGCGCGAGCGATGCGTCCAGCGAGCACATCCTCAAAGGTTATTTCTCCGCCTTCTCCGATGGCGGCAATGTGACGATCACCTATGTCTGGGACATCCTTGACGGCAGCGGCGGCCGGCTGCACCGCATCCAGGGCCAGGAGATCGTGCCCTCTGGCGCGCAGGATCCCTGGGCCGGCGTTCCCGCCTCCGTGATGCAGCAGATCGCGACCAAGAGCATGGCCGAATATGTATCATGGCGGAACAGTCGTGCCGGCTGACGGCCGATCGTTCCGTGCCCGGCAAAACCGCAAATCCTGCGCCCCATTTCGCGCATCAACCGAAAATATGGGCTTAGCTGTCCAAACCTCTTGCATTCAGGGGGAAGGGCGCTAAAAAGCCCGCATCTCAGCATGGTAACAGGCGGGCCAAGATGAAGGTTTTCGCAGGTAATTCGAACCGGCAATTGGCCGAAGCGATCTGCTCCTATCTCAACGTACCACTCGGCAAAGCCAGCGTCCGCCGTTTCGCAGACCAGGAAATCTTCGTCGAAATCCAGGAAAACGTGCGCGGCGAGGATGTCTTTGTCGTCCAGGCCACGTCGTTCCCGACGAACGACCACCTGATGGAACTGTTGATCATGATCGACGCCTTCCGTCGATCCTCGGCACGCCGCATCACGGCCGTGCTGCCGTATTTCGGCTATGCCCGCCAGGACCGCAAGGCGGGGCCACGCACGCCGATCTCGGCCAAGCTGGTCGCCAACCTGATCACCGAGGCCGGTGCTGACCGCGTGTTGACACTCGATCTGCATGCCGGACAGATCCAGGGCTTCTTCGATATTCCGACCGACAATCTCTACGCCGTCCCGCTGCTCGCCAATGATGTCAAGGAACGCTACGACACCAACAATGTCATGGTCGTGTCACCGGATGTCGGCGGCGTGGTGCGCGCCCGCTCGCTTGCCAAGCGCCTCGACTGTCTGCTCGCCATCGTCGACAAGCGTCGCGACCGCCCGGGTGAATCCGAGGTCATGAACGTCATCGGCGACGTCACCGGCAAGGACTGTATCCTGATCGACGACATCGTCGATTCCGGCGGCACGCTCTGCAATGCCGCCGAAGCGCTGCTGAAGAACGGCGCGACCAGCGTCACTGCCTATATCACGCATGGCGTGCTGTCCGGCGGCGCGGTCACCCGCGTGGCCTCGTCCAAGCTGCGTGAACTCGTGATCACCGATTCGATCCAGCCGACCACGGCCGTCCAGTCGGCGCACAATATTCGCGTGCTTTCGACTGCAACACTCCTTGGCGAAGCGATCAACCGCACCAGCCAGGAAGAGTCGGTCTCCAGTCTCTTCGACTGAGGCAGACTATTTCGGTCATTAAGCTTAAAGCAGACAAGAAAGTGTGAGGGACAAACAATCTCTTGCACTCTGTCTACTCATTGCATACAGGTTTCAGCCTCAAGGTTTCGACAGGAACCTTTGTCCATGACTGCATCCTGAACGCGTGATTTGATGTCGCTCTCGGTTGAACAACTGCTTGCCAACCCCGATCTGCACGAAACAGTCCGGGATCAATCCCGAGGCCTGCTCCGCGTCAACGACGAGACCCCGCGTCTCGCTGCGGTTTTCGGAACCCAGCAACGCTGGCTGCTCGGCCACCTCGCCATGGGACAGTATTTCTCCGAAGTAGCGCGCGGCAACCCGGAACCCGTGGTGCTGATGGCACGCTATCTCGAGCGGGTCAGGACGCTCGGCATCTCCTCGGTCAACACGGCCGACGCCTTCATCAAGGAGATGCTGGTCTATGGCGTCGCGCAGCATGGTCAGACGCCGGATCGTCGCAACCGCCCCTTCATACCAGCCCCACAGACGATCGCCGCCACCCGGCGCTGGGTGTTCATCCATCTGGCGAGCCTAGACCGGCTGGACGGGGGCAAGAGGCTCGATGCCTTCGAGGCCGACGAAACGATCCTCCCCCGCCTGCACCCGGAGATCACAGGCCTTGCCATGGTCTCGCCTCAGATCCGCACACCGCCTCAGACCTGGTCGCTCTTCACCTGGCTCAACAATGGCGGCATCGTCATGGACTGGCTGATGGTCGGCGTCGATCCGGTCGATCCGTCGGTCGAGCGCGTGCCGACACAGGTCCGCTCCGTGCCGGAACTCGCCGAAAACTTCCGCCTTTCCCGCACCCATCTGACGCGCAAGCTGAGGGAGGCGGAAGCGCTTGGCAGCATCGGCTGGGAAGGCAATCGTGGCCGGTCCACGATGTGGATCTCGCGCGACTTCCTGAACGAATATCTGGCCACGCAAGCCGTCAAGCTCGCCTTGATCGACACAGCCTGCGAAACCATGGGCCTGCGCTGAGCCGGGTCATACCAAGTGTCGATGATAGGAACCCATAGGATCGGCTCGACCCCCCTTTCTGGCTAGGAGAGGTCCGAAGAGCTATGCTGTCGCATCGGTCAAGGAGCTCGACGACGCCAGAACGGGCGGGAAGCCGACCAAAGGTGGCTTATTGCAGGCCCCTGGCGTTGTTGCGCCGCTTGGACGATGCGACAGCATCGCCCGGCGCGCCGCGCCTAGCCAGAGACCCGCAATAAACCATCCTATCGGTTCCTATCATCGACACTTGGTATCAATTTACAGAACGGGACATCACCGGCAACGGGCAGGCCTCGCCGCCGGAAAACAACCGTGACCGCGTGAGGAACCGCCGCTCGCGGCCATTGTCGAGCGAGAACATCCCGCCCCTGCCCGGCACGACATCGATGATCAGCTGCGTATGCGCCCAGACGGCATACTGGCTGCCGCTGATATAGAACGGCACGCCGCCGATCTCGCCGAGCTTCACATCCGTCTCCCCCACCCGGTATTCGCTCGCCGGATAACACATCGGCGAAGACCCGTCACAGCATCCGCCGGACTGGTGAAAGAGGATATCGGGGTGATCCTGTCTGATCTCGGCAAGAAATTCGAGTGCGGCGTCGGTTGCGGTGACGCGGGGCTGGTCGGCGGTGGTCATGGCTGGCTCCAACCTAGTCCCCTCACCCCGCTTGCGGGGAGAGGGTTAGGGATTGATCAGAGGTAGCGTCAGCGAAGCACCCTCCCCTTAAGGGGGAGGGTCGGCACGCAGTGCCGGGGTGGGGTGACCCAATGGCGACAGAACCGTCACCCCCACCCGCAGCTTCGCTGCGACCTCCCCCCTCAAGGGGGAGGTGCCGATTTAGAAGAAACCCAATGCCTTCGGGCTGTAGCTCACCAGCATGTTCTTGGTCTGCTGGTAGTGGTCGAGCATCATCTTATGCGTCTCGCGCCCAATGCCCGACTGCTTGTAGCCGCCGAAGGCCGCATGCGCCGGATAGGCG
>JARXAK010000066.1 GCA_029865885.1 Rhizobium sp. | reverse complement strand
AACGGAGGGTGAGTGTCATGGAAAGCATTGCAAATGAAGCCCGCCCGGTGACGCCGCTGGTCGAAGTGCGGGATCTGACCGTCAATTTCGTCAGCCGGGATTCCAATGTGCGGGCCGTCAACGGGGTCAGTTTCGATGTGATGCCTGGCGAGGTTCTGTGCATCATCGGCGAGTCCGGTTCAGGTAAGTCGGTAACCATGCGCTCGCTGATGCAGTTGCATCCCAAGAAGCGCTCGGTGATCTCGGGTGCGATGCGCGTCGGCCAATACGACATCATGGCGCTTTCCGAAAGGGAGATGGGCTCGGTTCGTGGCTCGGTGATATCCATGATCTTCCAGGAGCCCATGACCGCGCTCGATCCGGTCTACACAATCGGGGACCAGATCGCCGAGACGGTCATGCGCCATGAGAAATGTTCGAAGGAGGACGCGATGAAGCGCGCCCTCGAACTGCTGCAGATGGTCAAGGTGCCATCGCCGGAGCGGCGTCTGAAAGCCTTTCCGCACGAGCTTTCCGGTGGCTTGCGCCAACGCGCCATGATGGCCGTGGCGCTATCATGCCGGCCGTCCCTGCTTCTGGCCGATGAACCGACGACCGCGCTCGATGCAACAGTGCAGATCCAGGTGCTGATCGTGCTGCGCAAGCTGCAGGAAGAATTCGGCATGGGCGTGATCTTCGTCACCCATGATCTAGGCGTCGCAGCCCAGATCGCCGACAAGGTTGCGGTCATGTATGCGGGCCGCATCATCGAATATGGCAGCGTTCGCGAGGTTCTTCTCAACCCGAAGCATCCCTATACGCTCGGGCTGCTATCCTCGACGGTCCACGGGCAGAACCGCGACACCGATATCGACGCCATTCCCGGCAGTCCGCCGGATCTGCGCTTCCTGCCCCCGGGCTGCAGCTTCGCACCGCGATGCAAATATGCGAGCGAGGTCTGCCAGGAAGGGTTTCCACCTGAGGTGACCGACCAGAATGCGCACATGGTGCGCTGCTTCCATCATGACAAGGTCGCCCCCGTCGTCGTCGGTCATTCCTGATGGCCGATGGCCCCCTTCATACCCGCCTGGCTGCGAATGGATACAAATCCCCAATGACCTCAACCGCCACGTTCGAACTTGGTACGAATGAGAAAAGTGTCCGCAAGGGTGTGCTGATCATGCTGGCGGGCTTTGCCCTATTTGCGATCATGAATGCCATCGTCAAGGACCTTGCCGCTTCCTTTCCGGTCAACCAGATCGTCTTCTTTCGCGGCTTGTTCGGACTGCTGCCGATGGCCCTGCTGTTGTATTGGTCAGGCGTACGTCCGACGGTCACCACAGAGCGCATTCGCTCCCACATGCCCCACGTGCTGGTGATGACCACGGTGCTGCTGATGGCCTATGTTGCGTTCGGCATCCTGCCGCTTGCGGAAGTGACGGCGATCTTCTTCCTCTCACCGGTGCTGGTGGCGCTGATGTCGGCCTTCTTTCTCAAGGAGCACATATCATTGCGTCTATGGATTGCGGTGGGCGGTGGTTTCCTCGGTGTGCTGCTGATCGCGCGACCGTCAGGTCTATCAGCCGATATTGGCCTAATCTACGGGATCGGCGCGGCAATTCTGGGCGCGGTCACCATGCTTCAGCAGAGGGCCCTGTCGCGCCACAATGACACACTGGAAATCGTCTTCTGGTTCATGGCGCTTTCCACCCTGCTGATGGTGCCGACGCTGCCCTTCTATTGGGTCACGCCGACCACGTCGCAATGGATGATCGTCATCATGATGGGCGTCGTTTCCTGTATCGGTCAGTTCCTGATTATCCTGCCGCTGCGCTATGCCCCGGCTTCGCGACTGGCACCCGTTCACTATTCGAACCTGCTCGGCGGCCTGGTGGTGGGCTATATCTGGTTCAATGAAGTGCCCGACCTGATCATGCTGCTGGGATGCATGATCGTCGTCGTTGCCACTGGATTGGTGCTGTTTGCCAAGCCGGCACTGACCTCGGCAGCCGCCATTGATGCCGTTGAAATCTTGCCGCCGGATCCGGCGGAGCGAAATACCTGAACACTGGCGACGGCCAGCACACTGTTTGACCAAGCCTAAACCTTCCCAACTGCGGACCACGTTTCGCAGGCGGCGGAGCCTTGCCTGAAAACCTGCCGGTGCCCGGCACAATCAAAGGACCGACACATGAACAGCCTGCCGACACCTGAAAAATTCTCCGAAATTGCCGAAGCCATGGGCATCCACTTCTCGAAGGGCGATTCCGAGGAGTTCCTCGACCTTATGAAGCCCTATTTCGACGGCGCCGATGCCTTGCTCGCTGCACCCGAACCCCTGCCCGTCGTCAGCTATCCCCGCACCCCGGGCTACCGACCGGATGCCACTGAGGATCCGCTGAACGCCTGGTACCGGAAAACCTCGGTGAAGGGGGCTGCGGACGGCAAACTCAAGGGCTACAAGGTGGCTCTGAAGGACAATGTCATGCTGGCCGGCGTGCCGATGATGAATGGTGCTGCCTTTCTCGAAGGCTTTGTGCCTGAACTTGACGCGACGGTGGTGACCCGCCTTCTCGATGCCGGCGCGGAGATTACCGGCAAGCTGCATTGCGAATATTTCTGCCTTTCCGGCTCCAGCCACACCAATGCGACCGGCCCCTGCCACAATCCCTGGAAACATGGCTATTCCGCAGGTGGATCATCCTCGGGCAGTGCGGCGGCCGTCGCGGCTGGCGATGTGGACATGTCCATTGGCGGCGACCAGGGCGGCTCCATCCGCCTGCCGGCAGCCTTCTGCGGCATTGTCGGCCTCAAGCCGACTTTCGGTCTGGTGCCCTATACCGGCATCATGAGCATGGAAATCACCATCGACCATACCGGGCCGATGACGCGGACCGTCAAGGAAAACGCCCTGATGCTCGAGGTGATCGCCGGTCCCGATGGCTATGATGTCAGGCAGGGTGCCTATCAGCCGCCGGCCTATAGCCAGTTGCTGAAAGGTGGCGTGAAAGGCCTGCGGATCGCTGTGATCAAGGAGGGCTTCGGTCGGCCGGAATCCGATCCGCGCGTCGACGCGAAGGTCATGGAAGCCGCAGGCGTGCTGGAAAAGCTCGGCGCTATCGTGACCGAAGTCTCGTTGCCGCTACACACCGAATTCTCAAGCTATTTCATGGCCGCCGCCGCCGAAGGCTTCATCCGCCAGGCCTTCGACGGCAATGGCGTCGCGTCAGGTGCCACCGGCCTCTACTCCGGCGGCGCGATTGACCGCTTCTCAAGCTGGAAGGACCATGCTGACACCTTTCCCGATACGGTGAAGGTCTTCATGCTGCTCGGCCGCGCAATGGCCGACACGCACAAGGGCAAGGTCTGGGCCAAGGCGATCAATGTGCGGCGCGCCCTTTCGGCCCGCTACGCGGAGTTCATGAAGGATTTTGACATCCTGCTGATGCCCACGACGCCGATGACCGCACCCAGCCTGCCCGAGCCCGGCGCGCCGCGATCTACCTATCTGCACAAGGCCTGGGAAATGCTGGGCAATACGGCTCCCTACAACATAACAGGCATGCCTTCGATAACGGTCCCCTGCGGCCTGGTCGACGGATTGCCCGTCGGGCTGATGCTGACCGGCCGGATGTATGACGAGGTGACGCTCTACAAGGCCGCCTATGCCTTCGAACAGGACGGGGATTGGAAGGCCAAATGAGCAGAGGCTCGGTCGGCGTCCTCCGACCGGCATGACTCTGGTGCAATGAAAGGGATCTGGCATGCTCGAACTGAATACATTTTCCATTGCAGCGCGCTGCCCGAGATCCGGAATGCTCGGCGTCGCCGTCTCGACGGCGGTCCCGGCGGTCGGCGCCATCTGCTCATGGGTCGAGGCTGGGAATGGAGCGATTGCCACCCAGTCCTGGGTCAATCCCTATCTCGGCATCGACGGACTGACACTGCTCCGATCAGGCCTTCCGGCCCAGGAGGTACTGGAAAAACTGGTTGCGGAAGATCCCGGTCGCGATGTGCGGCAACTGGGGATCGTCGACAACAACGGCTCGGCTGCGGCTTATACGGGCAGCAACTGCGTGACCTGGGCCGGCCATATTGTCGGCGACGGGTTCTGCGTGCAGGGCAATATGCTGGTTGGTGCCGAGACCATCTCCAGCATGGCGGCCAGCGCATCAGCAACCGTCGATCTCGACCTGCCGGAGCGGCTGATGCTGGCTCTGGAGGCCGCCCAGAAGGCCGGCGGCGACAAGCGCGGCAAGCAATCCGCCGCCCTGCGCGTGTTCAATGTCGAGGCCTATCCCTGGCTCGATCTCCGTGTGGATGAACATAAAGAACCAGTGGCTGAACTAAGGCGTGTGTTCGAGGTCGCCGTGAAACAGCTCCTGCCCTTCACCGCCGGAATGCCGACCCGCGCCAATCCCCTTGGCGCCATCGCGCCGGAGACGACGGCAATGCTGATGAAATCGCCCGCGTCCCGCTGAGCGGGCAAACATGAAACCTGAAGCACCAGTCTTCAGGCTAAAATTCTTCAACCCGAAAGATAGCTGTGGAGCTGACCATGCACAAAATCGAAATCGCCCCCGAAATCCTCGCCCGTGGCCGAACCCTGCGCGGTCGCGATCATACGTTTTCCGACATCGATCTGTCACGCACGGCGCATATCGTCGTCGACCTGCAGGTCGGATTCATGGGTATCGGCGCGCCGGTCGAAGTGCCTGTGGCGCGGGAAATCGTGCCCAATGTCAATTCCATCTCCCAGGCGGTCCGCGACGGCGGCGGGCTCAATGTCTTCCTGCGCTACACCTATGACCCCACCGAGCCGCAAAGCTGGACCGGGTGGTATCGCGACACGGTGGCGACGTCAGAACTCGCCAAGGTGAGCACCGCCTTTGCGCCCGGCAATCCCAATTTCGAACTCTGGTCGGACCTGGATGTCCAGGACACCGATCTGATCGTCAACAAGACCCGGTTCAGCGCCTTCATTCCCGGCACCTGCGATCTCCACGGCATTCTGCAGGCCAGGGGCATAGATACGCTGATCATCACCGGCACGCTCACCAATTGCTGCTGCGAATCCACGGCCCGCGATGGCCAGCAGATGAACTACAAGATCATTTTCGTGACCGACGGCAATGCTGCGATCACCGATGCCGAACACAATGCCACCCTGTGCAACATGGCGGCGATTTTCGCCGATGTCATGTCAACCGAGGAGGTTCTGGCTTCGATCACTGCGGCGAGGACGCCGGCCCGCAACGTGGCCTAAATGGAGCAACGCGACACTCCGTGAACGCTTCTCACTGGCGCCGGAAGATATCATTGTCTCCGCCGCTATCGCCGTGGCGATAGCGTTCGGTCGAATCGCACCTGCCTATCCTGATCAAGAGAAGCGCAATGCCAGGTATGTTCCGTATGGGGCCGTTTATGCATCGTGTACCCACTCAAACCTGCGCTCTTGAGCGGAGTCGAACCGTTGGCCCAATCCCCCTTGCGAGGAATTGAAGACGCACCAAAAAGCTAGCGTGTTGGGAGTGTGACCTTGCCCCCAAGTTTTATCCAGTTTTGAGTTCGCTCCTGCGGTTTTGTGTTGCTGTATTCGGGGCGGTAGTGGCGGGTTGCGGTG
>JARXAK010000228.1 GCA_029865885.1 Rhizobium sp. | reverse complement strand
AGGACATCGTCGAGAAGGGCTACGATGCGGGCTTAAGGCTCGGCGAACATCTCGATGCCGACATGATCGCCGTCAGGATGAGTGGCCCCTGGCGCGGCTCCGTCGTCGGCTCGCCGGAATATTTCGACAGGCATCCGATCCCCCGCGAGCCGCGCGACGTGACCGAGCACGCCTGTATCCGGAGGCGGTTCCAGAGCGGCACGATCTATCGCTGGGAATTCGAGAAGGACGGTCGCGCACTGTCGATCAATGTCCGGGGGCCGCTGATCCTGTCGGATCAGGGTCTGATGCGGCAGGCCGCGCGCGATGGGGCGGGCCTTGCCTATCTATTCGATACCGGCGTCGAGGCTGACATCCGCGAGGGGCGGCTGGTGCGCGTGCTCGACGACTGGTGCCCGCCCTTCGACGGCTTCTCGCTCTATTATTCCAGCCGCCGTCAGATGCGCCCGGCGCTTCGCGCTTTCATCGATTTCTTCCGCTGGCGCAGCTGACAGATATCAGCGGAGCTTCAGCCGGTAACGCACATGGCCGTCTTCCGGTGCGTAAGTGTCATAAAGCTTGCGGGCCGTGAGGTTGTCCCGGTCGGTATGCCAGTAGAGGCGCGACCAGCCCTTGGCCTTTGCGATCGCGATCAGGTCGTCGATCAGCGCCCGGCCAATGCCCTTTCCGCGATAGGCCGCATCAAGGAACAGGTCTTCCAAATAGCAATCCGGCGTCTTCACCCAGGTTGAATCGTGGTCATGGTGGATGGCAAAACCAGCGAGCAAGCCGTCCACCTCCGCAACACGCATGGCGACGCGCGACGACGGATCGAGAATGCGCGCCCAGGTATGGGCGGTAACATCATCGGCGAGGTCCACCTTGTAGAAGGTAAGATACTGATTCCAGAGGCCCCGCCAGGCGGCTTCGTCAGCCGCCGTAGCGTCCCGAATGACAAGAGGACGGCTCATGCGCCGGCCGCATTGAGGGCTTCAATCTGCGCCTTCGTCAGCTCCAGCTTACCGGCGGCAATCAGGCTGTCCAATTGCCGCAGGCTGGTCGCCGATGCAATCGGTGCGGTAATGCCGGGCTGTGCCGCGACCCAGGCGATCGCGACGGTCGCCGGACTGGTGCCGGTTTCCGCCGCCACTTGGTCGAGGGCGCCGAGGATGCGATGGCCCTTCTCATCCAGATAGCTGCCCACCCGATAGGCGCGTGACGAGTTCGCCGTGTCTTCCGGCTTGCGGTACTTGCCCGTGAGAAAGCCGGCGGCCAGTGCATAGTAGCTGATGACGCCAATCTCTTCAGCCAGGCAGAGATCGCGGATCGGGCCCTCGAAACGATCGCGGCTGTAGAGATTGTATTCCGGCTGCAGGACATCGAAGCGCGGGAGGCCCGCTTGCGCGGCGGCCTCAAGGGAATGTCGCAATTGCAGCGCATCATAGTTCGAGCAGCCGATGGCCCGGACCTTGCCATCCCGCTTGAGCCTGTCAAAGGCCTCCAGCGTTTCCGTGATTGGGGTGTCCTCGTCCGGCTTATGCGCGAGATACAGATCGATATGGTCGGTTCCCAGCCGCTGGAGCGACGCGTCCACCGCCTCTTGGATCCATTTTGCCGATAGTCCTGTCTTTCGACCCTGTGTGTCGAAGCCCACCTTGCTGACGATCGTCACGCGATCGCGCGAAACGGAGCCGCGTTTCAGCCACTGTCCGATGATCGCTTCGCTCTCGCCGCCGACATGCCCCTCGACCCAGGACGAGTATACGTCGGCCGTGTCGATGGTGTCGAAGCCGGCTTCGAAGAAGCGGTCGAGAAGGTCAAACGACGTCTGCGCATCGGCCGTCCAGCCAAAGACATTGCCGCCAAAGACAACGGGAGCGATCGAAAGGCCGGTGCGGCCGAGAGCACGATTCTGCATGGAAAGCCTCGGAAAGGGATGGGGGAATGCGGCCAAGCTTAGCAGCAGCACATTGGAACGACCATTCAATTGCATGAATGGATGGATCAGCGATTGCACCTTAGCCTCGGGATAGATGACCGTCCGATTGCGTCGACTGGTGCCTTCGCCTAATGTCCGCCCCGAGTTTTTGAGGAGGATTTGATATGCTGCGTTTCGGAATTCTGTCGACGGCCAAGATCGGTCGCGAGCTTGTGGTGCCGGCGATCCAGGATGCCGAAAACGCCGTTGTGACGGCAGTTGCCAGCCGTGATCTCGCCAAGGCCCGCGAGATGGCCGACCGCTTCTCGGTTCCCCATGCCTTCGGCTCCTATGAGGACATGCTCGCCTCCGACGTCATCGACGCGGTCTATATTCCGCTGCCGACAAGCCAGCATGTCGAATGGGCGATCAAGGCAGCGGATGCCGGCAAGCATGTGCTGTGCGAAAAGCCGATTGCGCTGAAGGCAGCCGAGATCGACGAGATCATTGCCGCGCGTGAGCGCAACAAGGTGCTGATCACGGAAGCCTATATGGTGACCTACGCACCGGTCTGGCTGAAGGTCCGCGAATTGCTCGCCGAGGGTGCCATCGGCACGCTGAAAATGGTGCAGGGCTCGTTTACCTATTTCAACCGCGACCCCGGCAACATGCGCAACATCCCCGAACTCGGCGGCGGCGGGCTGCCGGATATCGGCGTCTACCCCACGATCACCACCCGTTTCGTCACCGGCAAGGAGCCGGTCCGTGTCCAGTCGACGATCGAGCGCGATCCGGAATTCGGCACGGATATCTATGCGAGCGTCAAGGCGGACTTCGATGACTTCGAGCTGAACTTCTACGTCGCCACCCAGATGGCCAACCGCCAGCTGATGGTCTTCCACGGCACGGATGGCTTCATCGAGGTGAAGTCGCCCTTCAACGCCGATCGCTGGGGTGCGGAAGAGGTCGAGCTGACCAATCGCGGCCATAATGTCTCGCAGATCTTCCGCTTCCCCGACAGCCGCCAGTACAAGCTCGAGGCGGAAGCCTTCGCCCGCGCCGTGGCCGGCACCAAGGGCGAGGTCGTCACGCTGGAAAGCTCGAAGGCGAATCAGAAGCTGATCGACGCGATCTACCGCGCAGCCGACAAGGACGGCTGGGAGATGGTGTAAGCGGCGGCTTTCGTTCTAGCGGCGAAAGACGTAGCGCGAATAGCCGAAGAAGCTGAACAGCATCGCCGCGATGGAGGCAAAGACCAGCGCGGCGTAAGGGCTGAGCAGCGGGGCTCCGATCAGGAGCAGGGCATAGACCCCGTAATTGATCAGTGACGTAACCGCTCCGATGAAGCCGTAACGAAAGCCCTCGACCGCCATGGAGCGCTTGGAGGCGCCGAAGGTGAAGTGGCGGTTGAGCAGCCAGGTCGTGGTCATCGCGACCGCGATGGCAACGATACGGGCCGGCAGAGGCCCGATCGGCGTGAAGCTGAGGAAGAGCCAGAGGACCGCTGCGTCGACGACGAAGCCGGTCCCGCCGACGATGGCGAAGCGCAAGAACTTCTTCATGCCGCGCGGGACGACCCGCCCTTTTCCGTCGTCTTCGGCGAACGTTCGCGGCGAGGGGTTTCGCGCTCCGGCATCGGCTCGATGGTCTTCTTTGGCATGTTGAGTGCCGGCAGGGTCAGATAATGGATGCGCAACTGCTCGGCACGCGACCGGGCGACCGAATCCAGGATCAGTGCCGCCGTGAACGACAGGAAGGACATCATCATCAGCGCCATGGCGCCAATCCAGGTCGGCATGCGCGAGACGAGGCCGGTCGTAAAGAACTCGTAGAGAACGGGTGCCATCGCGGCCAGGCTGACGCCCATCAGGCCGGCGGCAATCAGCCCGAAAAAGGCGAAGGGCCGCGTCTCCTTCATCAGCATGGCGAACATCCAGAGGATCTTGAAGCCGTCCTTGAAGGTCGAGAGCTTCGAATGCGAGCCCTCCGGTCGACGGCCGTAATCGAGTTCGAGTTCGCAGACCGGAAGCTTGAGCCGCGAGGCATGCACGGACATTTCCGTCTCGATCTCGAAGCCGGCGGAGACCGCCGGGAAGCTCTTCACATAGCGGCGAGAAAAGGCGCGGTAGCCGGAGAGGATGTCGGTGAAGTCGTTGCCGAAGAGCATGCGGTAGAGCTGGTTGAACAGACGGTTGCCGAAGGCGTGGCCCTGGCGACCGGCATCGTCATGCACGCCGCGCCGCGTGCCGACCACCATGTCGGCGCGCTCGGTGATCAGCGTGCGGATCAGCTCCTCGGCATCGGCAGGGCCATAGGTCCCGTCGCCGTCAGCCATGATGTAGATATCCGCGTCGATGTCGCAGAACATGCGGCGAACCACATGCCCCTTGCCCTGGCGGCGTTCGCGCACGACGGTCGCGCCTGCCAGCATCGCTTTCAGCGCCGTCCCGTCCGTCGAGTTGTTGTCATAGACATAGATCTTCGCCTCGGGCAGCGCTGCACGAAAGTCGGTGACAACCTGACCGATCGTCGCGGCCTCGTTGTAGCAAGGCAGGAGAACGGCGATGTCGAGAGAGGGGGAGGCCGAACGGCTCATGGGGACCTGCTCAAAGCGCTGGGGTTCCGGCAGCCTTCGGGCCACCTTTGGTTTTACTATTTCTTGAGAAGGTTAAGGCTAGGTTTCGGGCGGTATCCGTCTTTGAAATAAGGTCCGTCGATCCGCCCGAAGACGGGAGAGAGCCGGCGGACATGGAGGTTTGACGAAGCATGGCCGACCTTATCCTGCCGGGTGCGTCGAGATCATCTGCCACCCGCCCGCTGATCGTCTGGACCCTCGTCTACAGCCTCGTCACCATGGCAGCGCTCGCGCTGCTCAATCTGCCGGGGATGACCGACTATGTCGGAACCGACAATGACGACGTGATGCGTCTCGTTCAGGTGCGCGATCTGCTGGCGGGCCAGTCCTGGTTCGATATGACGCAGTACCGGCTGGGGCTTGCGGGCGGCACGCTGATGCACTGGTCGCGGCTGGTCGATCTGCCCATCGCGCTGCTGATCAAGTTTTTCGCCCAGATCGTACCGATGCCGCAGGCTGAGGCCCTCGCGTTGATGGTCTGGCCCTTCCTGCTGATCCTGCCGCTGATGGCAGCCATCGCCGTGGCCGCCCGTCGGATCGGTGACGCTGTCACGATGCATCTCGCACTGATGCTGACCTCGGTCTTCGTGATCACCGTCAACCGCTTCCTGCCGGGATCGATCGATCATCACAATGTGCAGCTGGTGCTGGTGGCCACCATTGCGGCAGGTCTGCTGGACCCTGCGCGTGGCATGGCGAGCCATGTGCTTGCCGGTCTTGCAGCCGCCCTTGCGATCGCGATCGGCGCCGAGACGACCCCCTTCGTCGCCGCCGCCTGCGCAACCGTCGGCATTCTCTGGGCTCTGGAAGGCGCGGCTTACGCAAGAGCGGCCCGCACCTTTTCGCTGACGTTGCTGGTCAGCCTTTCCGTCATCTTCTTCGCCACTGTCCCGCCGGCACAATATGCAGCCGTCACTTGCGACAGCCTCTCCATCGGCTTTTATGCGGTCGTCGGCATTGGTGCTGCAGCCCTGTTCACCGCGACCCAGCTGCCGGGCATGCAGGATCCTCGCCTGCGCTGGGTGGTGCTCGGTGTCACGGGTATTCTCGTCGCTGTCGGTGCGCTGGTGATCGCGCCGCAATGCCTGCAGAACCCGCTGAACGAACTCGATCCGCTGCTGCATTCCCTCTGGTTGTCCGGCGTCATCGAGGCGCAGTCCTTCCGCGATCAACTGGCCAGGGAGCCCTCTGCCTTTGGTGGCTTCTACGCCGTCGGCTTCTTCGCCATCGGTGTCTGCATCTTCCGCATCGTCAACGGTGATCGTGTCCGCGGCCATGCGATCATGCTCGGCCTCATCGCCGTCAGTTTCCTGATTGCGCTTATCCAGGTGCGCGGCGCGATTTTCGCCAATCTGCTGTCAATCCCGCCGCTGGCGCTGCTGATCGGGGAACTCAGGCGCAAGGCGCGCGAGGCGCCAGAGCAGTTGGGCACCGGCTTGCTCTTCGCGCTGGCGGCCTTTCTCTCGGTGCCCAGCGCCTGGGCGCTGTTCGGCGTGCTCTTCGTCGAGGGCACGGCGGGGGTCACCAACCGCATGAAGGGTCTCGCACAGGCATCGTCGGCGACTGCCGGGGACACGTCTTCTTGTGATGCCCCCGCCGGCTTCGCCGCCTTGAACGCCCTGCCGACTGGCACGGTTGTCGCCACATCTGACCTCGGTCCGAAAATCCTGCGCTTCACCCGCCATCGGGTTCTGTCCGGTCCCTATCACCGCAATCAGGGAGGCATGCTGACGGAATTGCATGTGGGACTGTCGACCCCCGGCGAGGCCGCAGCCTTCCTGCGCGGATCGGGCGCGACAATCCTGGTGTTCTGCCCGACGCTCTTCCAGACGGAGAAGGTTGCCGCTGCTAAGACCGACGGTCTCTATGCCGGCATGATGAAGGGAGAGGTCCCCGCCTATCTTCGCCCGGTGCCGGTGGACGGCCCGTCCGGCATGCAGATCTACCGGATCGAACTGGCCTGAGGGAAAGCACGGGATGGTCAGCGCTTCGGGCTGAACTTGCCGCTGTTTTCCGCTAGGGAAAGGGCATGAGCAATTTCTTCGACAACGATTCGCCGACGAACCTCACCGAGTTTTCCGTTTCGGAACTCTCGGGCTCGATCAAGCGCACCATCGAAACCTCCTTCGATCATGTGCGCGTGCGCGGCGAAATCTCCGGCTATCGCGGGCCGCATTCCTCGGGCCATGCCTATTTCAGCCTGAAGGACGACAAGGCGCGCATCGATGCGGTGATCTGGAAAGGCTCTTTCTCAAAGCTGAAATATCGCCCGGAAGAGGGCATGGAAGTAATTGCCACCGGCAAGATCACCACCTTCCCCGGTTCGTCGAAATATCAGATCGTCATCGAGCAGATGGAGCCGGCTGGCGCGGGCGCGCTGATGGCGTTGATCGAGGAGCGTAAGCGCCGCTTTACGGCAGAAGGCCTTTTCGACCCCGCGCGCAAGCAGCTCCTGCCCTTCCTGCCGAAGGTGATCGGCGTCGTGACCTCGCCGACGGGTGCTGTCATCCGCGATATCCTGCACCGCATCTCCGATCGCTTTCCCGTGCATGTGCTCGTCTGGCCGGTCAAGGTTCAGGGCGAAGGCTCCGGCGACGAGGTGGCGAACGCGATCCAGGGTTTTAATGCGCTGGGCGAAGGTGGGCCAATCCCTCGGCCCGACGTGCTGATCGTGGCGCGCGGTGGCGGCAGCCTCGAAGATCTCTGGAGCTTCAACGACGAGGCCGTCGTGCGTGCAGTGGCTGCGAGCACCATTCCGCTGATCTCCGCCGTCGGCCACGAGACCGACTGGACGCTCATTGACTACGCCGCTGATGTGCGTGCGCCGACGCCGACGGGGGCTGCCGAAATGGCGGTGCCCGTGAAGGCCGATCTCGAGGCGCAGGTGGCGACACTGTCCGCGCGGCTGTCCGGCGCGATGAACCGGCAGATGGACAATCGCCGCCAGAACCTGCGCAGCCTTGTGCGGGCGCTGCCCTCGCTCGACCAGTTGCTCGCTCTCCCGCGACGCCGCTTCGATGAGGCGGCTGCCGGGCTCGGACGCAGCCTCGAACTCAACACCATGAACAAGCGCCGCAGTTTCGAGCGTGCGGCCGCGAAACTTTCGCCCGATATGCTGGCGCGCCGGCTGGTCGAGCGCAGGCAGAAACTGTCTGACAATGCCGTTCGCGCCGAGCGCGTCATCGAGCGGCTGATCGAGCGCAACAAGGCGCGTCTTGGACGTTTCGATGCAACGCTGACGGCGGTACCGGCCCGGCTGAAGGCGATGACGGAGCGCTCGAAGGATCGGCTGGAAAGCCTCGGTCGTCGCGCCGACAGTGCCGTTGTCAACGATCTGCGCCGCGCCCGCCAGGCGCTCGTGGCGCAGGATCGCGTGCTGCAGTCGCTGTCTTACAAGAACGTGCTCGCGCGTGGTTATGCCGTGATCCGCGATGAGAATGATCGCCCGGTCTCACGCGCCGACGGGCTGTCGCATGGCCAGGCGATCGCGATCGAATTCGCCGATGGCCGCGTGGCGGCTGTCGCGGGCGAGGGTGTGGCGCCGCGGGAACCGTCAGCGCCGCAGCCGGCGCGCGCTGCTGCCGTCTCGAAGCCGGCGCGCAAGAGCGAGCCGGCGGCTGGGCAGGGAAGCCTGTTCTGATGGTGCAGCACTTCCTCGTCGTGCTTGCCCACCCGCTGCCGGAAAGCTTTGCCGCTTCGGCAGCCAGAACCGTCGTCGAGGCGCTGGAAGCGAGGGGGCATTCGGTCGACTTGCTCGATCTCTATGCAGAGGATTTCGATCCGCGCCTCACGGGTGCCGAGCGCGCCGCCTATATGGAGCCGGGCTATCAGCCAACCGAATTCGCCGGCATCGTGGCAAGGCTGAAGGCAGCCGATGGCCTGGTGCTCGTCTTTCCGCAATGGTGGTTCAACCTGCCGGCGATCATGAAGGGCTTCATCGATCGCATCTTCGTGCCGGGCGTTGCTTTCGAGCATGACAAGGCCGGCGGGCGCATCGTGCCGCTGATGACCCATATCAAGAGCTTCTGGGTCGTCACGTCGACCGGTTCGCCCTGGTGGGTGGTGCATTTCTACATGGGCAATCCGGTGAAACGGATCCTCAAGCGCGGCGTGGCCGCCTTCTGCGCCAAGGGCGTGGACTTCCGCATGCTGGCGCTGCACGACATGGACCGCGCGACGGATGACAAGCGCAGGGCTTTTCTCGCCAGGGTCAGGGCTGCGTTCGAGGCGGTCTGAGGCGGGGCCGGGCTCGACGGTTGTATCGATAGAAATTACACCTTTGATTGAGAAATCGACCGGGATGGAAACCAATGGTTGACTTTCATTAGGGAAAACTCTATCTAGGGATCATCGATGTTTGCTTGCTAAGCTTTGGTTATCGCGCGGAACAGCCCGCGCCCTGTCGAACCTTCCTTTCAAAAATCGTTACCTCCACAGCGCATCCGCGCTGCGGCACTCTATACGCTATGAAAGGGTTCATCATGACCACTGGCACAGTAAAATGGTTCAATTCCACCAAGGGCTTCGGCTTCATTCAGCCTGACAACGGCGGCCCGGACGCCTTCGTTCACATCTCCGCCGTCGAACGGTCGGGCATGCGCGAAATCGTCGAAGGCCAGAAGCTGGCTTACGACATGGAGCGCGACAACAAGTCGGGCAAGATGTCGGCCTGCAACCTGCAGGCAGCCTGATAGATCCGGGATCCGCTTTCCTTTGACCACGGATGTACTGGCACTGTCGAAGGCACGATCCCACGGAAGGTCAGGCGGTTCGCCTGGCCTTTTTTATTGCCCGCAAGGGCAAGGCTCCCGAAAGGAGACGACATGACCGAACAACTCACCAAATCCCGCCAGACCGCCGAACTCGCCTTTGCCAAGACGCAATCCCAGTTTCTCGCCCGCGGTCGCGCGATCGATGAACAGGACGCGATTGCCTCGGCACGCGACGAAAAGACTGTTCGTCTGCGCGAGGCACGCCTCACCCGCGAACGCGAAGCGCGCGAAAGCGCGACGGCGGCCCTAGTCGCCAAACGCGCCCGCACCTGACACCCGTTTCCAAGAGATCGGAGCACCGATGAAATTCAGCAGAGACCATGGCCTGGCCGAGCGCCGGACGACCGCAACCGATGCCAAGGCGGCCTTGCTTCAGGCCTATAAGTCGGCACATGCCGCAGCCGACCCCGAGCGCGATGCCCGCAAGGCCGAACGCGCCGCACGCGCTGAAGAACGTGCGCAACGCCATGCCGAACGCGACCGCCTGAAGGCCGAGGAGAAGATCCGCGCCGAACAGGAAGCCCGCGAACGCGAGGAAGCCCTAGTTGCCGAGGCCCGCGCCGAAAAGGACGCCCGCGAACAGGCAGAAGCTTCGCGCATCTCCCGCGTCGTCGAAGATGAAGCGGCCCGCAAGGCCGAGCGCGACCGTCGCTACGCCGCCCGCAAGGCGCGCCAGGGCTGATCCCAGCCGTCGCTGCAAATGCCAGGTTGCCCCGCAAAACCAACCGGCGGGGCCGACCGAACAGGGCGACCTTAAGTGAATTGCGCGCAATCGATCAAACTCATGTGATTATACTGGACAACTATCGTCATCGTCGCCACATGTGGCGATGAAGCCGGATGTCCTCCCAAGCATCCGGCGATACGGAGTATGATCATGATGAAGACAATCGTTCTCGCTGCAGCCATGGCTGCAGCAACGCTGGCCACTGTCCCGGCCAGCGCCGCGACTTATGTCGAGGCCGGCGGCTGGACGCCGCGCGAAATCCTGTTCGGCAAGCAGTACAATGGCAATGTCACGACCATTCGCGTCGATCGCGGCGGCTTCGATCGCCACGCCTATCCGATGCAGGCCATCTATCCGACCGGCAACAGTCTTGCGCTCGCCCGGGCGGTCGTGACCGAAGATCCGAGCCTTTCCGCAGCGCTTGAGGTTCGCGGCATCGCCCCGCACAATGTGCTGTGGGTCCAGACCGCCTTGAACGGCGGCAAGATCGTCTACCACCGCTGAGCAGAGCTGACTGCGCGCCTGTCGCGTGGCGGAGCCTTCAATTCGCGACATGCGCGCATCACAAAACTCTGATATGACTCCACTCCTGTCCGACAGCCTGGGAGGGGATCATGCGCCTTGCAGTCTATAATGTTGAGAACCTGTTCGATCGCGCCAAGGCGATGAACCTGGAGACATGGGAGGACGGGCGCCCCGTTCTCGAGAAGTTCGCCGAGTTGAGCGCACTTCTGGGGGAAGCGACCTACTCGTCTGCAGCCCGCCGGACGATGGAGGCGCTGATTGTCGCGCTTGGCATGGAGAACAGCGACACCGGTCCCTTCGTCATCCTGAGGCGCAACCGCGGCGGCCTTTTGAAACGCCCCAAGAGCGGCGGTGTGGAGATTACCGCATCCGGCCGCGGCGACTGGGTCGGCTCGCTGGAACTGCGCGACGAGCCGATCAACGAGCATGCGATGCGCAACACGGCACGGGTGATCAGCGATCTGAAAGCCGATGTGCTGGGCGTGGTCGAGGCGGAGAGCCGCCCGGTGCTCAAGGCCTTCAATGATGAGATCCTGCCCGCAGTCCAGGGCAAGGCCTTCCGCCATGTGATGCTGATCGATGGCAATGACGAGCGCGGCATTGATGTCGGGCTGATGTCCGGACCGCAATTTCCGATCGGCAGGATGCGCAGCCATGTCGACGATCGATTGTCCGATGGCAGCGACCGCATCATCTTCTCGCGTGATTGCCCGGAATTCGAAGTGACGACCGCAAGCGGCAACAGGCTGCTGGTGATGGTCAATCATTTCAAGAGCAAGGGTTTTGGCGGCAAGATCGAATCCGATCGCCGCCGCAAGGCCCAGGCAACGCGTGTTGCGGAGATCGTCGCTGAGCGACTGGCGGAAGGCTGGGATTATATCGCGGTCGTCGGCGACTTGAACGACACACCGGACAGCGATCCGCTGAAGCCACTGGCAGCGGACAGCCCGATGAAGGATGCCTTCCTTCACCAAGCCTTCAATGATGGCGGTTTTCCCGGCACCTACGGCCTGTCGAACCCCGGCAACAAGATCGACTATCTGCTGCTGTCACCGAAGCTGTTCGACAAGGTCAAGCAGGGCGGCGTGATCCGCACCGGCATGTGGCCCGGATCGAGACCCAAGCGCTGGGCAGCCTATGCGGAATTGCAGAGGCCGCAGGACGCGGCCTCCGATCACGCAGCGCTCTGGGTCGATCTCGACCTCTGAGCCCTCAGGCCCATTCGCCCTTCCGCATCACCGGCACTTTCGAGCCGTCGGCGCGAATGCCGTCGATATCCACCTGGCCCGAGCCGATCATCCAGTCGATATGGATCAGCGAGGAATTGCCGCCCTGCGCCTTGATCTGGTCCTGGCTGAGCGAGGCGCCATTGAGGAAGCACTTCGAATAGCACTGGCCGAGCGCAATGTGGCAGGAGGCGTTTTCGTCGAACAGCGTGTTGTAGAACAGGACACCCGAGGCCGAGATCGGCGAGGAATGCGGCACCAGGGCCACTTCGCCGAGACGGCGTGCGCCCTCGTCGGTGTCGAGCACCTTGTTGAGCACGGCTTCGCCCTTCGATGCCTTGGCCTCGATGATCCGCCCGCCCTCGAAGCGCACCTGGATATTGTCGATCAGCGTGCCCTGATGGCTGAGCGGCTTGGTCGAAGACACATGGCCCTCCACCTTCAGCGCATGCGGCGTGGTGAAGACTTCTTCCGTCGGAATGTTCGGATTGCAGGTCACGCCGTTCTTCGCGGTCGACGCGCCGCCATGCCATTCATGGCCGTCTGCAAGGCCAACCGTCAGGTCGGTGCCTGGCCCGGTAAAGTGCAGCGCTGCAAAACGCTCGCCGTTCAGCCAGGTCGAGCGCTTCTTGAGTTCGCCGTTGTGCGCGGCCCAGGCCGCCACCGGATCGTCGCGGTCGACGCGCGAGGCGGCAAAGATCGCATCGGCCAGCTTGCGCACGGCCTCTTCGATTGAGACGTCGGGGAATACGAGCTTCGCCCAGGACGGGTTGGGGTAGGAGCAGATGTTCCAGTTGATGTCGAAATTGGAGATATGCTCCAGCGCCGGCTTGTAGGCGATCGAGGTCGCCTTGTTGGCGCGGCCGACCTTGGCAGGGTCTTGCTCAGCAAGCAGCAGGGGATTGTCGCCGGCAATCGCGAGACGCGCTGCCCCGTTTTCATAGGCCTTGGCCATGCCGTCATAGAGCCAGTTCGGCGCGCGATCGAAGCTTTCGTCATGGCCATGGCGATAGCGCGCGAGTGTCGTCTCCTCGTCCGAATAGACGGTCGTCACCGTGGACGCGCCAGCCTTATAGGCATGGGCTGTGATCAGCCGCACCAGCGGCACGGCGACCAGCGGGGCGGTCAGCACCAGGTCCTGGCCCTTTTGCAACTGCAAGCCGACCTTGATCGCCACCTCGGCGAGCTTGTCGAGCTTTACAGGATCGATGGAGGCGGAGAGATCGGGGAGGGTCATGCAATACTCCAAGCTGGCGTTCCGTGTTTCGAGCGAGCCATATAGTCTCATCGAACGGCGTAGGTAATCTGTTAGATGGCGGTCGGGCAGAAATGATAAAGGTCTATTTAGATAACAATTGCTGGGATTTCTTGTTTTTCCACCAGATTGATCTGGCCGTTGAGCTGCCCGCGCAGCAGTTTGAGATCTGGCTTGTGCGAGAGATTGAGATGGAGATCGCGCCGCTAGAAACGAAGAACCCTGAACTTTACCAGTTCATTCAAGCGGCATGTGCAATACGCGGCATTCGTACCGAGAGAATCATCGGATTTGATAAGCCAGGCACGCCTGAGCATGAACGACGCTACGGCTTCTTCGGACCAAACGACCGATGGGCCACCCCAGATCAACTTAAGTATTGGAGCTCGGTGCCCATCAAGGCAAACAGTAAGCGGCCCAAAACAGCGCTCCATAAGGATGAGGCGGATCGTGCGCTCGCGGCGAGATCAATTGAATCTATCGTCGTGACATCCGATGCTTCTAAGAGTGGCCCGCTAAAGGATGCGCGGTCAAAGGGGCAAAAAATTCTACAACTTCCGGATAAGGGCAATTTGCCACAAGGATGGTCGCTGAGATCCGCGATACTCAGTATAAACGAGGCGTGGTCTTAACTTGTTCAGGCGGTGAGCGGCGCCGAAATTGCGCCCAATGCGGCAAGTGCATCCTGCGGCGACAACCGCACCTGCAGGCCGCGCTGACCGCCATTTATGTAAACCAGCGCCTCGTCCATCGCCGTAATTTCGATTGCGGTGGGGACCTGTTTCTTCTGTCCGAAGGGGCTGATCCCGCCGACGACGAAGCCGGTGAGTTTCTCGGCATTGGCAGGCTTCATCATCGCCGCCGATTTGCCGCCGAAGGCACTCGCCAGCTTCTTCATCGACACTTCCCTGTCGGAGGGCACGACGACACAGACCGGCTTTCCATCGAGTTCGGCCATCAGCGTCTTCAGCACGCGTGACGGATGCTCGCCGATCGCTTCCGCCGCCTGCAGCCCGATGCGCTCGGCATTCGGGTCGTAGTCATAGGTCGCCGTGGTATAGGCCACCCCGGCCTTGTCGAGAAATTGCGTGGCGCGGGTGGTCTTCGCCATGCGGTCAGCCCTTGAAGGTCTGCTGATAGATCTCCGGCTTGAAACCGACCGTGAGCTTGCCGTCCACATCGAGCACCGGCCGCTTGATCATCGAGGGCTGCTCCAGCATCAGCGCCTTGGCCTTTGCCGCGTCGAGCCCTTCCTTTTGCGCGTCGTCGAGCTTCTTGAATGTCGTGCCGGCCTTGTTGAGCAACACCTCCCAGCCGACCTTGCCGATCCAGCCGTCGAGGGTCGAGGCATCAATGCCCTTGGCCTTGTAGTCGTGGAAGTCATGCGCCACGCCTTGGGTCTCAAGCCAGTTGCGCGCCTTCTTCATCGTGTCGCAGTTTTTGATGCCGTAGATGGTGGTCATGAAGGAGTTCCCTGCTGGCGGTCTGTTCGGCAGGGATAGCAAACTCACGAGCGGATGCAAGCAGGCTTGCCCAATGGCCTGCGCATGCCCTGTGCCAGCGTCAGGGTGCTGCAAACCGCCGACGGTCGCATCGGGGCGGGCGTATCAGGCCTTGCCGAAGGGCCAGGCCGATTCCAGCACACCCGGCAGGATCTCCCTGGCGAAACGCTCGGCATCGGCGCCTTCGAACATGTATTTCATCTTCCCGTCGACGGCGAGATTGGCCATGCCATGCATGGACGACCAGACCACGAAGAGTTCGACCATGGCATCCGCACCGGGGGGCGCGCTTCGGGCAATGGCGGTTGCAAGCCCGGTCATCGCCCGCCGGCTGACCTGATCAAAGCGCGGGTCTTCGCGGTCCACGAGATCGGCACGGAACATCAGACGAAATCGCCCCGGATGGGTAATGGCGAAACGGACATAGGCCTGCGCCAGGTCCCGGAGGTCACGCTTGTCGTCGTCACTCGGCACGACCGCGTTCAGATATTCCCCGAGACTGGCATAGCCCAGTATGGCCACTTCGGTCAGCAACCCCTTGGCGCTGCCGAAATGATGCGCTGGCGCACCGATCGAGACACCCGCCCGGCGTGCCGCCTCGCGCAACGAAAAACCCTCGATGCCATGTTCGCGAATGATTGCATCCGCGGCCTCGATCATCGCCGATCTCAAATTTCCGTGATGATAGCCCGCTTTGGAGGGTTTTCTGGGATCAGCCATCTATACACTGTTCAGATTATAAACTATGCCTAATTCTATCAGTGATCAGATATCGGTTCAACAGGAGACTATTCATGACAAAGACCTGGCTTATCACCGGCGCCAACCGCGGCCTTGGGCGCGTGTTCGCCACTGCGGCTCTGAAGCGCGGAGACAAGGTCGCAGCAACCAGCCGCACGCTTTCGGCACTGGATGATCTGGTGGCTGACTACGGCGACCTCGTCGTGCCGCTGCAGCTCGACGTCACCGACCGATCCGCCTGCTTTGCCGTTGTGCAAGAGGCCGCCGCGCGGCTCGGCCGGATCGACATTGTCGTCAACAATGCCGGTTATGGTCTCTTCGGCATGGTTGAGGAAATCTCCGAGCAGCAGATGCGCGACCAGATGGAGGTGAACTTCTTCGGTCTGGTCAACATGACGCAGGCGGTGCTGCCGCTGCTTCGCGGCCAGGCTTCTGGACACATCATCCAGATCTCGACCATTGGCGGAGTGATGGCCTTCCCGGGTCTCGGCGCCTATCACGCCTCGAAATGGGCGGTCGAGGGACTGACGGATGCGCTGGCCCAGGAAGTCGCCGGTTTCGGCATCAAGGTATCGCTCGTCGAGCCAGGTCCGTACATGACCGATTGGGCCGGCAACTCGGCAAGCCATGCGACGCAGATCGCCGCCTATGACGACCTGCGCAACGCCGTTCGGCATGGCCAGTCGCAGATGCCGCCGGCCGTCTTCGGCGAGCCCGAGGCCACCGGCCCGGCGATCCTCAAGCTTGTCGATGCGGACAACCCGCCGCTGCGGTTCTTCCTCGGGCTCCTGCCGACAATGCTCGTGCCGGACGCATACCAGGCGCGCCTGGCGAGCTGGGAAGAATGGAAGGACGTGTCCGTGGCCGCGACCAAGATTTCGCAAGACTGAGCGGCAGGCCGCCGTTATCGGGTCGGACATGACGCCGGGGCCTGTCCCATGAGCCGGTCCCATCAGCCCTGTCATCGAGACTTGCTGTCCCAACTCAAAATCAAGAACGGCGGGACCCTGTTCCGCCGTTCTTTGGCCTCAGGGCCAGATGCTCAGGCGCAAGTTCACCGCCACCGCCACCGCCACCGCCTTTGGCAGACCTCACCCGCCGACAGTCCGCGATCACGGATTGCACGCAGGATGTCGTTGCGCCGGCTTGTCCAAAAAAATGAAACGGAATCGTTGCATTATCGGAAGACCTTTCCTATCCTGATGGGAGACAAGAGGTATCGCGATGGCGCGAAGAGGACGTCCGACGCTGGAGGAATCCGGCAGGCTGAAGGAGCGGATCGTTTCCGCAGCCATCACCATGTTCGTTGCAAGGGGCTATGCCGGCACGACCATCGAAGATCTCTGCGCTAGCCTCGGCATCGCCAAGCGCAGCTTCTACAGCCGGTTTGTCTCCAAGGCCGAGCTGTTCCAGGCGGCCGCCAATACGTATACAGCGGCGACGATTGATCGCCTGCCGCCGGTCGAGCCGGACAGCCGGCCCGCTGCCGTTCAACTGCTGGACGTCTGCGAGGATCTGCTCCGTTACTTCCTGCATCCGGATATCATCGCCATGGAGCGGAGCCTTGTCGCCGAGGCTGGCCGTTTTCCGGAAATCGTTCCGGTGCTGGAAGAGGTCCGGCATCGGGCCATCAGCCGCTTCGACCCCATTCTTCGCCTTGTGCGGCCTCCTGATGCGGGTGAGATCGCGACCGACGCGCAATTGCTATGGGATCTTACCATCGCACCACCCATGCGCGCGGCGGCGCTCGGTCTTCTGCCCTGCGACGTCACGCAGCAACTCCTTTCCGTCACCGGCGAGCGCATCGCCTTCTTCCTTGCCGGGCTTACCCTTTCGAGGCCCGGCGCTTTAGAACCAAGCCAGGAAACAGCGCATGTCAAACAACGAAACTGATGCAGGCCTTGTTGTTGAAATCGATAGCGGCGCCGTCCGCGGCGTCGTTGCCGATGGCGTCAGAAGCTGGCGCGGGATGCCTTTCGCAGCGCCGCCGGTTGGCCCCTTGCGCTTCAGGGCGCCGCAGCCTGTCACCCCTTGGCAGGGAATACGGGCGGCGGATGAATTCGGGCCGATCCCGATGCAGAAGCGTGGCTTCGAACCCATCGGCGGTGCCGGTGAAACGACGCCTGTCTCTGAGGATTGCCTGACCATCAATGTTGCGGCCCCGCTGACACCGGATTCCCGGCCGCGTCCGGTGGTGGTGTGGATCTATGGCGGCGGCTTTTCTCTCGGGGGATCGCGCGCACCGCTCTACCGGGGCGACCGCTTGGTCAAGACGGGGGATGTCATCTTCGTCAGCTTCAACCACCGTGTCGGGGTGTTCGGTTTTTCCGATTTTCGCGCATGGTCAACCGATGAGGCTCCAATTGATGCCAATCTCGGCCTTCGCGATCAGGTGGCGGCACTGGAATGGGTTCGGCGCAACATCTCAGCTTTCGGAGGGGACCCCGAACAGGTGACGATTGCCGGGCAATCGGCGGGGGCGATGTCCGTCGTGTCGCTGATGTGCATGCCATCAGCCGCCGGCCTGTTTCACCGCGCTTTCGCCATGAGCGCTTGTGGCGGAACCGCCTTCGGGCCGGAGCGGCATCACGAATGGGCAGCCGAGATCCTCAAGATTCTGGGTCTGGATCCGCAGGACAAGGTGTCTGTGTCCGCTGCACTCAAGACGCTGCCAGCCGAGGCGATCCGCGACGCGGCCTCGCGTTTCTTTTACGACATGGCTCCCGATGCCTATCCCGGTCGGTTGCCGAGTTCGCCGGTCATCGATGGCGATGTCCTTCCAATCGCTCCGATGGAAGCTTTCCGCACTGGAAAATCCCATCGCATTCCGCTCATCATCGGCACCATGGATCGCGAGGGCGCGATGCTGGCCAAAGCCCTGCCGGTGATCCCGGCGACACCCGAGCGGCTTGAAACGCTCTTCCGGCACTCCGACCCGTCGGTGCGGGCGCGTGTCGCCGGGGCCTATCCGGGTTATCCGTCGAAACGTCGGGCGATCGATATCGGCGGCGACCTGGTCTTCTGGCAGCCTTCCGTGCTGATCGCCGAAGGTCATGCGGGCGTCGCCCCTTGCTGGGCCTATCGCTTCGACTATGCGACACCCTTGGTGCGCCTTGTCTTTGGTGCTGCCACCCACGGACTGGACTTGCCGATGTTCTTCGGCACGACGGGCGAAGGCGATCTCGGCAAGCTCGATCTGTTCCGCCGGCGCGCCTCTGCCGAGATGAGCCGGCGCTTCCAGGGTGAGTTTCTGCGGTTCGTCCATGGCGGTGAACCGGGCTGGCCTCGCTATGACGCCGGCCACCGCCGGACGCGCATTTTCGACCATGTCGATCGCGAGGAAAGCGATCCCCGATCCGACCGTCGCTTGGCCTGGCGGGATTTCGTCGTCTGATCGCAGCACAGGCGACTATTGATGTTCGCGTGTGAAGTCCCGCCCTTTGACGAGGTCGGGAGCACTTTACGCCCATGCCGGACTTTGCCGAAAGTTCAGTGGTTGCCCTGAGGGATTGCCTCTGGGCCGCCATTGATATCCCTCATTCCCACTCGATGGTGCCCGGCGGCTTCGACGTCACGTCGTAGACGACGCGGTTGATGCCGCGGACCTCGTTGATGATGCGGGTGGCAGCCCGTCCGAGGAATTCCATGTCGTAGTGGTAGAAGTCGGCGGTCATGCCGTCGACCGAGGTGACGGCGCGGAGCGCACAGACGAATTCGTAAGTACGGCCATCGCCCATGACGCCGACGGTCTGGACCGGCAATAGCACGGCAAAGGCCTGCCAGATCGCGTCATAGAGGCCGGCCTTGCGGATCTCGTCGAGATAGATGGCGTCGGCTTCGCGCAGGATGTCGAGCTTTTCGCGCGTCACGCCGCCCGGGCAGCGGATGGCAAGGCCCGGACCCGGGAACGGGTGGCGACCGATGAAGCTATCGGGCAGGCCGAGCTCCTTGCCAAGCACGCGCACTTCGTCCTTGAAGAGTTCGCGCAAGGGTTCGACGAGCTGCATCTTCATGCGCTCGGGCAGGCCGCCGACATTGTGGTGGCTCTTGATCGTCACGGAAGGGCCGCCGGTGAAGGAGACGCTTTCGATGACGTCGGGATACAGCGTGCCCTGGCCGAGGAAGTCAGCGCCGCCGAGCTTCTTGGCTTCTTCCTCGAAGGTCTCGATGAACAGGCGGCCGATGATCTTGCGCTTGGTTTCCGGGTCGGAAACACCTTCCAGCTCGCCGACGAACTTGTCGACGGCATCCACATGGATGAGGTGCAGGTTGTAGTGTTCCTTGAACATGGCAACGACATCGGCTGCCTCGTTCTTGCGCATCAGACCGTGGTCGACGAGGATGCAGGTCAGCTGGTCGCCGACGGCCTCGTGGATCAGGAGCGCTGCAACCGACGAGTCGACGCCACCGGACAGCGCGCAGATGACGCGCTTGTCCCCGACCTGGGCGCGGATCTGCTCTACCGCCTTCTGGCGATAGGCATGCATGGTCCAGTCGCCCTTTACGCCAGCGATGTTCTGCACGAAGTTCTGGATGAGCTTCGCACCATCGGGCGTGTGAACGACCTCCGGATGGAACTGCACGGCGTAATACTTGCGTGCCTCGTCGGCAATGAAGGCGAAGGGTGCGTTGGCGGAGGTGGCGAGCACCTTGAAGCCTGGCGGGATCGCGGTGACGCGGTCGCCATGGGACATCCAGACCTGGTGGCGGGAACCGACAGACCAGAGGCCGCTGAACAGGTCACAATCCTGTTCGACATCGAGGAAGGCGCGGCCGAATTCGCGGTGATGGCCGCCTTCGACCTTGCCGCCGAGCTGGGCGCACATGGTCTGCTGGCCATAGCAGATGCCGAAGATCGGAAGACCGCTGTCGAACAGCACCTGCGGCGCCCGGGGGCTTCCCTCATCGAGCGTGGAAGCAGGGCTTCCCGACAGGATGATCGCCTTGGGCTTCAGCCTGTGAAAGCCTTCTTCGGCGGACTGGAAGGGGACGATTTCGCAATAGACGCCGGATTCACGAACGCGGCGGGCGATCAGCTGCGTTACCTGGCTGCCGAAATCGACGATGAGAACACTGTCGGGATGTGCTGTCTGGGTCATGGCGAGCCTTTAAAGAAAAAGGCGCCCTGTTTCAATGGCAGATCGCCCGGAGAAGCTCGATTTTTTGTGCAGCCGCTCAGAACCAGAAGACGCCATCTTCAAGCGCTGTCTGCAGGCCATCGACGGCCAGCGCCAGCTTCTTGTCGATGACATGCAGATATTGCGTCCAGTCGTCGATATGGTTGACGTCGTGGCGGCCATCGGAAATGCCGCGCAACCCGATCAGCGGAATGTTGAAGCTCTGGCAGGCCCGGAGGACCGCGAAGGTCTCCATGTCGACCATCTGGGCATCGATCGACTGGTAGGCGGCGCCTGAGACGACATTCGCGCCGGTCGAGAGTGTCGCCGTTGGAATGCCGGGGATACGCAGCGGCAGTTCGACGGAAACGGGGAGATCGAGAAATGGCGTCTTGCCCTTCTCGAAACCAAAGGCGGAGGCATCCATGTCGCGATAGGAGACGGCCGAGACCTGGTAGATTTCCGCCTGTTCGAGCGTCGCCGATCCGGCCGAACCCAGCGACACGACGAGATCCGGCAGGTCGTCGTGGCTCGACAGGCGGGCCAGTTCCTTGGTCAGCACGACGGCGGCTTCGACAGGTCCGACGCCGGTCATCAGCGGCGAGATGCGGGTGCGCAGGAAGACGCCGTATTCGGCATCCGCCGCCATCACGAAAAGCACGGTCTTGCCGGCGATCGACTTCATCTCATAGGTCATCCGGATATCCCCTCTCGTCCGCGGATGACCATCATCGTGCTGGTCATCGAGGCAATCAGTTTCGCCGGACCGTCGGTCAGCGCATAGCCGCGACCGTCGGCGACGATGATGTTGGAACCCGGCTTGGTGATCTCGCCGCGAAACAGGAAACGCTCGCCGCGCCCCGGCGACATCAGGTTCACCTTGAATTCGATGGTGAGCAACGAAACTTCCGGCGTGGTCACCGTATAGGCGGCATAGCTGCAGGCGGAGTCGAGGGCGGCCGAAATCACGCCGGCATGCAGGAAGCCGTGCTGCTGGGTGAGCTTGCGGTCATATTCAAGCTCGATCTCGACGACGCCGGGGCTGACGCGCGAGAGTTCCGCCCCAAGCGTTTCCATCGCCCCCTGGCGCGCAAAGCTCTGCCGAATGCGCGTTTCGACCGTTTCCTGATCGTAGTCCACCATGCCCTGTCCCCTTTGGCGGCGAAATTGGCACGGTCGTTCCAGGCAGGCAAGCCAGTGAAACGGAAATTCAGTTCAGCCAGGCGAGGCTGAGATTGAGAACGCCGGCAAAGCTGACCCAGGCGAGATAGGGTATGAAGAGCAGTGTCGAGATCCGGTCGATGGGCTTGGCTTTCACCATGAAGGCGATGATCGTTACCAGCATGCCAAAGATGACCGCGAGCGCCAGTTCCGGGTTCTGCAGGCCGAAAAAGGCCGGCGACCACATGAGGTTGAAGGCCATCTGGGCGAACCAGAGCTGCATGGCTGCCGATTTCGGCGCCCGCTGCCAGATCCGCGCACCGGCCACGCCGATCAGCACGTAGAGCGTCGTCCAGACCGGGCCGAAGAGCCAGGAGGGCGGGTTGAAGAACGGTTTCTGCAGCGACTGGTACCAGTCACCGGGCATATTGGTGAGGCCAGCGAGAAGACCCGCGCCGACGACGAAACCGATGAAGAGGATGTAGCTCAGGATCTTGGACATGAGGATGATCTAGTGTTTCACGGCGGGTTCTGCCAGCCTTCAGAGGCGGATGACATGCTGGTCCCAGGCGACTTTGCTATTCTGACCGAGGAAATCGCCGCGATAGGAGGAGACGGCGAAGCTTGTGGGCGAGGGGGCAATGCCCGCCGCATCCGGCAACACAGTCTGCGAAATCAGCCGCCCGTCCTTGCCATCAAGCACCGCCCAGAGCCCGTTTTTCGGCGAGGCGATGCCGACGAGGCCTTCTGCCCGGTTGACGGCGATGGCGCCGACATAATTGCCGAGCCTGTCGGTCGTCTCGTCGGGCAGCTGGACGTAAGTGACCGCCTCGCCCTTGGCGAAATGCCCCACCAGCGGCGGTCGATCGGTGCGGGGCCCCTCATACTGGCAGGCAAACCAGATGCGACCATCGGCGGCCACGTCGAGATGCCGCGTGGAGAGCTGCTTGAGTTCGGGCGGAAGCGTGTGCTTCTCGATCAATGCCCCGGTCTTCGCATCGGCCAGAACCAGCGAGGGTTCCATATGGTCGAGATTGAGCTTGGTGCGACCGAAATCCGGATGCGTCTCGATCCCGCCATTGGCGATGACCAGGAGACCATCGGCCGTAACGGTGATGTCATGCGTGCCGATACCATGGGCCGGGACCTCGCCCACGCGCTCGAAGCCGGAGATGCAATCATAGATCCCGATCACGCCGGCATTGGCGTCAAAGTCGTTTTCGCTGGCGTAGAAGAGCCGACCATCGGGCGAGAAGGCGCCATGGCCAAAGTAATGCCGACCC
>JARXAK010000254.1 GCA_029865885.1 Rhizobium sp. | reverse complement strand
CGAGAAGGCGTGCCTTGTCGAAGTAGAGTTCTTCGCGGGTCTCGGTGGCGAACTCGAAGTTCGGTCCCTCGACGATCGCATCGACCGGGCAGGCTTCCTGGCAGAAACCGCAATAAATGCACTTAACCATGTCGATGTCGTAACGCACCGTGCGGCGGGTGCCGTCGTTGCGGCGCGGGCCGGCCTCGATGGTAATGGCCTGGGCGGGACAGATCGCCTCGCACAGCTTGCACGCGATGCAGCGCTCTTCCCCGTTGGGATAGCGGCGCAACGCGTGTTCACCGCGAAAGCGCGCCGAAACCGGGCCCTTCTCGAACGGGTAGTTGATCGTCGCCTTCTGCTTGAAGAAGTAGCGCATCGACAGAAAGAATGCGCCGACGAACTCCTTCAGGAAGAGCGAATTGATAGCCTGTGCAATTGCCATCTTATTCTCCAATGCAGCTGAGGTTGCGATCGGGCGTCATCACGCCCAACCCATCAGCTTCAGCACGAATGCGGTGATGATGACCATGGCGAGCGAAATCGGAAGGAAGACCTTCCAGCCGAGACGCATCAGCTGGTCATAGCGGTAGCGCGGAACGAATGCCTTCACCATGGCGAACATGAAGAAGACCATGGTTGCCTTCAGCACGAACCAGACGATACCCGGCACCCAGTTCAGAAACCACACGTCGACAGGCGGCAGCCAGCCTCCGAGGAACAGGATCGTGGTCAGCGAGCACATCAGGACGATGGCCGCATATTCGCCGAGCATGAACATCATGTACGGGGTCGAGCCGTATTCGACCATGAAGCCGGCGACGAGTTCGGATTCGGCTTCCGGAAGGTCGAAGGGCGGACGGTTGGTTTCCGCCAATGCCGAGATGAAGAAGATCACGAACATCGGGAAGAGCGCCAGCCAGTGCCAGTCGAGGAAGGACGCCGGCATGCCCATCATCGTTCCAAGGCCGGTGTTCTGGGCCATGACGATGTCGGTCAGGTTCAGCGAGCCAACGCAGAGCAGGACGGTGACGATGACGAAGCCCATCGAGACTTCATAAGACACCATCTGCGCCGCCGAGCGAAGCGCGCCGAGGAACGGATACTTCGAGTTCGATGCCCAACCACCCATGATGATGCCGTAGACTTCGAGCGAGGAGACCGCAAAGACGAAGAGGATGCCGACATTGATGTTGGCGATCACCCATCCGGCGTTGACCGGAATGACGGCCCAGGTCGCAAGCGCGAGCGTCACGGCAACGAGCGGGGCCAGCAGGAAGACGCCCTTGTTGGCGCCGGCCGGAATGACCGGCTCCTTGAAGACAAACTTCAAAAGGTCGGCGAAGGACTGGAAAAGACCCCAGGGACCGACGACGTTCGGGCCGCGGCGCAGCTGGACAGCGGCCCAGATCTTGCGGTCTGCGAGCAGGATATAGGCGATGAACACCAGAAGGCAGACGAGCAGCAGAAGGGACTGCCCGATCATGATGGCCGCCGGCCACACATAGGTGGAAACGAAATTATCCATGGTCCCCTGCCCTTACTCTGCCGCAGCCTTGAAGTTGTTGCGGGCCAATGCCGAGCACTCGGCCATGACGGCCGAAGCACGCGCGATCGGGTTCGTCAAATAGAAGTCTTTGACCGGCGACGCAAACAGAGACTTGCCCATCTTCCCGGGTTTTTTCGCCAGTGCAGCAATATCGACCGAAGAGCCGGCTGCGACCTCGTCGATCTCGGCGAAATGCGGGTAGGCCGCATAAAGCTGACCACGCAGCTGCGACAGCGAATCAAACGGCAGCTTCTTGCCGAGCACGTCGGAGAGTGCACGCAGGATGGCCCAGTCTTCGCGGGCCTCGCCCGGCGCGAAGCCGGCGCGGTTGCCCATCTGCACGCGGCCTTCGGTGTTGACCCAGGTGCCCGACTTCTCGGTATAGGTCGCACCCGGCAGAATGACGTCGGCATAGTGGGCGCCGTTGTCGCCGTGGCTGCCGATATAGACGACGCATTTCGCGGTCTTGGCGGAGAAGTCCAGTTCATCGGCGCCGAGCAGGAAGACAACGTCGAGCGAAGACAGCATCTCGCCGGCAGCAACGCCACCTTCGCCCGGCACGAAGCCGAGGTCGAGCGCGCCGACGCGGGAAGCGGCGGTGTGCAGAACACTGAAGCCGTTCCACTCGTCCGAGACCGCGCCGACATCGGCGGCGAGCTTGGCAGCGTTTGCGAGAACGGCCTTGCCTTCGGCACCGATCAGGGCGCCCTGGCCGATGATGATCAACGGGTTCTTTGCAGACTTCAGCGTCTCGGCGAAGCTGTTCTTGCCAGAGACGAGTTCGGCGAGCGTTTCGCTGCCGGCACCGAGATATTCATAGGGGTAACGCAGCTCGCCGCCTTCGCCGATCACGCCGATCGGCAGGCCGCCACGGCGCCAGCGCTTGCGGATGCGGGCGTTCAACACGGCTGCTTCGTAGCGCGGGTTGGCGCCGACGATCAGGATTGCGTCTGCGGCTTCAATGCCTTCGATGCCGGCGTTGAAGAGGTAAGTCGAGCGACCGAGCGACGGATCAAGTGACGTCCCATCCTGGCGACAGTCGGTATTCGACGAGCCAAGCGCATTGAGAAGCGACTTCAGCGCAAAGATTTCTTCGACCGAAGCAAGGTCACCGGCGACAGCGCCAATCTTGTCGGCAGAGGTCGAAGCCACAGCCGACTTGATGGCGGCGAAGGCTTCCGCCCAGCTGGCCGGCTGCAGGCGACCGTCCTTCTTGACGTAGGGGCGGTCGAGACGCTGGGTCTTCAGGCCATCCCAGACGAAGCGGGTCTTGTCGGAAATCCACTCTTCGTTGATCTCTTCGTTGATGCGCGGCATGATGCGCATGACTTCGCGGCCACGCGTATCGACGCGGATCGCGGAACCGAGGGCGTCCATGACGTCGATCGATTCGGTTTTGTTCAGTTCCCAAGGACGGGCGGTGAAGGCAAAGGGCTTGGAGGTCAGCGCGCCGACCGGGCAGAGGTCGACCACGTTGCCCTGAAGCTCTGATGTCATCGCCTGCTCGAGATAGGTGGTGATCTCGGCATCTTCGCCACGACCGATCAGGCCGAGCTCGGCAATGCCGGCGACTTCCGTGGTGAAGCGGACGCAGCGCGTGCAGTGAATGCAGCGGTTCATCACGGTCTTGACCAGCGGGCCGATATACTTGTCTTCGACGGCGCGCTTGTTCTCGGTGTAGCGCGAGCTATCGATACCAAACGCCATGGCCTGGTCCTGCAGGTCGCATTCGCCGCCCTGGTCGCAGATCGGGCAATCCAGCGGGTGGTTGATCAGCAGGAATTCCATCACGCCTTCGCGGGCCTTCTTGACCATCGGCGTGTTGGTGTAAACTTCCGGCAGTTCGCCGTTCGGGCCGCCACGGATGTCGCGTACGCCCATGGCGCAGGAGGCTGCCGGCTTCGGCGGGCCACCCTTCACCTCGACAAGGCACATGCGGCAGTTGCCGGCGACCGACAGCCGTTCGTGGAAACAAAAGCGCGGAACCTCGGCGCCCGCTTCCTCACACGCCTGCAACAGCGTGAAATGATCCGGAACCTCGACCTCTTTGCCGTCGATCTTCAGCTTAGCCATATTCGCCTTCCTGCCTCACGCTTCCGCGCATCCTGCCGTGGCATCTCTGCCCCGACTGACAGCTTCCGTCCGCACCGGATGGACGCTGCCGGTTTTATCCCTCAAGCCCGGCGCATCACCCCCGCGCGGCCGGACCATAATCTCAACTGCCTGAGCGAGCCTTACCGCCCGCCAACCGGCGCGCCTGGCCTGCCCAGTCGTCTCGAAGCACGCGGCCGTCGAGACCCAATTCCGTGTCCAGCGCGACAAGCGCCGTTTCATCCATCACTGCCAAATCCTGGAAGCGGGAGATCCCCCTGCCCTTCAGGACCTGCTCGACCTTCGGCCCGATGCCATCGATCCTCTTCAGATCATCGGCCTTGCCGCCTGCCTTTTTCGGCTTCGGTGCCGGAGCGGCGACCTCGACCTTCGGCGCAGGCTTCGCCTTGACCTTCGGTTCAGCGGCCGGCTTCGCGACCGCCTTTGCCTTCGGTGCCGGCTTCGGCTTTTCAGCCTTGGCAGCGGCCGGTTTTGCCGGCGCCGCCACCTTGGACTGCGCCTTCGGTGCAGCCGGCTTTTCCACCTTCACCGTCGCCGGGGCCGGCGCTGGTTCCACCTTCTTAACCGGCGCCTCGACCTTGGTCTCGGGCTGAGCTGCCGTCTTCGCCTCTGCCGCCTTGCGTTCTTCTTCCAGCTGCCGCGCGATCTGGCCCGTCACGTCCATGGCGCCCTGGATGGAGCCGAGGAAGAGCTTGCTCATCTGCGCCGCCATGCCGAAGCCGAAAGCGGTGGCGGCGGCCATGGCGGCCGCCGGGTTGGACATCAGGTCATCGAGGCCTTCCGGACCGCGAGCGTCGGATGCCGGTTCGTCCGGCCCCTCCTTCCCGCTCTTGTCCGAAGGACCTGCCATCCCCTTTGTCCCTTACTCTGCCGCTTCCATGACCACCCCGTGGGCGATCGCGTTGCGGGTGTATTGGTCGATGCGCTTTTCGATTTCCGGGCGGAAATTGCGGATCAGGCCCTGGATCGGCCAGGCAGCCGCGTCACCCAGCGCACAGATCGTATGCCCCTCGACCTGCTTCGTCACCTGCAGGAGCATGTCGATTTCACGCTTCTGGGCATTGCCCTTCACCATGCGTTCCATGACGCGCATCATCCAGCCGGTGCCTTCACGACACGGCGTGCACTGGCCGCAGCTCTCATGCTTGAAGAATGCCGCGATGCGCCAGATCGCCTTGATGATATCGGTCGACTTGTCCATGACGATCATGCCGCCGGTGCCGAAGGAAGACTTCACATCGCGCATGCCGTCGAAGTCCATGATCGCATCGGCCATGTCTTCACCCTTGACGACCGGGCAGGATGCGCCACCCGGAATGACCGCCAGAAGGTTGTCCCAGCCACCGCGAATACCGCCACAATGGGTTTCGATGATTTCACGGAACGTCAGGCCCATCTGCTCTTCGAAGGTGCAGGGCTTGTTGACGTGGCCCGACACCATGAACAGCTTGGTGCCGACATTGTTCGGACGGCCGAAGGACGAGAACCAGGCGCCACCGCGACGCAGGATGGTCGGCGCAACGGCGATCGATTCGACGTTGTTGACGGTGGTCGGGCAGCCATAGAGGCCCATATTGGCCGGGAACGGCGGCTTCAGACGCGGCTGGCCCTTCTTGCCCTCAAGGCTTTCCAGAAGCGCCGTTTCTTCGCCACAGATATAGGCGCCGGCGCCGTGATGGACGTAGACGTCGAAATCCCAGCCGCACTTGTTGTTGGTACCAAGCAGGCCAGCATCATAGCATTCGTCGATGGCGCGCTGCAGTTCCTCGCGCTCGCGCATGTATTCGCCGCGCACATAGATATAGGCCGTGTGCGCACCCATGGCGAAGCCGGCAATCACGCAGCCTTCGATCAGGGTGTGCGGATCATGGCGCATGATCTCGCGGTCATTGCAGGTACCGGGCTCCGACTCGTCGGCATTGACCACGAGGTAATGCGGACGGCCATCCGATTCCTTCGGCATGAAGGACCATTTCAGACCCGTCGGGAAGCCGGCACCACCACGACCACGAAGGCCGGATGCCTTCATCTCGTTGATGATCCAGTCCCGGCCCTTTTCAATGATTTGCTTGGTGCCGTCCCAGTGGCCACGGCTCATCGCGCCCTTCAGGGACTTGTCCTTGAGGCCGTAGATATTGGTAAAGATGCGATCCTGATCTCTCAACATAACCTAACCTCTCAGCGCGGCTTCTTGCCGAAGACCTTGATGTATTCCGCTTCGCCGCCCTTGGCGAGCGCCTTGGCCTGCTTGACCCAGTCGTCCCGCTCGATGCGGCCGGAGAACTTGAGATAGGTATCGACCCACTCGCGCTCTGCCTTTTTCCACTTGGCGATCTGCTCGAACGTGTAGATGCCGAGGCCGTTCAGCGTCGTCTCGATCTTGGGGCCGACGCCGGAGATCATCTTCAGATCGTCAGGCGTAGCCGGCCGTTCGATACCGGCCGGACGGTTCTTTTCATCCATGACCGGGGCCGGCGCTGCAGCCTTTTCAACCGGGCGCGCCGTATCGGCACTGTCGCCCTTCTGCTTGACGTTTTCGGCAGCTGCCTTCTTGGCGGTCGCCGGCGTCTTCAAGGACTTGTCGGTTTCCGGAGCGTCGGTCACCGGCTTTGCGGCATTGGCGGGCGGCACGGAAGCCTCCGCCGCCTTAGCAGGTTCCGGTGCGTCGCTGAAGCGGATCGGCTGGATGTCGCCGGTCAGCGTCTTCGGCCCGCCGACGGGTGCGGAATAGATGCGGTCGATCTGCGGACCCGGCTTGATGTCGGAGCCCTTGCCGGAGGCGAAGCGGTCAATGATGTGCTCAAGCTGGATTGGCGACAGGTCTTCATAGGCGTCCTTGAAGATCATCACCATCGGCGCATTGACGCAGGCGCCCTGACACTCGACCTCTTCCCAGGACAAGGTGCCTTCGGCGTTGCGCTCGAAGGGCTCCGGATGGATCTTCGACTTGCAGACATGGATGAGGTCTTCCGCGCCGCGCAGCATGCAGGGCGTGGTGCCACAGACCTGGATATGGGCGCGCGTACCGATCGGCTTCAGCTGGAACTGGGTGTAAAAGGTCGCGACTTCCAGGACGCGGATGAACGGCATGTCGAGCATTTCGCCGACATACTCGATCGCAGCCTTGGTCACCCAGCCTTCCTGTTCCTGCGCCCGCATCAGCAGCGGGATGACGGCCGATTGCTGGCGGCCCGCCGGATACTTGCGGATGGTGGCCTCAGCCCAGGTGGCGTTTTCCGCATTGAAGGAAAACGCTGCGGGCTGGAATTGCTCTTCGGCTAGTCGACGAACGGACATACTTCCTCACGCCTTGTCTCAGTTTATGGAACCACACCGCGTATTCGTCACATTGGCGAATTCGCAGGCATAGGCCGAATTGTCTTTCTGAAGGAATACGAAGAGCTTCGAACCGGTCCAGCTGGAGCTCTTGATCTCGTACCCATCCTGGATCAGCTGGGCCATCGACACTGTTCCCCTCGTCGAAACAACGCTGTTATCCTGGGCCACCGCCTGGGTGGCGCCGAGACAGATCAGCGTTGCGGCAAGGGTCTTCAGCATCAGCGGTCAACTTCTCCGAACACGATGTCGAGCGAACCTAGGATCGCCGAGACGTCGGCCAACTGGTGGCCTCGGCACAGAAAATCCATGGCCTGCAGATGCGCATAACCCGGAGCACGGATCTTGCAGCGATAGGGCTTGTTGGTGCCGTCGGAGACGAGGAAGACGCCGAACTCGCCCTTGGGGGCTTCGACAGCGGCATAAACCTCACCGGCCGGCACGTGATAGCCTTCGGTGTAAAGCTTGAAGTGGTGGATCAGGCCTTCCATCGAACGCTTCATCTCGCCACGCTTCGGCGGAACGACCTTGCCGTCCAGCGACGAGATCGGGCCGGTCTTGGCATCGCCCAGCAGGCGATTGACGCACTGCTTCATGATCTTTACCGACTCGCGCATTTCGAACATGCGGATGAGGTAACGATCGTAGCAATCGCCGTTCTTGCCGACCATGATGTCGAAGTCGAGATCGGCGTAGCACTCATAGGGCTGCGACTTGCGCAGGTCCCAGGCAGCGCCCGAACCGCGGACCATCACACCCGAGAAGCCCCAGGCCCAGCAATCGTCAAGGCTGACCACGCCGATATCGACGTTGCGCTGCTTGAAGATGCGGTTGCCGGTCAGGAGGCTATCGATGTCGTCAAGCTTTTCCGGGAACTGGTCGCACCACTTGCCGATGTCCTCGACCAGCTGATGCGGCAGATCCTGGTGGATGCCGCCGGGACGGATATAGGCGGCGTGCATGCGTGCACCGCAAGCGCGCTCATAGAAGACCATCAGCTTCTCGCGCTCTTCAAAGCCCCAGAGCGGCGGCGTCAGCGCACCGACGTCCATGGCCTGCGTCGTGACGTTGAGAAGATGCGACAGGATACGGCCGATTTCCGAATAGAGAACGCGGATCAACTGGCCGCGAATCGGGATCTGGATGTCGAGCAGCTTTTCGACGGCCAGCGAATAGGCATGCTCCTGGTTCATCGGCGCGACATAGTCGAGACGATCGAAATAGGGCAGCGCCTGCAGATAGGTCTTGGTCTCGATCAGCTTCTCGGTGCCGCGATGCAAGAGGCCGATATGCGGATCGACGCGCTCGACGATTTCACCGTCGAGCTCAAGCACGAGACGGAGAACGCCGTGCGCGGCCGGATGCTGCGGGCCGAAGTTGATGTTGAAGTTGCGAACATTATGCTCGGTCATGGTCTCTGCCCTTCCGCTCACTTGGCCGCTTTTTCATCGCCGGGCAGCACGTAATCCGTGCCTTCCCAGGGCGAGAGGAAGTCGAAATTGCGGAATTCCTGCTTCAGCTCGACGGGCTCGTAGACGACGCGCTTGGCCGAGTCGTCGTAGCGAACCTCGACGAAACCGGTCGTGGGGAAGTCCTTGCGCAGCGGATGCCCCTCGAAACCATAGTCGGTCAGGATGCGGCGCAGATCCGGGTGATCGGTGAACAGGATGCCGTACATGTCCCAGGCTTCGCGCTCGAACCAATCTGCACCGGGAAACACCGCGCAGGCCGACAGAACCGGCTTGAACTCGCCGGTCGCGACCTTGATGCGGATACGCAGGTTCTGGCGCGGCGACAGGAGGTGATAGACCACATCGAAGCGGTCTTCGCGCTTCGGGTAGTCGACACCACAGATGTCGATCAGGTTGACGAAGCCGCACTGGACATCGTCACGCAGGAAGGTCAGCAGCGGCAGCAGATTTTCCGACTTGGCAGTCAGCGTCAGCTCGCCGAAGCGGATTTCGCTCGACGCGATCAGCGCACCACGGACCTCGGAGAGGTAGGAAGCGAGCTCGTTGAGGGCTTCACTCATATTTTCAGTCCCTTCGCCTTACCGCTCGATCGTGCCCGTGCGCCGGATCTTCTTCTGCAGGAGCATCACGCCGTACAGCAGTGCTTCTGCCGTGGGGGGACAGCCCGGCACGTAGATATCGACCGGCACGACGCGATCGCAGCCGCGCACGACGGAATAGGAATAGTGATAGTAGCCGCCGCCATTGGCGCAGGAGCCCATCGAGATGACGTAACGCGGCTCCGGCATCTGGTCATAGACCTTGCGGAGAGCGGGCGCCATCTTGTTGGTCAGCGTGCCGGCAACGATCATCACGTCAGACTGGCGCGGGCTGGCGCGCGGCGCAAAACCGAAGCGCTCGGCGTCGTAACGCGGCATGGAGAGCTGCATCATCTCGACGGCGCAGCAGGCCAGACCGAAGGTCATCCACATCAGCGAACCGGTACGGGCCCAGTTGATCAGCTCGTCGGTCGAGGTGACCAGGAAACCCTTGTCGGCGAGTTCGTTGTTGATCTCGCCGAAGAAGCGGTCATCGGCGCCAATGGGCTTACCGGTGTTGGGATCGATGATACCCTTCGCCTGCGGCGCGATCATCGTCGTATCGGACTGGATCACTCCCATTCGAGCGCCCCCTTCTTCCATTCATAGATAAAGCCGACGGTGAGAACACCGAGGAAAACCATCATCGACCAGAAGCCGAACCAGCCGATCTCGCCGAAGGACACTGCCCAGGGGAACAGGAAGGCGACTTCGAGGTCGAAGATGATGAAGAGAATCGACACCAGATAGAAGCGGATGTCGAACTTCATGCGCGCATCATCAAAGGCGTTGAAGCCGCACTCATAGGCCGACAGCTTCTCCGAATCAGGCGCCTTGTAGGCAACGGCAAACGGCGCCACGAGGAGCGCTATACCAATGATCAAGGATATGCCGATGAAGATGGCGATCGGAAGGTAAGAACTGAGCAGATCAGTCATCATATCACCCTGCTTGTCTCGCATGCCTGACGGCATTTAGGGCGGAGGCGACAAGCCGTAAAGAGAGTTGCAACGCGCCGTGGTTAGCGCAGGCAGCCACCCAGCGCAAGTCCAACCAAAGCCTTTTCACCGATACCGGATAGCACCTTACCAGCGGGTAAAATGCCTGTCTCGCGCAATCGCGCGTGCAGCGCAAAAAGACACAGCTATGATCATGCGTTCGTCGACGTGAATTTGGAGAGTATGACTTCTAAACATAAGAAGTGGCGCGAGTGACGGGGCTCGAACCCGCGACCTCCGGCGTGACAGGCCGGCACTCTAACCGACTGAGCTACACCCGCGCATTTCATGGGGTTTGCCCCATGTCTTCGCTGCCTTAAGCAGCATGCCCTGAAGGCTTTGGAATGGCGCGAGTGACGGGGCTCGAACCCGCGACCTCCGGCGTGACAGGCCGGCACTCTAACCAACTGAGCTACACCCGCGCATTTCCAAATCGGGGTTCAAGGCGATCCCCGTCGAGCGGCTTGCCGTTCGATGAGCGGCTCTCTACGGCGTTCATCTGGAGGTGTCAAGCAGCATCTGAGACAAAACCGTGACCACCCGTTTTTTTGCCCACCGCCTCCCCGGGCCTCACCGGGGGCCTGCTGTTCGCGACAACGCGCCGCAGGCGGAAAACAAGGATTCTGCTGACTTTTCCACATGGGTTCGAAGGCCGCATGACAAAAAAACAAAAAATCTGCACAAACGCTCTTGCAGATTTTCCGCGATCCGCATAGATCACGGCCACCGACGCGGCGGACATGATCTGGCAAGCGTTAGGGCGATTAGCTCAGTTGGTAGAGCGCCTCGTTTACACCGAGGATGTCGGGAGTTCGAGTCTCTCATCGCCCACCATTTTCCCTTAAGTTACATTTGATTTTGTCTGATGAGCTGCAACGCTCGTTCTTTGCTTGCGCGGCGTAGAGCCTGAAGTTTTCCCCTCAACCAAAAATGCAAAACGGACGGCACCCTTCGGTCCCGTCCGTTCTCTGATGCTGATAGAGCCGAGCGATTCGTCGGCCGTCTAAAACGACTCAGTCCTGCGCGAGCACGATCACCATATCCGTCTCGGTGTAGGCCTGCAGTTCCGATCGGTTCGGGTTGACCGTCACGCCGCCGAGATTGCGCTCATCCGCGTCCCCTGCCCGCTGGCGGCGGTGGCCGATGGCGATTTCTCCGCGACGGAGCGCCGAGAGCGCGACCGTGAAGAAGTTCACCGGCTGCGAGATATCCACATAGTCGCTCATCGGGCGCATGTAGATCTCCGAGCCCTCGACATCCAGCAATTCGTCGAAGATCGCCGCCATGAACTCGTTCTCGGAGGCCTGGGCCAGCATCAAGCTGACCAGCTTGTTGCTGACGACGAAGTCGTCGGCGCGCGTGACTTCGGCAAGCTCGCGATTGCGGACATCCGTCATCTCGCTCACCACATTGATGTGCAGGCCCGCATTCTCGGCGATCTTGCGCAGGTGAAGCAGCGTGATCAGCGTGCGGGTGTCGGCGGACTGCATGGACATGTGGTCGCTGTAGCCGAGAACGAGAACATGGTCATAGGAGGGGATGTCGAGCGCCTCGAGAGCCGCCCTGCTGCTCGTGTCGATGACGGCATGCGACATGCCCATATTGTCGTTGGGCAGGACCAGGGCGGCGATGTCGGCTTCGAATTCCGGCGTATTCGCCGCAACGGTCAGAACGGAGCCGGGCGCGACGTAGCGGCCAAGCTCGGTGGCGATGATCGGACCACGGCGGTTCCAGCCGAGAATCAGCGTGCGTTCGGCGGTCGGCGTCTGCGGCTTCGCCTGCAGGATCGCGCTCTGGCCAATCTGCGGCGCGCCGGTCCAGGTTTGGATCGAGGCGTCGTCCTCGGCGATGATCACCAGCCGCTCGCCCGCCGCGATGATGCGGTTCGGCGATGGGTTGAGATGGATCTTGCCCTCGGCATCGCAGATCCCGATCAAGGTGCTGGCCTCGTAGGACATCACCGCCGCGCCGAAAGGCTTGCCCTCCAGCGCCGGTTGCGGAAGGGTGTAGATCTCGCAGCCGTCGAAATCGAGCAGCTCGGTGTAAACAGCCGAGAGACCGGACTGGCGGCTGGTATGCACGACGATGCGCGAGATGAGATCATCCGCCAGGACCAGCTGCAACTCCTTGCCGCCGACGATTCGCGCCACCTCGGTGTTCTGCGCATCGCGGATTTCGGCGGCGATCATGTAGGGTTCGACGCGGCGCTGGGGATCGTTGACGAGGGCCAGCACCGACTTGATCACCTGCGAATCGGGGTCCTCACCTTCCGGCGAGAGCACGATGATCGAGCGGGAGGTATGCGGGTTGACGATCGACAGATCGAAGAGGTCGGTCGGATCGCCGCTGCGGCAGATGATCTTGGTGTTCTTGAGATCGCCCACCTTGTCGGCGATCTCCTCTTCCATCTCGACCTTGTCCTTGTTCGCCATGATGACGATGCGCGGACGGTGTCGGCTCTGATTGGCGATGACGAGCTCGGAAATCACGTCAAAGATCGAGGCCGACCAGTTCAAGATGATGGTGTGGTCGCTTTCGAGCACGCGGGAGCGGCCCTTGCGCAATTCGTCGAGCTTATTTTCCAGGCCCGAGCTGATGACACCGATCAAGGCGGAGAAGACGAAGATGCCGGCGAGCGTTACTGCCAGCGCCACGAGGCGGAAGCCCCAGCCCTGGTCGCCGCCCATGGTGCCCGCGTCGAAGGTGCGCATCAGGGATTCCCAGGTGCCTTCGATGAAGCTGACCGGTTCCCCCCCCTCCGGGGCGATGCCGGTCACGGCGAGGAAGGCGCCCGCAAGCGAGATCACCACCAGGGAAATCAGCGCCAGCCAGCCAATCAAGGCGATCGCACCGCCGGCCATGCTCTTGTCGAACTCGTAGCGCAACCGCGCGCGCCAGGTTGCACTTGTCTTCTTTGTCATATCTTAAACCACCGATGAATTCAGAATGCTTCGAGTTCGCAGGAGCGACAGCAAGAATCAATGAGAATGGCCGCGCTTCGGGCCGATCGTCCCTGAAAAAGTCACGCAAGCGTGAGCGAAATGTCAGTGCGGCGTGATTTCAGGTGGCTGAACGTAGAAAGCCCGCAACCCCTGAGCTTCTCCCTAGGTTGGGCGTCCAACTTTCGGGAGCAGTTCAGGAAGGCTGCGGGCCTCCGATCAACAGACGGGCTGCCGTGATTTACTTGGGCCCGATCGGGCGGGTGGCAGCTGCCTTTTCGACCATAGCGGTGACCTCGGCGCGACGAGCGCCCTGAAGTGGCATGCGCGGCATGCGGACGCGCTCGGAACCCCGGCCCATGATCTGCTCGGAAAGCTTGATCGACTGGACGAGGTCGTGTTCGGCATCGAGATGCAGGAGTGGCATGAACCAGCGGTAGATACGGCGGGCTTCCATCCAGTCGCCACGGTCGGCGGCGGCGACGAGAGCGACCGATTCGACCGGGAAGGCGCTGGTGAGGCCGGAGACCCAGCCCTTGGCGCCGAGCATCAGGCCTTCGAGCGCCACATCGTCGAGGCCGGCGAAGATATCGTAGCGGTCACCGAAGGCATTGATCAGGTCGGTGAAGCGGCGCGGATCCGGCGCGCTTTCCTTGACGGCCTTGATGTTCTTCACGCCGTCAAGGGCTTCCAGCACTTCCGAACCGATATTGACGCGGTAGGCCGGCGGGTTGTTGTAGAGCATGATCGGCAGGCCGGTCGCTTCGGCCACCGTCTTGAAATGGGCGACCAGTTCATGCGGCTTCGGCACATAGACCATGGCCGGCAGGACCATCAGGCCGTCGGCGCCGATCTTTTCGGCATCACGGGCGTAAGCCGCTGCACGGCGCGTATCGAATTCCGACACGCCGGTGACAACAGGCACGCGGCCGTTCACCACCTCGACGGCGGCCTTCAGGATCGTGCGCTTTTCTTCCGGATCAAGCGAATTGTTCTCGCCGCAGGTGCCCATGACGATCAGGCCGTTGACGCCGTCGTTGACGAGGGCATCGAGGACGCGCTGGGTCGCGTCGATGTCGACCGAGAGATCTTCATGGAATTGAGTCGTTGCGGCGGGGAAAACGCCGTGCCAGCCGGTGGTCATGGGAAGCTCCTGTTGATGAGGTGAATTCACCGTATACAGTTTGTCGACAAATACAAGAGGCGCATGTGAGCTTTCGCTGAAACGCATGCTGTCGGGTCAGAGATTCGGCAGTTCGGCAGCGGTGGCGAGGTTGCGCGCCACGTAATCCTGGATCTGCCGGACGATCTGGTCGGCATGGGCAACGGCCAGCCTGTCAGCCTCATCCACGTCTCCTGATCGGATCGCCTCGATGATCTTCTCGTGCTCCTCGACATAACGACGCGGCAGGCGATCATCGAAGGTCTGGTAATAGAGGCGCAGGATGCGGCGCCCCTCGTCCAGCAGGCGGGCGAAGAAGGCGGAATAATAAGGGTTCCCAGCGCGCTCGGCGATCGCGACATGAAATTCTCTGTTGGCCTCGATCATGGCGAAGGCATCCTGCGCTTCCACGGCGCGGGCAAAGGCTTGCTGGTGCCGGATGATCTCGGCCATCCAGGCATCCCCGGAGCGCTGCGCGGCCCCGCGAGTCGTCACGCGATACATCAGACAGAGCGCTTCGAAATAGGTGGGCAGGCTGGAGAAATCGATGACCGCGACGATGGTGTTGCGGTTGGGCAGGCTGGTGACCAGCCCCTCCGACGTCAGCCGCAGCAGCGCCTCGCGTATCGGCGTGCGCGACATGCCGAAGTGTTCGGAAAGCCGGGTCTCATCCAGCGGACTGCCGGGCGCCCGCTCCATGGTGAGTATCTCGTGACGCAGCGCCTTGTAGACCGATTCGGTGCCGGAGCCGCGGGCGCGCTGCCCCTCGCCTTTCGCATTCTCGGTGTCTGTGCCGCTCGCCTCGTTCATACCACCCATCGACCTTTGCGCCGCCTCTATCTTGAGCCAAGCACAGCGACGATCGGTTGGGAAAGTCAAGCACCGAGGAGCGCAAGCCCCTTGGTTCCGCCTCCCGGAAATCAGGACACTCGGGACATCAGGACAGTTGGGCCGTCGGGAGTTCGTCGTTCCACAGGATGGGGCTCCACGCCAGTTCCGGCGGAATGGCATGGAAGAGGGTCCGCGCCGGATAGGCCGAGCGAGGGCGCTTGCCCAGAGGGACCAGCTGGAAGCCATGTCCGGTCATCTCGTCTTCATCGAAGACATTGCGCAAATCGACGACCACGGGAGATTTCATCGCCTGCCTGAGCCGAGGCAGATCCAGCGCCCTGAACTGATCCCATTCGGTCACCAGGACGATGGCATCGGCACCCTCCGCGACTTCATAGGCATTGCGCCGATACTTCACCGCACCGAGAACGGATTTTGCCGCCTCCATTCCTGCGGGATCGTAGACATGCACATCCGCGCCACCATCAAGCAGGGTGCGGACGATGGCGATCGAGGGCGCCTCGCGCATATCGTCGGTGTTCGGCTTGAAGGTCAGACCGAGCACGCCGATCTTCTTGCCGAGCACACTGCCGTCGCAGGCGGTGATCACCTTGCGGCCCATGGCGCGCTTGCGGTTCTCGTTGATTGCGACGGTCGTCTCGACCAGCTTCAAGGGCCGGTCATAGTCCTGCGCCGTCTTGACGAGGGCGAGGGTATCCTTGGGAAAACACGAGCCGCCGAAGCCGGGGCCGGCCTGCAGGAACTTGTCGCCGATGCGGCGATCCATGCCCATGCCCTTGGCCACCTTCTGGACATCGGCACCGATCTCCTCGCAAAGGTCCGCCATTTCGTTGATGAAGGTTATCTTCATCGCGAGAAAGGCGTTGGAGGCATATTTGATCAGTTCGGCGGTGCGGCGTTCGCAGAAATAAAGCGGCGTCTCCTTGAGATCGAGGGCCTCGTAGACGCTGCGCATGACGTCGGTGGAGCGCTCGTCATCGGAGCCAACCACAATACGGTCCGGGCGCCGGAAATCGGCAATTGCGGCCCCTTCCCTCAGGAATTCGGGATTGGAGACGACCGTCAGATCCTTCTGCGGGAATTCCTCGCGGAAGATGCGCTCGATCTCGTCGCCCGTGCCGACCGGGACTGTGGACTTGGTGACAACGACGGTGAAGCCGGTGGCAGCTGCCGCGATTTCGCGGGCTGCGGCATAGACGTGGCTGAGGTCGGCATGACCATCCACGAGGCGGGAGGGTGTTCCCACCGCGATGAAGACCGCATCGGCGGCAGCAACGGGTCCGACCAGATCGCCGGAAAAGCGCAGGCGACCGGCAGCACAATTCTCCGCAATGATCATTTCCAGGCCGGGCTCATAGATCGGAACCTTGCCCGCCTGCAGGGCCTGAATCTTGTCTTGGCTCTTGTCGACGCAGACGACGTCGTGACCCAGAGCCGCCAGACAGGCGCCGGACACAAGGCCCACATATCCCGAACCGATCATGACAATGCGCATTCGTGACCCTTCCCGCAGAGAATCGCGCTTGAACTCAACGGTGTCACATTTGCCGAAACACACGACGTCCCGATGACAAACGGTCATCGGCGTCGAACGGAACGGTGATCCGGTCAAAGATCGGCCAGATTGTTTCTCAGGAGGTCAGGCTCTCGCGCAGCCTCTGATGCGCCGCCTCGTCGAGCGAAAAGTTCCACATCAGGGCAATCGCCGCGAGCTTGGGCAGGATCGGCAGGAAGGCGTAGAGGGCAGTCAGCGCCGTCAATGCCTGAGGGGTCTGGGAC
>JARXAK010000210.1 GCA_029865885.1 Rhizobium sp. | reverse complement strand
CGCCCGACCGGCCGCAGCCAGACCCAGCATGTCTGGGTCTTCGAAGGTGCAATCGAACTGACCGTCGGTGACACGGTGCACAGGCTCGAAGCCGGCGACTGTCTCTTCATGAATGTCGGCGACGTGCACGGCTACCGCAATCCGACCGATCGACCCGCCCGCTATGCCGTTGTGATCTCTCTCGGCCCCTGACTTCTCCCGACCACAGGAACAGACCCATGCCCGCTGCCAAGACCGATATCCGCAAGCTCTCACACGCCGATGCGCTCGCCGTTCTGCCCGATCTCTGCGAAACACTCGCCGATTGCGTCGAGGGCGGCGCTTCCGTCGGTTTCATGGCCCCCTTTGCGTCAGCGGACGGTGAAGCCTTCTGGCAGGGTGTGGCAGAGGCGGTCGGGCGCGGTGAGGTGCTGCTCTACGGCGCCTTTCTCGGCGAACGTCTGGTCGGAAGCGTGCAGGTCGGTTTCGCCTCGAAACCCAACCAGCCGCATCGCGGCGATCTGATGAAGCTGCTGGTGCATCGGGACGCACGGGGGCTCGGCCTCTCCAAGGCGCTGATGGCGGCGGCGGAGGCGGGTTCGGCCAAGGCCGGGCGCACGCTTCTGGTGCTGGATACTGCGGCGGGAGAACTGGCCGAGACCCTCTATGAAAAGCTCGGCTGGCAGCGATCCGGCATCATCCCGAACTACGCGCTTTTCCCCGATGGCCGCTCTTGTGACACGGTCATCTTCTGGAAGACTGTGGCCTGAAGGCCTCGCCTCCAAGCTGTTGAGATTTAGCCCAAAAAACGTCCACCCCGCGCTCTTCACAGCGATGTGAGCATCTGCTTATGGTCTGGCAGATTTCTAGCCGGCTGGGGAGCGGAGAGCGAAATGGTTGCAAATGCAATTCTGAGATGGTGTGCCGTGGGGATCGCCTTTGCTGTTGCAGCGCCGGCATTGGCCGCCGATGTGACATTCGTGATGCGCAACGATCATCCCAATGCGGTCGAGGTCGAGCTTTACAGCCAGGACCGCAACCATATCTGGCCTGGCGACAACCAGGTCTTCTATCTCGATGACGGCGAAACCAAGCAGATTCCGCTGTCCTGCCAGGAAGGCGAGACGATCTGCTATGGCGCCTGGATCTCGGGCGACAAGCAGACCTATTGGGGCGTCGGTCCCGAGAATTCGGAAAATTGCGAAAACTGCTGCTACACCTGCACCGGCGGCGAGACCGAGCAGATCAATCTGACTCAGTAACATCGGATCGGCGGGGGCCGAGGGGCGGGGGCGATTTTTCTGGTCGATTGACCCGGAAAATCGCCCCTTTTGCACTTGTGGCTGAGGCTGGGACAAGGCTAGTTTTCCCGTCAACGACCAGAGGGAAAACAAGACCATGCGCGTATTCTATTCTGAAAAGCACAAGCTGCGCGACGCCAAGACCGAGCTGCATGGCGGATTGCTGGTCAAGCCCTTCGAGGGGCCGTTCCGCGCCGAATGGGTGCTGGCGGGCGTCAAGGAAGCGGGTTTCACCGATGTCCGGGCGCCAGCCGAACACGGGCTCGAAACGGCGCTCAAGGTGCATGATGCCGGTTATCTCGAATTCCTGCGCACCTGCTGGGATCGCTGGCAGGCGCATGGCTTCGAGGGCGAGGCGATCGCCACATCCTTCCCCTGCCGCCGCAGCCAGACGGGCCGCGTGCCGAAGAACATCGACGGCGCCTTAGGCTACTATAGCAATTCGGCTGAGACCTCGATCTCCAAGGGCACCTATGAGGCATCGATTGCCTCGATGGATGTTGCCTTGTCCGGTGCCGACTGGCTGAACGAGGGCAACCGCTTCGCCTTCTCGCTCTGCCGCCCGCCCGGTCACCATGCCGGCATCGATCTCTTCGGCGGCTATTGCTTCATCAACAACGCCGCCGTCGCCGCCCAGCGGCTCATCGACCATGGCGCGAAGAAGGTCGCGATCCTCGACGTCGACTTCCATCACGGTAACGGCACCCAGGACATCACCTATCGCCGTGGCGACATCTTCTTCGCCTCGCTGCATGGCGAACCGGAAGATGCCTTTCCCTTCTTCCTCGGTTATGCCGACGAAACCGGTGAGGGCGAGGGTGAAGGCCTGAACGCCAACTACCCGATGCCTTCGGGCACGCCCTTCGAGATCTGGTCGGCCGCGCTGGAAGACAGTCTGAAGAAGATCAAGGCCTATGGCGCAGAGGCGATCATCGTCTCCCTCGGTGTCGACACCTTCGAGAAGGACCCGATCAGCTTCTTCAAGCTGAAGAGCCCAGATTACATCAGGATGGGCGAGATGATCGCGGCCAGCGGCGTGCCGGTTCTGACCCTGATGGAGGGCGGCTACGGCGTGCCGGAAATCGGGCTCAACGTCGCCAATGTGCTGAAGGGGCTGGAGGGCTGAGGCGTCTCTGTGGCTTCGGTTGACCTGCCTTGATCGAAGGACAGGTGGGATCTGTCGGCAGGTTTGTCGGGCGAGCACGAAATAGTTGCATTTAGAAAAATTTAATATACTTTAAATTTTACATCGACAGCAGCGAGTGCATTCTCGATTTTCGTGACATGAACCGGAACTGTGGAGCGTGGTCATGACGACCAGCGATCGATCTGTGCTGCCCGTTTTTCCAGAATCTGACCTCGTCCAAGCGTCAACGGTCACGGCCGGGCGACCGTTGAACGTGGCGCTTATCCAGATGCCTTTCGGATTTACGGCCTGGCCGTCGCTGGGCCTCAGTCTGCTGAAGGCCATCGTCGAAAAGGCGGGTCATCGCGCCGAGGTGATGTATTTCAGCCAGACTTTCGAGGACCGGATCGGCCCCGAACTCTATTCCATCATCGCCCGTGGCGCGCCGCAGAATGTCGATCTTCTGGGGGAGTGGATCTTTGCAGAAGCCCTTTCGGGCCCCGATGAGCGGGCCGACAGCTCCTATCTGGCACAGGTTTTCCACGGCGAAAACCACGCGCATCGCAAGTCTGGTTCCGAAACGGTGCTTGCCGAGATCGAGCCGCAACTGGAAACGCTTCGCGCCGCGGCCAATGCCGTGATCGACGAGCTGGCATCGCGCAACTGGGCTGACTTCGACGTGGTCGGCTTCACCTCGACCTTTCAACAGAATCTGGCGTCTCTGGCTCTGGCGCGGCGGATCAAGATGCGGTTTCCAACCGTCCGTATCGTATTTGGCGGAGCAAATTGCGAGGGGGATATGGGGCATGCGCTGCTGCGCTGCTTCCCGTTCATCGATGCGATCTGTCCGGGTGAGGGAGATCTGGCCCTGCCGCTCTACCTTGAGGCCGTGCAATCGGGCAAGGCTGGCGGGGTTACGGGCATGCTGACGCGATCAGAGGTCTATGTAGCAGCCGAGAGGACCGTGCTCGACGATTTGCCATATCCGGACTTTGACGATTTCTTCCTGCATGCGCCGGCTGGCGACCCCCAATATGCAGAGCGTCATCGTCTGATCTTCGAGTCCTCGCGTGGCTGCTGGTGGGGCGAGAAGAACCACTGCACCTTCTGCGGGCTGAACGGAACGACCATGGCATTTCGCCGCAAGGACGGAGGCCGTGCGATTGCCGAAATCCAGCATCTCCTGGCACGATACGGGCAATACACCCGCAACATCACCGCGACGGACAACATCATTCCCTATGACTATTTCCGCAAGTTCCTGCCGGACCTCGCCGAAATGAAGATGGAACTGAGCCTGTTCTATGAAACCAAGTCGAACCTGCGCAAAGAGCAGATCGCGCTTTACAGGGCGGCCGGCCTGACGGCGATCCAGCCAGGCATCGAGAGCCTCAGTACGCCTGTCTTGAAGATCATGCGCAAGGGCGTGTCCGCCTTGCAGAACATCCAGGCGCTGAAATGGTGCGTGGAATACGGCGTCGAGGCCAAATGGAACGCCCTGGCCGGTTTTCCCGGCGAGCAACCGGACTGGTACGCGGACCTGCCGTCCCTGGTGATGAAACTCAATCATCTTGAGCCTCCGGTTGGGGTCTCGACCCTGCGTTTTGACCGTTTCAGCCCCTATCACAGCGCGCCTGAGAGCTTTGGCCTGTCGGCGCTCGAACCCTATCCCGCCTATGCCCAGATATACCGGGGCGTCGATCCCTCTGAACTGCAGCACCTGGCCTATTATTTTGTCACCGACTATCCGGAGGGCACGGCCGACGAGACCTATGCCCGCGAGGCCTTTGCGCAGATGGAGCTTTGGCGCAAAGACGGTGGTTCGCGCGCCCTTATCCACATCGACAGCGATGCCGGCATTGTTGTTTTCGACCTGCGGGGAGACACGGCGAAGGTCCATGTTCTGCAAGGCATTGACGCGGACGTCTTTGCCGAAACGGATCAGATTACCGGGCGCGGCTCGCTTTGCAGCTCCCTGGAGCGGACCGAAGCCGTCGCGCGTCTTCTCGAACTCGGCCTGCTCATCGAGGAAGATGGAAAATATCTGAACATATCCGTGGCTCTGACCGAGGCACTTCGCCTGGGGGCGGCGGCCAAGGATCGTATGCGTGCCCTGTTCACAGCCGATGGAGACTGGTTGGCCGTCGATCCGGCCTATGTGTCCACCTATGCGACCGGGCGCGCTTTGGTACGAGAGGCTGTGTGAGCGTCATGCAGCCCTCGGAAAACGGGAGAAACGGACATGCCAACTGACGATAAACAGCGCCAAGAGACGAAACTGACATTGAAGAAGAGCCAGGTCAGCATCGGGGCCGATGGGCAGGTCTCGATCAAGGATCCAAATCTGGCGCGGACCCTTGCCGCCAATGAGCTGAAGGACAATGCCCGATTGGCGGCCAGCGACATCACCGTGGGGGTCGTGGTCTCGAAGAGCTTCTAGCGATTTGCATGCGAAGCGACGCAATGCAGCGTCTTGAACTCCAAGCTCCACGCGTGGAGCTGCAGATATACCGGTCAGTCTGGCATGCGGCGTTCATGCCAGGCTTTTTTTGAGCGATTGTCTGGCTGGAGATGTGTTTCATTGTTTCCGTGTGCGCCATGCGCGCGTCGTGCCTCGCGCGACGGTTCAAGCACTTGCGGCGAAAATGCCGTCGCGCTGGATACTCTAGTTTCGATCCCGCCAGCCCCGGCGTGCGCGCCACAAGACGGTTGAATCCGCATAACCCAGGACTTCCGCGATGCGCGCCTTCTGCACATGCGCCTCCAACTGCGTGGTGGCGATGGCTTCGCGGGTTTCGCGCACTAGGTGGCGCAGGGATGTCCCCTCTTCGGCGAGGCGACGTTGCAGGGTGCGGTCCGAAATCCTCAATTCGGCGGCAATCGAGGTGAGCGTGATCGGCTTGTGTCCGAGATAGATGCCGATCAGTGCCCGCACCCGCTCGCCGATGCTTTCAGGCAGGACAGTCTTGCCGACCAGTTCGGCGACATGGCGTTCGAGGACCTCGCAAAGGGCTGGATCTTCCTGGCGGTAGAGGCGGTTCGCATCGCTGCCGGCAACGATGATGCGGTTGGCGGTCTCGCCGAATTTGAGAGGACAGCGGAAGATCCGCTCCAGCGCGGAGCGGTCGCGGGGTGCGAGGTGTTCGAAATGCACTTCGAGCGGCTTCCAGCTCTTGGCAAAGCAGGAGCGCACCAGCTGGCAGGAGGCGACCAGCGAGAATTCGCTGTCCTGTCGCCGTGGCCACATTCTTGGATCTTCCAGCCGGTAGCTCCAGACGAGATTGCCGTCTTCCTCGAAGACACCGGAACTGGTCGCGCTCTGGACGGTGTTGACGTATTTCGCCAGGCGCCCGAAGCCGGCGCGGATTGTCCCCGAGATCGAAAACAAGACACCGATCGGGCCGATGTCGCTGGGCTTGAACAGCGTGCCGAGCCGGGCTCCGAGCGACGGTTCCTCGGTGATCACAGCTGCGTCCTCGAAGATCGCGACATAGCGCGCCATCGGGATCATCGCGTAGGGGTCTTCCAGCTGGCTGCGCAGAATGCCGTGTGATGCGAGCAAAAGGTCGGTCTTGCCGCTCCGCCGATCAATCTGCTCGACAAGCGGGGCAAGCACAGAGGCTCGAATGGATGCAATTGCGGGCATCTGCCTGTTCATTTGCGGTGCAACTGCCATTTTCGCCATCCTGAAACGGTCGCGTGGCGCGGTTTATCGATTCATTGGCGTGAAGTGCAATTTCGGGGCCAAGGTGTCGCGCCTACCCTTCTTGATGAAAATCAAACATAAGAGGGGTTCCCATGACATTGCAATCGACTGCGGATGGTCCCACGGACCGGCTGGCGAAGAATTCCGTCGGCCTCGCCCATATCGTCTTTTTTGTTGTTGCGGCTGCCGCACCCCTGACCGCCGTGGTCGGCGCCTCGCCGGCGGCCTTCGCCTTTGGCAACGGTGCCGGCGTGCCGGGTGCCTTCGTGCTCGCCGGCATTCTCTATCTCCTGTTTTCGGTGGGCTTCACCGCCATGAGCCGGCATGTCGGCGGGGCCGGCGCCTTCTACACCTATATCACCAAGGGGATCGGCAAGCCGGCCGGCGTCGGCGGTGCGCTGATGGCACTGGTCACCTATTCGGCGGTACAGATCGCAGTCTACGGGCTCTTCGGCGTCTTCATGGCCGGTGCCATGGCACCGATCGCGGATCTGCCCTGGTGGGTCTGGTCCTTTGCAGCACTGGTGATCGTGCATGTCTGCGGCCAGCGCAACATCGCCTTTTCCGGGGCCATCCTCGGTGTGTGCATGATCGCTGAGATCGCGATCCTGCTCTTGCTCGACATTGGCATTCTCTTTGTCGGCGGCGGGCCTGAGGGTTTTGGGGTCACCTCCTTTGCACCGTCCACGGTGTTCACGCCCGGCCTCGGCGTCGCCTTGGTCTTTGTCGTCGGCTCCTTCATCGGTTTCGAGGCGACCGCGATCTTCGGCGAGGAAGCCGAGAACCCGGAAAAGACCATTCCGCGCGCGACCTATGTCGCAGTACTCCTGATCACCGTCTTCTATGCCTTCTCGACCTGGGCGATCGTGCAGTTCTACGGTCCCTCTGCCGTCCAGGCGACGGCGGAAGCCGGGCTGGAGAGCTTCTATTTCGCAGCCTCCGACCAGGTTCTGGGTCCCTGGTCTTCGCAGGTGATGAACGTGCTTTTGATCACCAGCCTGTTTGCCTGCGTGCTCTCCTTCCACAACACGCTGAACCGCTATTTCTTCGCGCTCGGTCGTGAAGGTCTCGCCTTCAAGCTGCTCGGCAAGGTGCATCCGATGCATGGCTCGCCCTATGTCGCCGGCATGCTGCAGTCCGCAACCGCCGCCGTCGTGCTCGGTCTCTTCATCCTCGCCGGTGCCGATCCCTATGCGGTGGTTTTCTCCTGGATGTCGGCGCTCGCCGTCATCGGCATCCTGGCGGTGCAGGTGCTGGTCTCGATCGCGATCATCCTGTTCTTCCGCAAGGAAAAGACGTCGCATGGCCCCTGGACGACGATGATCGCGCCGCTACTCGGCCTTGCCGGCCTGCTCGGCGCGCTGGGACTGGTCATTGCCAATCTCTCGCTGCTCTCGGGTTCGGAAAGCCTGATCGTGAAATCCTTCCCCTATCTGATCGTGCTCACTGGCCTGGTGGGTGCTGCCTTCGCCATGCAGATCAAGAAGACAAAGCCTGACCTCTACGCCTCGCTCGGAAAGGCCTTCGAATGATCGCGCTCGATACCCTTCGACCGACCGACCGCCTGCTAGGGGCAACGCTGATCGCCCTGACCGCCGCGACGATCCTGCTCGCCGCCGAGGCGCATGCCTTCTGCAATTTCTTCTGCATCCACGGCATGCCCATGGTCGAGACCGAGATTTGCGCCGGTCAGAGCTGAATGCCTTCAGGTGGCGCCTCAACGGCGCCACTGCCACCCCCACCCTGTCTGCCAAAGGACCGCCCCTATGGACGCCGTCGTTGACACCATCCTCCACCCACTTGATCCCCTGAGCCTTGCCGAGATCGCCGAAGCCGTTGCCATCCTCAAGGACGAAAAGGCGCAGGCCGACACCGTCCGCTTCCCCATCATCCGCCTGGAAGAACCAACCAAGGCGGATCTCGCCGCCTTCCGGACCGGCAAGCCGCTGCCGCGTCTCGCCTTCATTCTGTCGCTCGACATCACCACCGGCGAGATCCATGAAAGCATCGTCGACCTCTCGGCAAAGACCGTCGTCGACCACAAGCGCCTGGCCCATGACGAACTGCCCTATGGCCAGCCGCCCGTGATGCTCTGCGAATTCGAAACAGTTGAGGGGACGGTGAAATCCGACCCGCGCTGGATCGCCGCCGTCAAGAAGCGCGGGATCACCGATGAGGACATCCCGCTGGTCCAGATCGACCCCTTCTCGTCGGGCTATTTCGGGCTGGAGTTCGAAAAGGGCCAGCGCATCGTCCGCGCCGTCTCCTACTGGCGGGGTGATGAGCGCGACAACGGTTACGCCCATCCGATCGAGGGTGTCGTCGCTGTGGTCGATCTGGTGAAGAACCAGGTGGTCGATCTCGTCGATGACGAGAAGATCATCCCGGTCCCGAAGAAGAAGCGCAATTACGGTCAGGAAGCCTTTCCGGAGACGCGCCAGGGTTTGAAGCCGCTCGATATCGTTCAGCCGGAGGGGCCGAGCTTCACCGTCGACGGCTGGAAGGTCGACTGGCAGAACTGGTCCTTCCGCGTCGGCTTCACCCCGCGCGAAGGCCTCGTGCTGCATGAACTCGGCATCAAGGATGGCGGCAAGATCCGCCCGATCGTCTTCCGCGCTTCGGTGACGGAAATGGTCGTGCCCTATGCCGATCCGACCGCCAACCACTTCTGGAAGAGCGCCTTTGATGCCGGCGAATACGGTCTCGGCCGGCTCGCCAACTGTCTGGAACTCGGCTGCGATTGCCTTGGCCATATCCACTATTTCGACGTGCCCTCGGCCGATGATTTCGGCCAGCCGATGGTGATGAAGAATGCCATTTGCATGCATGAGGAGGATTACGGCATCCTCTGGAAGCATTACGAGTTCCGCAACGGCATCTTCGAAGTCCGCCGCTCGCGCCGCCTCGTCATCTCCTTCTTCGCGACCGTCGGCAATTACGACTACGGCTTCTACTGGTATCTCTATCAGGACGGCACGATCCAGCTCGAGGCGAAGCTGACGGGCATCATCCAGACGGCGGCCGTGGCGCCCGGCGAGACCTATCCATGGGGCGGCATGGTCGACGACAATCTCGGCGGCCCGACCCATCAGCATTTCTTCAACGCCCGCCTTCACATGGATGTCGATGGCGGCGGCAACACCGTCACCGAGCATGAATTCGTCCCCCGCCCCTGGGGTGACGACAATCCCTATGGCAACGTCTTCGACACCAAGACCAAGGTGCTGAAGCGCGAGCTGGATTCACCCGCTGTCGCCAATGGCGAGACCGGGCGCTACTGGAAGGTGCAGAACCCCAACGTGAAGAATTCCGTTGGCAAGGCGCCGGGTTACAAGATGGTGGTGATGCCGAGCCCGCTGATGCTGGCGCAGGAGGGGTCGACCGTTGCCCAGCGCGGCGGCTTTGCCAAGAAGCATATCTGGGTGACGGCCTTCGACCCGGCGGAGAAATATGCCTCCGGCGATTATCCGAACGTCCATGCCGGCGGCGACGGCCTGCCGAAATATGTCGCCCAGAACCGCAATATCGACAATGCCGATCTGGTTCTCTGGCATTCCTTCGGCCACACGCATGTCTGCAAGCCGGAAGACTTCCCGATCATGCCGGTCGAATATGCCGGCTTCACCCTCAAGCCGAACGGTTTCTTCGACGCCAATATCGCGATGGATCTGCCCGCCGACAAGAACGGCCATAGCCGGGACAACCGCGATGCCGATTGCTGTGCGCCAAAGGCCGAGACGAAGAGCGGCTGCTGCCACTGAGGTGGATGTCTGAAAAAACGGAGAGGCCCGGGTCTGTGCCCGGGCCTCTTGTCGTTTGCGGTGATCGAAAGCGTCAGAGCGTGCCCTGGCGCTGCTGGATCATCTGATAGGTGTCGAAGCTGTATTCGGCGATCTGCGTCCAGAGATAGGCATCCTGCTTGAAGGCCTGCTGGCTGTCATAGAGCTTCTTGAACCACTCGTTCTTCGCCGAGAGGTCCGCATAGGTCTCTTTCGCAGCCTTGTGGCAGGTGTCGAGGATGTCGGACGAAAACGCGCGCAGCTGCGCACCGCCGGCAACGAGCTCGCGCAGTGCCTGGGCATTCGAGGCGTCGTAGCGGGCGAGCATGCGGGCGTTGGCGGCCGCACACGCGTCGGTCAGGATGCGCTTGTAGTTTTCCGGCAGCGCATTGAATTTTTCGAGGTTGAAGAAGGCATGCACCGTCGGGCCGCCTTCCCACCAGGCGGGATAGTAGTAATAGGGCGCGACCTTGTAGAAGCCGAGCTTCAGGTCGTCATAGGGGCCGACGAATTCGGTGGCGTCGATCGTGCCCTTTTCCAGCGCCGGATAGACATCCGAGCCGGCGATCTGCTGCGGCGTGACGCCGACCTTGGCCATGATCTCGCCGGCGAGACCGGCGATGCGCATCTTCAACCCCTTGAGGTCGTCGATCGTCTTGATTTCCTTGCGGTACCAGCCGCCCATCTGGGCGCCCGTATTGCCGGCCGGAAGCGCATAGAGCGAGTGGCTGGCCAAGAACTCGTTGAGCAGCTCGTTGCCGCCGCCGGCGGTGAACCAGGCATTGGTCATGCGGGCATTGAGGCCGAAGGGCACGGCTGTGCCGAGCGCGAAGGCCGGGTCCTTGCCGATATAATAGTAGCAGCAGGTATGGCCCATCTCGACCGTATCGGCGGTCACGGCATCAGCCACCTGCAGCGGCGGCACGATTTCACCGGCGGCGAAAACCTGGATCTCGAACTGGCCGTCGGTCGCCTTCGATACGCTTTCGGCGATATCGGTCGCAGCCCCGAAAATGATGTCGAGGCTCTTCGGGAAGGACGATGCGAGGCGCCAGGTGATCTTGGGATTGTCCTGAGCGATGGCGGGGGCTGCGAGCGCGGCGGCACCGATGCCGGCGACGCTGGCCTGCTTGAAGAATTGACGGCGGTTCATGATCTCTTGCCTCTGATAATACGCAGTCCTCCAGCTCCCGGGGCGGGTCTAGTCGGGGAGGCAGGTGAGCGCAAGGGCGAAAGCTTGCGAAAATGTCCGGAAAGCCGGTCAATTCTGCGTTTCTGTCGCCGCAATCGGGTTCCACGCAAGGAACGGTCTAGGAGGGGCTGCGCATCCGGGGATCGTCGAAGGCGGGATTATAGAAGAGCGACAGCACGAGGCTTTTCGCGATCCGCTCGGCACTGGCCAGGAACCAGCGATGCGCCGCGTCCGAAGCGCCGATCTCGGTGAGCGTGTCGGAAAAGAGCTGCAGCCATTGCAGGAAGAGATGTTCGGCCATGCCATCGACGCCCTGATGGGCCTGGACGGGTTTGCCGCCATAGGCCCCGGTCTTGAAGGCGACCGAGCCCCAGAAAGCCTTCATCTTGACCATATGGTCGGGCCAGCGCCCGGCAAGCCGCCCCTCGAAGACAGGGCCGAGTTCCGGATGGTTGCGGATATGGCCATAGAAGGTCTCGACCAACAGGTCGATGAAGGCGGCATCGACACCCATCGACGCCATTTCGGCTTCCGCCCGGGCGGTGATCTCTGCGCGGTGGGCAGCACGCCCCGATAGCTCGCTGGTCATGATGTCGTCTCGCTTCCTGACTGTCGCAATGCTGATGCACCCCGCCATGCAAATGGTTCATGCCGCATCTTGATCTCAACCGCAATCAGGCCTAAGTTTAGAATAATTCTAATCTGGGTAAAAATCGTCATGTTCAGCCTCTCGCACAACGGCGGCAAACGCCCGTTCGACAGCCTCTCGGAACAGGAAATCCTGGCGCTCGCCATTTCCTCCGAGGAGGATGACGCCCGCATCTATCTCGCCTATGCCGATCAGCTGCGTTCGGATTTCCCTCAGTCGGCCAAGGTCTTCGAGGATATGGCGGAGGTCGAGCACACCCATCGCAACATGCTGATCGAGCGGCATCGTGACCGCTTTGGCGAACGCATTCCGCTGATCCGCCGCGAACACGTGCAGGGCTTCTATGATCGCAAACCTGACTGGCTGAGGAAGAACCTGACGCTCGACCAGATCCGCGACGAGGCCATGCGTATGGAAGAGGGCGCCTATCGCTTCTACCACGAAGCGGCCCAGCGGACCTCGGATGCGGCGACCCGCAAGCTTCTCGGCGATCTCGCCATGGCCGAACAGGGGCACGAGGAAATCGCCACCATGCTTGGCGAAAAGCACCTGCCCGAAGATGCAGTGACGGCGGAGGACGAGACGAAGAAGCGCCAGTTCGTGCTCACCTACATCCAGCCTGGCCTGGCCGGCCTGATGGACGGCTCGGTCTCGACGCTTGCCCCGATCTTTGCCGCTGCCTTCGCGACCGGCGATACCTGGTCGACCTTTCTGATCGGTCTCTCGGCCTCGGTCGGTGCCGGCATCTCGATGGGCTTCACCGAGGCAGCCCATGATGACGGCAAGCTTTCTGGCCGTGGCTCGCCGCTGAAGCGCGGCCTTGCCTCCGGCATCATGACCACGGTCGGCGGTCTCGGCCACGCGCTGCCCTATCTCATCCCGCATTTCTGGACCGCGACGATCACCGCGATCATCGTCGTCTTCTTCGAACTCTGGGCGATCGCCTTCATTCAGAACCGCTACATGGAGACGCCCTTCTGGCGCGCCGCCATGCAGGTGGTGCTCGGCGGCTCGCTGGTGCTGGCCGCCGGGGTGCTGATCGGGCAGGGGTGACGCAATGTGAGGGGCAGCTGCCGTGGCCTCAGGCCGTCGCCTTCCTTTGCCGTGGCATTTCCTCGCTCTGATACATGGACAGTGTATGTCCGTCTGGATCGGCAAATTCAGATGACCAGCCGCCGGGCGCATGGCTGACGGGTGTCACGATGGTGACACCCTGTTCTGCCAGTCCCGCAACCATGTCGTCGATGCCGCCGTCGTCGAGGTCGAAGACGATGATCGGCGAATTGCCGGGCTTCGTATCCATTTGAAAGAACAGCAGATCGATGCCGTTGGCCGTCGAGGCAATGAGCCAGTCGGGTTCGCCGGGCTCGTTCGGCATGCGCTGAAGGTCGAGCCCCAGTATCTCGCCATAGAAACGGGCGGTGCGATCGATATCGGCAACGTAATAGCAGATATTGGTGAGTTTTTTGGATTTCAGCATGGAGAACTCCCGTGTTGGAATGCGGACGTGTTCATGTTGCCGCTGGCCGCATTTTTGTGAGGTCGCGGCCGAAAGAAATCAGATGACCGTCCGGATCATGGGTCGCGAGGGTCGCGTCTACTTGTCGGAACAGCGGGCGCAGCGACTGACGGATCGAGCCGAAGGTGAGGTTTCCGCACAGCCGTTCCGGCACTGGGCCTGCGAATTGGAAGGGACGCAGGCGTTTGCGAATGTCGCAGATCCTCTGGCGCAGTGCTGCCTCGTTCACCTTCAGCAGATGGCGGATCTCGGCATGCGTCTGGCCATTGAGAGCGAGCAGAAAGGTGGTTCTGAGGCCGGGCGGCAGGCGTTGCATATGGCGGTCGAGGTCATTCGGCTCGGCCGGTTCGCTGGTCTGCGGTTGCCGAAACACGAAGACGCTCTCCCGCTGCCGTCGCCTTACCGCCGATCTCGCCACGAAGCTACTGCGATGGCGCAATACGCCGCGCAGCCAACGCAGGTTCTCCGGCTTGGAAAAGTCTTCCCGGCCTGCGGTGATAGCAGCGACAAGCGCGTCCTGGAGAAGGTCTTCCGCCTCGTCCGCCCGCCTGCTGAGGCGTCGAGCCTCGTCGAGAAGCTGTCTGAACTGTCTGGCCTGCACGATGTCCCCCACTCACCTGTTATGGTGGCAGAGCCCGGCTGACCCGACAAGCACCTGATTTTGAGATTGGCTGGGATGACCGACTACGCCAGGATGACAGTCACACACCTGCAATCATCCGTCGTTATGGCGCATCCATGAAAGCCTCTCCCGCGACCATCGGTCTGGGCGTCACCATGACCATCGGTTACGGCACGCTCTATTACTCCTTCTCTGTTCTGGCCCCCGAAATCGCCCGCGAATTCGGCTGGGGGCAGAGCTTTGTCTTCGGCGTCTTCTCCTTTGGTCTGCTGGCAGGCGCCGTTGCCGCCCCTGTACTCGGTCGGCTTGTCGATCGATATGGCGCGCGGCTGATCCTGTGTCTGGGCTCAGTCGCGGCAGCGCTTTCGCTTTCGCTGTTTTCGGTCATGCAGAATGCCTGGCAGTTTGCGGCGATCACGCTGGCGGCCGAGTTCATTGCGCTTGCCGTCCAGTATGATGCGGGCTTTGCGGCCCTCGCGCAGGCTCATGGCCGGGAGGCGCGTGCACATATCACGCTGGTGACCCTGATTGCGGGGTTCGCCTCGACCATCTTCTGGCCGCTGCTGCAGTGGCTGCTGACGTGGATGAGCTGGCGCGATATCTATCTTGTCCTGGCGGCGATGAACCTGCTGATTGCCCTACCCATCCACCTCGCTCTGCCTCGGGCCCGCATCAGCGAACCGGAGGCCACCGGGCCGGCGGAGCCAACGATCGAGCTTGCGCCCGATGGCGAGCGCAGGCGTCGGATGATCCTGATGGCAACGGCCTTTGCCGCCGGAGGTTTCGTCATGTCGGCGGTGGGGGCAACGCTGCTCGTCCTGATGCGTGACCTTGGCTACGCGACTGCGATGGCAACGCTCGCCGGCAGTCTGATCGGCCCCAGTCAGGTGACCGCGCGGCTCATCGAATACGTCAGGCGCAACCTCTTTTCGCCGCCGCTGACCGCGATCATTGCGGCCTGTACCATGGCGTTCGGAGTTGCGCTGCTGGCGGGTGCTCTGGTTCAGCCACTCGCGGCCTTTGCCATTGCATTTGCCGTCTTCTATGGGGCGGGGCAGGGGCTGACCTCGATCGTCCGCGGCGTGCTTCCGCTGCATTACTTCGGGTCGGCCGGCTACGGCCGGACCATGGGCACGCTTGCATCGGCACGCATCATCGCGTCGGCGATTGCGCCGGTCTCGGTGATCTGGCTGAACGAAACAATGGGCACGAATGCGGCTCTTGCCGCACTCGCCGGCATGGCGGGTCTCGCTGTCGTCGCAACCCTCGCGCTGACGCGCAGGTGACGACGCCTGAAACGATTACTGCAGGGCGCCTACCAGCACGTCGGAGGTGCCGTTCTCGATCGTGACCCAACGGCCGCTGTCTGTGCTCGACTGACGCTTGAGGAAGGCGTAGCGCGTCTCTGTCCAGAGCTTGACGTCGTCGTTGAGGTTGTCGAGCACGAAGTCACCCGACTGGGTGCGCACGGTGAGCACGGCATGTCCTTCGCCGTCAGGCTTGCGCACCACGGTCACCAGCAGGTCGGCGACGGAAAAGCCCGCTTCCATCAGCTTCTTGCGCTTCAGGAGGACGAAATCCTCGCAGTCGCCGAGATCGACTGGATAGGCCCAGACTTCCTCGCGGCCATAAATCTCGGCGTCGGTCATCGGGACGATGGCATGGTTCACGCTGGCATTGATGTCGCGGATCACGCCCCAGCCATGCTCAGTGACCTTCGGCGGGACCGAAGGGCGGGCGCGCAGGCTGCATTCCGCCGGCAGAGCCTTGCAGAATTCGTAGTGGCCGATCGGCTGGGAGGTCACGCCGCCGGTGATCATCGAGCGAAGCGACTGCGGTGCCGAAAGACCCGCATGGGCAGGTGCGAGCACCGCAACTGCAATGATGAGCGCCTTGATGGCGCGCGAGCCGTTCGTCATGAAC
>JARXAK010000220.1 GCA_029865885.1 Rhizobium sp. | reverse complement strand
AAGGTCCGGGGTGGGGTGATGGTGGGGATCACCCCCACCCGCTGCTTGCGCAGCGACCTCCCCCCTCAAGGGGGAGGTGGAAGTTCAAATCCCGCGGATCGCCGGATAGAGCGCCCGGTAGCGGCCGTAGGCTGCCTCGTAGGCTGAGCTCAGCGCCTTGACCGGCTCCACCGTCTCCGCCGTCTGGGGCGCGGTGCAGACCGAGAGCGGATCCGCCCCGGTTGCCGCGATCAACCCCAGACGGGCCGCCCCGAAGGCCGCACCGAAATCGCCGTCGGCGGGAATGTCGACCGGCATGTCGAGCGCAGTCGCAATCGAGGCGAGCCAGTAGCGCGAGCGCGAACCGCCGCCGATCGCAGTCACCCGGCTGATCGAGGTCCCGGCCGACTTCAGGGCTTCGAGACTGTCCCGGATGGCGAAGGTGACGCCCTCCAGCACCGCCTGGGTCAGCACCGCCCGATCGCTCTCATGGCCGAGGCCGATAAAGGCACCCCGGATTTTCGCATCATTGTGCGGTGTGCGCTCGCCAGAGAGATAGGGCAGGAATGTCACGCCCGTTGGCGCCCTGAGCGTATCGCCGAGTTCGCCAGTGAGTTCGCCCGCCGATTTGCCGGTCACATGCGAATGCCAGTTGAGCGCATCGGTCGCCGACAGGATCACACCCATCTGATGCCAGGTCTTGGGCAGCGCATGGCAAAACGCATGCACCGCACTCTCCGGCTTCGGCAGATAGGACGCGTTCGCGGCAAACAACACGCCCGACGTGCCGAGCGAGACGAAGGCCTGGCCTTCCGCCACCGTACCCATGCCGCAGGCCGAGGCCGCATTGTCGCCAGCACCACCGGCCACGACGACGTCTGCACCGAGACCCCACTTCTCCGCAAGTTCGGCGCGCAAGGTGCCGGCGCGATCGGTCCCTTCAACGAGGCCCGGCATCTGTTCGATGGTCAGGCCCGTGGCCTCCAGCAGCGCGGAAGACCAGGCGCGTTTGCCGGTATCGAGCCAGCTGGTGCCGGCGGAATCCGACATATCGGAGAGATATTCGCCGGTCAGCCAGAGGCGGAGGAAATCCTTCGGCAAGAGCACCTTGGCGACCTTCGCGAAGGTCTCCGGCTCGTTGTTCTTCACCCAGGCAAGCTTCGGCGCGGTGAAGCCGGGAAAGACGATATTGCCGGTGAGCGCCCGGAAGCGCGGATCGGCATCGAGGCTAGCTGCCTCCGCATGGCTGCGCGTGTCGTTCCAGAGAATGCAGGGGCGCAGCACCCGGTCTTGGGCATCGATCAGCGTCGCGCCGTGCATATGGCCGGAAAGACCGATGCCCCTGACAGCCGCAAGCTCTTTTGGATGTGCCGCCCGAAGCTCCGCCACCGCCTCTTCGGTCGCCACGAGCCAGTCGCCCGGCGCCTGTTCCGACCAGCCGGGATGCGGACGCTGTACGGTGAGAGCAGCATGACCGACGCCGATCACCCGCTGCTGATCGTCGATCAGCATGGCCTTCACGCTCGATGTGCCGAGATCCAGTCCGAGATACATGGATAACCTCCCATTGTTCTGCCTCTCAGGGCAGATTGTCCTTCAAGAATATGTCGATACGAATGCGCTCCTGGGCAGCGACAACTGGCAGCCCATCGGCCTTCGCCTTCAAAACGCGGATCGCACTGCGCACCTCATGGCCGGCATCCTGGTTGAGCACGGCGTCGATCAGCCCCGATTGCAGCGCGCCGCGCGTCGTTTCTGTCAGCTCGTGGGCGATGACCACGGGACGGCGTTCGACGGCAAGGCGCTCCAGCGCGCGGACGAGGCCGCGATTGCCCGCACCCAGGCTGTAAAGCGCGACGATATCGTCACGGCCGGAAAACAGCGCCGAGACCAGCCGCTCGACGACGACAGGATCATCGCGCCCCTCCAGCACCGGAAGAAGCTCAAGCTCCGGGAAATCGGCGCTCATTGCCCCGGCAAAGGCCTCGCAGCGCTCGCGGTGATCGCGCACCAGCATCGAGCCGGCCAGCACCGCGACCTTACCCTGGCTCCGACCGGAAAAACGCCCCAGCAGGCTGGCAGCCGTGCGCCCGGCAGCCGCGTTGTCGATCCCGGCATATTGATCATGGGCAACGCCCGAAAGATCGGAAACCAGCGTCACCAGCGGAATACCGGCAGCGATGATCTGCTCGGCAGCTGCGGCGACCTCAGGCGCATCGACGGCAACGAAGGCAATGCCGGCCGGCTGATCGGCAGCCGCCGCATAAAGCGCCTGGGCCAGCGCCTTGGCATCAAAGGCCGGCACATCGACGATCCGGATGGCGATCCGCTCGACGCTGGCGCGCTCGGTGGCCTCACCGAGCCCAAGCCGCAGGCCGCGCATGAAGGAATTGTCATTGGAGGGAATGAGGAAGGTCAGCGGATAGACACGCCCCTTGGCAAGGTTTGCCGCCGCGACATCACGCACGAAACCGAGCGCGCTGACGGCTTGGTCCACCTTCTCGCGGGTGCGCGCACTGACCCCCGGTCGCCGGTTCAACACCCGGTCGACGGTGGCAAGGCTGACGCCCGCGCGGCTCGCAATGTCATGGACAGTCGGCTTCATTCGCTCCTCCGGCGCCTGTCCTACACCAGCGGATGAGGTACGTAAATCAGAAAAAGATGTACGTACCTCAGTTTTCTATTGGAACTTGGGACCTGATCAACCGGGCCCACCCTGGATGCGCCTCACGGAAGGGATGCTGCCTCGATCACGTAACGCATGCGACCCGGCTCCCGCACCTGGCGGAAAACGAGGTAATGCTCGGGCAAGATAATCGGCAGGCTTTCGGTCACATCGGCAGCCATGGCCTGGCTCAGCGTGGTCGAGTCCGTTGCCTGCAGGGTGAGCGTCTTGCCTTCCGCCCCGACGATCCGGACAGGGGCATCTCCCGGCATGCGCGCAAGGAAGGTTGCGGCCAGATCGCCCTGCATGTAGCCGGACAATTGCAGCATGGAGGTCAGAGCGTGTTGGAAGGGCACTTCATCCCTCGCCTTGCTGTTATGCCACGAACACAGTGGCATCAGATAGCAATACCCGCCGAACTGAACCGAGCCATCGGCATTTGTCGTCATATGACCGCCGACATTGAATTGTGGATGGGTCGACGCCCCTCCCGGCAAGGGCGCGGTGACATAACAGGGACCGTTGATCCCATAGGCCTGCAACAGGCCTTTCCACGTATATCCGCCGATATCCGGATCGCCGCTGCTTCCATCGACGTTGTAGAGAATGCCTGCATAGTTCACGGGCGTGGCTCCCGTGGATTCGACGTGAATTCCGGAATAGCGCTCGGCGAACTCCGCGAGCGCCTGCGCTGCGATTTGATCACTCATCTGCATGTTCCTCTTGCTGGGCGGACCTGACTGAAAGCCGGGTTACGCCCAACAGGAGTCGCACGCAAAGGAAGACAAGTAAATCCGAATACAACTTTAATGACCGGAACCAGCCGGCGCCGCACCCTGAGGCTTCTTCAACAGCATGGCCAGGAAGACCAGAGCCGCAAACAGCACTGTCAGCCCCAGGAAGACGTCCATGAAGGAGAGGAGCCAGGCCTGCTGCGTGACCACGCCCGAGAGCTTCTTCACCGCGACAGCCGTACCGTCGAGACCGTAGCTGTCATAGTTCGCCCCCACGCTGGCGAGCCAGTCGAGTGCTGCCTGATTGCCCCAGGAGAGCTGTTCGGCAAGCCGGGCATAGTGGTCGTCCGTCCGCTGCGTCAGCATCGTATTGATGATGGCGAGCCCCACGGCACCGCCGAGGTTGCGGGTCAGGTTGAACAGGCCAGAGGCATTCTTGATACGATCCGGCGGCAGCGTGCCAAGCGCCAGATTGTTGATCGGCACCATGCAGATCATCAGCGAGCAGCCGCGCAGGATCTGCGGCACGAGCAACTCGTAGAAGTCCCAGTCCGCCGTGATGCCGGTCATCATGTAGGTCCCGAGCGCGAAGCCCGAAAAGCCGATCATCATCATGGCGCGCGGATCAAGCTTGTTCGACAGAGCCCCGGCAATGGGCGCGGTCAGAAACATGGCGGCACCGGAGACAAACATCGTCTCACCGATCATCAGCGAGTCATAACCTCTGATACGCCCGAGATAGAGCGGATAGAGATAGGTGAGACCGTAGAGGCCGACCCCCATGATGAAGGAGAAGAGCGAGCCAAAGGCGAAGTTGGCGTTGGAGAAGGCGCGCAGGTCGACCACCGGCAGTTCGACCTTGAACACGCGCCAGAAGAAGATCGCCCCGCCGATCACCATGGCAACCGTGCCCATGACGATGTGATGGTCGCTGAACCAGTCCTTGTTGTTGCCCTCCTCCAGCACGAACTCCATCGTGCCGAGGAAGACGGCCATGGACGCGAGCCCCCACCAGTCGAATTTCTTGAACAGCTTCAGGTCGGGCTTGTCGAAATCGATCAGGCTCCAGGCGGCGGCGGCCACCAGCATGCCGGGGATCACGTTGATCAGGAACAGCCAGTGCCAGGACATGGCATGGCTGATATAGCCGCCAATCGTCGGCCCGATCGTCGGGGCAAGCGTGGCAACCAGGCCAACCATCGGCGAGACGATGCTGCGCTTCGACGGCGGGAAGATGGTGAAGGCGGCCGCAAACACCGACGGGATCATGCCGCCGCCGATGAAACCCTGGATCGCCCGGTAGACGATCATCTGCTCGATATTGGTGGCCGTGGCGCAGAGCGCGCTGGCAAGCGTGAAGCCGGCGGCGCAGACGGTGAACAGCACCCGGGTCGAGACGATCCGCGCCAGCACACCCGACAGCGGGATCATGATGACCTCGGCGATCAGGTAGGAGGTCTGCACCCAGGCGACCTCGTCGGACCCCGCCCCGAGACCGGCCTGGATTTCAGCCAGCGACGCCGAGACGATCTGGATGTCGAGGATCGACATGAACATGCCGAAGACCATCGCCAGGAAAGCGAAGACGCGCCTGGGATCCATCCGCTCTTCGGCAGGCGCCGAGGGTGCGATATCCTGTGTTGTGACTGCGGCCATGACACGGCCCTTTCGAAAACGTCAGCCGGTTGTTTACTGCGCGGCAAGCGCCTGGCCATCAGGGGCCGTGCGGGTGTCGACGTCGACGATGACGCTGAGGCCGGCGCGCAGATGGCCGCTGGCGAGCGCGTCCTCGGGCAGCGCGATGCGGACAGGCACGCGCTGCACGACCTTGGTGAAGTTGCCGGTGGCATTCTCCGCCGGCAGCATCGAGAAGATGGCGCCCGACGCAGGCGCGATCGACGTGACCGTGCCCACGAGCGGATCGTCGCCATAGGCATCGACATGGATCGAAACCTTGGAGCCGGGAACCAGATGCGCGATCTGCGTTTCCTTGAAATTCGCCTCGATATAGAGCTCGCGGGTCGGAACGAGAGCGGCCAGCCGCTTGCCGGCCGAAACGAGATCGCCGGCCTGAACCGAGAGATTGCCGATCACGCCGTCATAGGGTGCCTTGAGCACGGTGAAATCCAGGTCCCGCCTGGCCTTGGCCACAACCTGATCCTGCACCTTCACCGCATTCACGGCCTCTTCGCGCTGCGCCCTAAGGATCGACAGATTGGCGGCGGCGGAATCGACGGCAGCCTCGCCAGCCACAAGATTGGCGCGGGCCTGGTCGAGCGCCACCTTGGCATTGTCGAGATCGGCGGCGGTGCCAACGCTCTTGGCAGCAAGCTCGCTGGCCCGGTTTTCGGTGATTTCGGCGCCACGCACGGCCGCCTGCAGCGAGCCAAGCTGCGCTCTCGCCTGGGCGATGCTCGCCTGGCCACCGACGATCTGGGCGTCGATGCGGCTGACCGCCAGCTCGGCGCTCTGCTTGCCCGCAACCGCCTGATCATAGGCGATCTGGTAGTCGCCGCCGTCAAGCGTCACCAGGGGATCGCCCGCATGGACAACCTCGTTGCTGACGACGTTGACCTTGGCGACATAGCCGGAGACCTTCGGCGAGATGATCGCGATGTCGCCTTCGATATAGGCGTCTTCCGTCGACACCATGAAGCGACCATCGGTCCACCATTGGTAGCCATACCAGCTGCCGCCTGCGAGCAGCGCAGCAAGGATCACCGGCAGCACGGGGCTGCGCCGCTTGGTCTTGGCAGGCGCAGGCTCTTGCGCCGGAGGGGTTTCCCCTGCATCCGTCTCTGTCACGGGCGCGGCCTCATTCCGATCGACTGGAGTGGAATTGGAACGAAGGGCGGTGGATCTTTGCGTCGTTGACATGGCACGGACCGGGGATTGGTTGAACTCGTTCGAACTGAACCGTTCGGTTCGATTGACATAGAGCCTTTTTTCCTTCATATCAAGGACAATTCCCGAGGAAGTGTCCTCCGAACCCCGATTGAGTTAATTTTTCGAAGGCAACATGCCGAGACAGACGATGAAGCAGGACCAGATGGAAATGACGACGGCGCAGATATGCGCGGGCGCAGGACGTTTTGCGGCCGGCGCGGACCCCGTGAAACGGGGCCAGATTCTGGATGGCGCCAAGCGCGTCTTCATGAAGCTCGGCTACGACGCGGCCAGCATGAACGACGTGACCCGCGAAGCGGGCGTGTCGAAGGGGACGATCTACGTCTATTTCCAGAGCAAGGAAGATCTCTTCGGGGCTCTGGTCGAGCGCGAAAAAAGTGAATTCGATGCGGCCATCCAGCAGATTCTTTCCGAAAGCAAGACGGTAGAGGAAGGCCTGCGACGCTATGCGCTCGCCCATGCGCATTTCATTCTCGATACGGAGATGATCCCGACCATACGCATCCTGTTGGGCGTGCTCGATCGCATGCCAACGCTCTGTCAACGCTTCTTCGCGTCGTCCCCGACCAATATCAAGCTGCTGCTGCAGGACTACATTGCAGCGGCGCACGAGAAGGGCGAACTCAGTGTCGAAGACACCGATCTCGCAGCACGTCAGTTCATCGACATGTCGACGGCCGGCTACTTCAAGAAGAGACTGTTCAATGACATCCCCGTGCGTCCTGACGACAAGGAGATTGAACGGGTGGTGGAATCCGGTCTGCGCATGTTCATGACGTTCTACGCGCCCCGTAAAGACGAGACTTCCGCCTGATCGCCCAACGGCTTTTGTTCCCTTTCCGGCGACAAATTCACCGCTTGCCATTTGCGGCGATATGTCTCATGTCCTGAATGCCCCATCCGTTTGATCAGCACGGAAGTACTTCATGCAGGATATTCTCGCTCTTCTCCAGGACCCAGCCGCCTGGGTCGCCTTGGTGACCTTGGTCGTCATGGAAGTCGTGCTCGGCATCGACAACCTGATCTTCATTTCAATCCTGACCAACAAGCTGCCGGCCGAGATGCGCGAAAAGGCCCGTCGCATCGGCATCGGCCTGGCACTCGTCATGCGCCTCGCCCTGCTCGGCACCGTCGCCTGGATCGTCCAGCTGACCACACCCGTCTTCGAACTCTTCGGCCACGGCTTCTCGTGGAAGGACATGATCCTCATTGCCGGCGGTCTCTTCCTCGTCTGGAAGGCGACGAAGGAAATCCACCACGCCGTGGACCCGGTCGACAAGCAAGAGGACTTCATCGCCTCGACCGCATCGACCACCTTTGCCAGCGCCATCGGCCAGATCCTGCTGCTCGACCTGGTCTTCTCGATCGACAGCATCATCACCGCCGTCGGCATGACCCCGCATGTGCCGATCATGGTCGTCGCGGTGGTCGCAGCCGTCACCGTCATGCTCGTTGCAGCCACGCCGCTTGCCAACTTCATCGAGAAAAACCCGACCATCGTCATGCTGGCGCTGGCCTTCCTGATGATGATCGGCACGACGCTGATCGCCGAAGGCATGGGCTTCCACGTGCCGAAAGGTTATGTCTATGCCGCCATGGCCTTCTCGGCCCTGGTCGAGGTGCTCAACATGTTCGCCCGCCGCAAGCGCGAGCGTGATCGAAACGCGAAGGCCACAGTTGCCCATTGAGGCGCGAACCCGAAAATCAACGAAGGCCTGTCGCAAGATGGGCCTTTTTTATGGTGGAGCGTATAACGTCGGAACTGAACACCCCTTGCCGGAATTGCAGCTAGCGCCTACGCCGACATCGACCATCCGCATTTTGCCGGAGCCCCATGACCTACGAGCAAATCCTCGCCTTCAGCCTTATCGCGTTGATGATGGCTGCCTTTCTCTGGGAAAAGTTCCGCTACGACGTCGTGGCCTGTGTCGCCCTCGTCGCTGCGGTGGCGTTCGGCCTGGTACCGGTCAACAAGGCATTCTCCGGCTTCTCCGATGATCTCGTCATCATCGTCGGCAGCGCCCTCGTGGTCAGCGCCGGCGTGGCGCGTTCGGGCGTCGTCGACCTTGCCATCAAACGTTTCTTTCCCGCGCTCTCGTCGCTGCATGGGCAGATGCTTCTGCTTCTCGTCACAGTCACGATCCTCTCTGCCTTCATCAAGAACATCGGCGCGCTCGCCATCATGATGCCCGTCGCCTTCCAGTTCGCCCGCCGCTCCAATGTGCCGCCATCCGTCTTCCTGATGCCCATGGCCTTTTCCGCCCTGCTTGGCGGGCTGATGACGCAGATCGGCACCTCGCCGAACATTGCCGTCTCACGCCTGCGCGAAGAGCTGACCGGCCAGCCCTTCACGATGTTCGATTTCACCCCGGTCGGTGCAACGCTCGCCGCAGCCGGCATCATCTTCCTGATCTTCTTCTACTGGCTGGTCCCCCGCCGCGAAAACCAGAACCCTTCGCTGCAGGAGGCGCTGGAAGCCTCAAGTTTCGCGACGGAAGCGATGATCACCCGGCAATCGCCCTTCGTCGGCAAGACCCTGCACCATCTTCTGCAGACATCCCACGGCGAGGTAACGGCCTCGGCCATCCTGCGCGGCCAGACACGTCTGTCCCCCTTCCCGGACGTCCTGCTGCACGAGGAGGATACGCTTCTCCTTGAAGGACCGTCTGAAGCACTGGACCGCATCGTCTCCCAGGGAAATCTCAGCCTGTCCGGCAACACCGATGGCGACCGCAAGCGGCGTGGTGACATCTCCTCCGTCGAGGCGGTGATCGGGCGTGGCTCACCGTTGATCGGTCAGACGACCAGCGAGCTTTCGCTGGTCCACACCTACGGCGTCAATCTGCTCGCCGTCAGCCGCCAGGGCAAGCGCATCCGCGAGCGTCTGGGCCAGCTGACCCTGCGTTCCGGTGACGTGGTGGTTCTGCAAGGCCTGCGCCAGCAGATGCCGGCGATCCTGACCGAACTCGGCTGTCTGCCGCTCGCCGAGCGCGAGATCCTGCTCGGCACCAGCCGCAACATCTTCATCCCGCTCGCGATCCTCGTCATCGCCATGGGTGCGACGGCCCTTGGACTGGCACCGGTCGCCATCGCCTTCTTCGCCGCAGCCCTTGCGATGGTGGCCTTCGGGGTGCTGCCGGTCAGCGAGGTTTACCGCGCCGTCGACGGCCCGATCCTGGTCATGCTTGCGGCCCTCATTCCCGTTGCCGACACGCTGCGCACCTCCGGCGGCAGCGACGTGATCGCCGGCTGGCTGAATGCTGCGGCCGGCGGCATGCCGGCCTGGGGCGCCGTGGCCATGATCCTGCTCACGGCCATGGCCGTGACCCCTTTCCTCAACAATGCCGCGACCGTGCTCGTCATGGCCCCGATTGCCGCGAGCTTTGCCACCGGCCTCGGCTACAAGCCGGAAGCCTTCCTGATGGCGGTCGCGATCGGTGCCGGCTGCGATTTCCTCACCCCGATCGGCCACCAGTGCAACACGCTGGTCATGGGTCCGGGCGGCTATCGCTTCTCCGACTATCCAAGGCTTGGCCTGCCCCTGTCGATCCTGATTGTTCTGGTTTCCGTACCGGCCTTGCTGCTGGTCTGGCCGGTCGCCTGACCCATCCGCGGTGCCTGAAGCACACACAGAAAAACCTGCATCGGCGGATGCAGGTTTTCCTTTGGCGGGGACTTGGGGGAAAGCACAGGCCTGACGGTTAAGGGGCCCGTCTGCCATTGCGTTGGCCACGGAAAGAAACCGGCAAAACCTGCCAGTTCCCCTTGGTCCGTCGCGTCCGCTTGGCATGGCCTGCGCTCTTTGAACAAAACGCAGGATCAAGCGCCAGGTTCCGGTGGCTTCAGAAAAATTTCCGGATTTCACCCAACGGCCTCCGAATGGCCGGTTTCCGTGGTTTTTCTTGACGCAAGGCCGTGAATATGGCCTAAGGCCACCCGGTGGAACAGGCGGCACATGTCAAGCCTCCGCCCCGTCCGCTGAGCCCTCACAGGCAGTCTCACAATCTTGTCGATCCGGCGCCAGGCGCCAGGTCACCCGCACGCACCACGAGCTTTATCCATGACCAAGTCCGGCGTCCGCGTCCGCATCGCACCTTCCCCGACCGGCGAGCCGCATGTCGGCACCGCCTATATCGCGCTGTTCAACTATCTCTTCGCGAAGAAATTCGACGGCGAGTTCATCCTGCGCATCGAGGACACCGACGCGACCCGCTCGACCGCCGAATTCGAGCAGAAGGTGCTGGACGCCCTGAAATGGACCGGCCTCACCTGGTCGGAAGGCCCCGATGTCGGCGGCCCCTACGGCCCCTACCGCCAGTCTGAGCGCAAGGATCTCTATCGCCCTTACGTCGACAAGATGCTCGACAATGGTGGCGCCTTCCATTGCTTCTGTACACCGGAACGGCTGGACGCCATGCGCGAGGCGCAGCGCGCCGCCGGCAAGCCGCCGGGTTATGACGGCCACTGCCTGCATCTGAAGGCCGAAGAAGTGACTGCCCGCGTTGCCGCCGGCGAGCCACATGTCATACGCCTGAAAGTGCCGAGCGAAGGCTCCTGCGATTTCCACGACGGCGTCTATGGCGACGTGTCGATCCCGTGGGAAAGCGTCGACATGCAGGTGTTGCTCAAGGGCGACGGCATGCCGACCTACCATATGGCCAACGTCGTCGACGACCACATTATGAAGATCACCCACGTCGCCCGCGGCGAAGAGTGGCTGGCATCGGTGCCGAAGCACATCCTGATCTACCGCCATCTCGGCCTTGAGCCGCCTGTTTTCATGCACCTGTCGCTGATGCGCAATCACGACAAGTCGAAGCTGTCGAAGCGCAAGAACCCGACCTCGATCTCCTACTACTCCGCTCTCGGCTACCTGCCGGAAGCCCTGATGAACTTCCTCGGCCTGTTCTTCATCCAGATCGCCGAAGGCGAAGAGCTGCTGTCGATGGAAGAGCTGATCGCGAAGTTCGACCCCGACAACCTGTCCAAGGCCGGCGCGATCTTCGACATCCAGAAGCTCGACTGGCTGAACGGCCGCTGGCTGCGCGAGAAGCTGACCCCGGAAGACTTTGTTGCCCGCGTGCTCGACTGGTCGATGGAGAACGATCGTCTGGTCGAAGGCCTGAAGCTTGCCCAGAGCCGCGTCACCAAGCTCGGCGAAGTCCCGCCGCTGGCCGGCTTCCTGCTCGCCAACGACGTTGGCCTTTCGCCCGCCTCCTTCGGCGGCTTGAAGACCAGCCCAGCCGAAACGCTGGAAATCGTCACCACCGTCCAGGCGGATCTCGAAAAGATCCTCGAATGGAACGTTGCGACCATCGAGGAAGAGCTGCGCGCGATCTCCGAACGCATGGGCAAGAAGCTCCGCGTCGTCACCCCGCCCCTCTTCGTCGCCGTCTCCGGCAGCCAGCGCTCGCTGCCGCTGTTTGACTCGATGGCGCTCCTCGGCCGCTCGGTCGTGCGCCAGCGGTTGAAGGTGGCAATCCAGGTGCTGACCGCGATGGCGGGTGCGCAGAACTGAGGGAAAGCCCCTCCCCCTTGTGGGGAGGGGTTGGGGAGGGGTATTTGCCCCGAGCAAGACGCCTCCCCTCCCCGTCGCTTCGCTCCGACCCTCCCCACAAGGGGGAGGGTTGACCGAGCCAGCCGCACCGGCGAACTGAAACGAACAAAGCCGCAAGAGGCAGACACACGATGACCGAACAGACGACCGAAACCGCCCTCTCCTCCGACCCGACAGAAGTCCGCCGCCAGAAGCTTGCGCTGCTGCGCGAAACCGTCGGCGACGTCTATCCGGCGCATTTTCACCGCACGATGACCAATGCGGAATTCGCCGAGAAATATGCGGGCCTGGAGCTGGACGAAACGTCTGACGACATCATTACGGTCGCCGGTCGCGTCTATTCCTCCCGCAATTCCGGCATGTTCATGGATATCCATGACGCCTCGGGCAAGATCCAGATCTTCTCCCACAAGGACACGACCCCGGAAGAGGCCCGCGCGCTTCTGCCGATGATCGACCTTGGCGACATCATCGGCATCAAGGGCCAGGTGCGTCGTACGAAGCGCGGCGAGCTGACGATCAACGCCCATGAAATCACCATGCTGACCAAGACGCTTCTCCCCATGCCGGAGAAGTATCACGGTCTTGCCGACATCGAGCTGCGCTATCGCAAGCGCCACCTCGACATCCTGACGAACGAAGAGTCGAAGCTCCGCTTCCAGCAGCGCTCGAAGATCGTATCGGGCATCCGCCGCTTCCTCGAAGGCGAAGGTTTCCTCGAAGTCGAGACGCCGATGCTGCAGACGGTCTATGGCGGGGCAAACGCAGACCCGTTCAAGACCTTCCACAACACGCTGAAGATGGACATGTATCTGCGCATCGCGCCGGAACTGTTCCTCAAGCGCACGCTGGTATCGGGCCTTGCCGACAAGGTGTTCGAGGTCAACCGCAACTTCCGCAACGAAGGTGTGTCGACCCGCCACAATCCCGAATTCACCATGATGGAATGCTACTGGGCCTATGCCGATTACGAGGACATGATGGGCCTTGTCGAGCGCATGTTCGAAACGCTCGCGGTCGGCATCCATGGCACGACAGACGTCACCTTCGGCGACAAGCAGCTGTCCTTCAAGGGCCCGTTCAAGCGCGTGCCCATGCCTGATGCCGTCAAGGAAGCAACCGGCATCGACTTCCTTTCGATGAAGACTGACGAGGAAGCCCGCACCGCCGCCAAGGCTGCCGGCTTTGCCGTCGAGAAGGACTGGACCTGGGGCGAATGCCTCGCCTTCATCTTCGAAGAGAAGGTCGAGGGCACGCTGATCCAGCCGAGCCACGTCACCCACTTCCCGAAGGACATCTCGCCCTTTGCCAAGGAAGTGCCGGGCGAGCCGCGCCTCGTCGAGCGTTTCGAGACCTATTGCAACGCCTGGGAAGTCGGCAACGCGTTTTCCGAACTCAACGACCCGGAAGAGCAGCGCAAGCGAATGGTCGAGCAGCTCGAACAGGCCCATTCGCGCGGCGAAAAGGACAAGCAGCTCGACGACGAGTTCCTCGATGCGATCGACCAGGGCATGCCGCCCGCCGGTGGTCTCGGCATCGGCGTGGACCGCCTGATCATGTTGCTCACCAACGCCCCGTCGATCCGCGACGTAATCCTCTTCCCGGCCCGCCGCAACAAGGCAGACTGAGCAGGACGGCTGATACAGGTTTCAGATCCCGGATCTCGCAGGAGGTCCGGGATTTTTCGTTTCTGGTGGACACAAGATCCGGCTCAAGCCGAAGCCGGCGCTCCCTTTTCCGCAATATCGAGAAACAGGCCGGTCATGATCCGCATGCCCTCCTCCGCAATTGACAGGAGCGCATGCTCGTTTGGCCCATGCTGGCCGCAGTCTGCATGGGCATGCGGGATCCAGATCGTCGGGATACCAAGCACATCGGTGAAGACATCATTCGGCAGCGATCCCGCGAGATTGGGCAAGAGATGCGGCGCCTTGCCGGTCGTTGCCGAGATCGACTGCTCGATAAACCGCACCCAGGGATGATCGGGCGGGAAGCGGGTTGCCTTGAAGGCCGGGCCCTTGGCCCGGATCTCCACCATCGTGAAACCTGCCGCATCGAGATGCCGCCTGAGCGCGGGCAGGATCTCGTCCATGTCGGTGCCGACGACAAACCTGAGCTGGCAGGTCGCCCGCGCCGATCCGGAAATGGCATTCTGCGGGGCCGCGATGTTTCCCGCCGAAATCGCCAGAACGGCCAGCGAGTTCCAGCCGAAGACCCGTTCGGATGGCGTCAGATCCGCCTCGCCCCAATCGGCATCATGCCGGCGCGGCGGCAAATCCTTGAGCGCTGCACGAATGTCCGGCGTCAGGCTGGTCGGCCGCCATTCCGGCACGAGGAGCTGGCCCCGCCGGTCGACGATTGCCGCAATCGCATGCGTAAGCAGGATAACCGGATCGGCGAGCAGCCCGCCGAAATTGCCGGAGTGATGATCCCCCGGCCGCAAATCCACGACGAGATCGAAGCTCAATCCCCCGCGCGAGCCCATGAACATGGTCGGCGTCTCGACCTGCAGCCTCGGCCCGTCCGAGGCGATCAGCACATCGGCCTGAAGCAGAGCCCGCTCTTGCTCGAAAAACTCCCGCAAGCCGTAGGAACCCGTCTCCTCGGCCATTTCCAGCACGATCTTGACGTTGAAGCCGAGGCGCCCCTGAGCCTTGATCACGGCCTCCAATGCCTTGATGTTGATGAGATGCTGGATCTTGTTGTCGGCGGTGCCCCGGCCATAAAGCCGGTCACCCTCCTGGATCAGCCGGAAGGGATGCAAACCCTCGCGCCAGCGGGATGCCTCGCCGTTGCAGACATCGCCATGCCCGTAGATCAGGATGGTCGGCAGGCCCGCCTCCTCGATCCGCGACCCGACCAGAAAGGGCGCACCATCCGGCAGCGGATTGTCGAAGAGCCGGCACTCGAAGCCGATGCCCTCCAGCATCGGCCTGACATCCTCCTTGAGATAGGCGGTGAGATCATCCGGCAGCCCCTCCGACTGGCTGACCGAGGGACGCGCGACAAGCGCTGCGAGATCAGCGGCGAGACCGCCACCGGTGGCATAATCGGATGCGTGCTGAAGAAGGGTCTTGCGTTCCATCGGTTCCCGGTCGTGTTGCGTGGGGCCTCCCAGCGCAAGACTACAGGATTCGAAGGTCATGACGACCCGCCTGGGGAAAAATGAAGCGCCCCTAACAGGAGGGACGCGTCAGCTCAGTGATCGGCCTTGGCATGCTCGTCGCCCTTGGCCTTCGGCGGCAGGATCGCTGCGTCTTCCGCCGGTGGATGGGCCTCAGTCGCAGCACCATGCTCTTCCGGCTTCGTTGCCGGCGCGGCAGCACCCGCACCCTCCGGTGCGATCGGCTGCGCCCGCATCTTCTCAAGCCAGGCCGCGCCATGGTTCGCACTCGCCGCACCGTCTGACGTCGGCGCCGGCTCGGCCTTGGCCGCGGCATCCTCGACGGGCGCTTGCTCTTCGGCGCCACCGAGGCCGACCATTCCCTTCAGGGATGAGAACCAGCCCTCCTCTGAGGCCGGAGCCTCCTCGACAGGGGCTTCTTCGGCGGCGACCTCGTGGCTGGCAGCCGCACCGTCGGCACTGCCGTGACCGCCCGCATCCCCGCCATGGGCGACGTCTTCGACAGCGGCCTGTTTTTCTTCGCCATGCGCAACCGGTTCTGTCCCATGGGCAGAGGCCGAGGCATGCGCATCCTCTGCAGCCGGTTCTTCACCATGCGCGGCCGGCTCGGTTGCGGCCGGCTCGGTTGCGGCATGTTCCTTGGCAGCGTCATGACCGGCATCGCCATGAGCGACAGCCGCAGGGTCTGCATGGTCGTCGGCCGGAGCCTCATGTCCATCCGCGACGGCGCCGTGACCATCGGCCGGTGCTGCCGCATGGCCGTCTGCCGGAGCCTCGTCGCCCCCGAGACCGACCATGCCCATCAACGAGGCCATCCAGCCCTTGTCCTCTTCGGCGCCATGTTCTGCGACCGGCGACTCCTCGCCGTGTTCGCCGGCGGGCGCTTCGCCGTGCCCCTCGCCCTTCGCATCTGTCTCGCCATGCCCTTCGGCAGGCTTCTCGCCATGCGCGTCAGCCGGCGCTTCGCCATGGCCTTCACCCTTCTTGCCATGGTCACCGGCAGGCTTTTCGCCATGCCCCTCGCCTTCTGGCACGACAACTTCCGGCGTGACGCAGTCCGTCTGGTCGTTGAGCTTTGCCAGCAGGGCCTGAACATCGGCTTCGAGCATGTCGACACGCTCGCCGAAGAACTCGCCATTCGGCGCAGCAAGACCATCGGCATAACGGGCCGTCAGCACACGCGCCGACATTTCCTCGGGCACATGGCTCGGATCCGGCACGTAGATGACGTCAGCCCCGACGGCGCGTCCACGCATGCCCGAGCGATCCTTGGGGCCGCTGGTGTCAAGCACGACGACCTGCACAAGGTCGGCCTTCTTCGTTTCCTGCAGGGTCTTTGCCACGCGCAGCGCCGTCTTGACGCGCGTCAGACCGTCGCCGGGTTCATTGGTGGTGATGAACTTGCGCACCCAGAAGCGGTCCTTCTTCCGGATTTCGACCGTCTTCACTTCGGTGCATTCGAGACCGTTCAGCTCGGCATAGGAGGGGCCAAGCAGCTTGTCCGCGCCGATATAGACGGCAGCGGCACCCGTGCCGCCAAGGGTGACGAGAACCCCGCCCAAAATCAGCATGAGCTTTCGTGAAAGGTGGATCTTGGGCACCTTCACGCTTGGAACTCCGCCATGACACCGTCCCGACTGTTTACGCAATACTGGACGTGAGCATACGCCCCTCTCCTTGCGGAACCTTTAACCCCGGCTTTCCAGTTCCGGCACAGATCACGGAAAGCTTTTTGCAAATGATTTGCAAAAGCGTTGACATCAGCGCGAAGCGCGATAGGTTTTAATGAGAATGACTTGCAAGAACAGGAATGGACCATGGTCTCAAAGCTTGCCTGCCGTCTTTTCGCCCTGGCGCTTATGCTGCCGGGTGCAGCCTATGCCGACGACAAGCCGAAGGTCGTCACCACCTTCACCGTGATTGCCGATATCGCAAAGAACGTTGCCGGCGATGCCGCAACCGTCGAGAGCATCACCAAGCCCGGCGCCGAGATCCATGGCTACCAGCCCACCCCGCGCGATATCCTGAAGGCCCGGGATGCCGATCTCGTGCTGCGCAACGGCCTGAACCTGGAAGCCTGGTTCGAGAGATTTCTCGCCAATCTCGGCGATGTGCCGACCGTCACCGTCAGCGATGGTGTCGAGCCGATCCGCATCGCCGGAGACGCCTATGATGGCAAGCCGAACCCGCATGCCTGGATGTCTCCCGAAAATGCGCTCATCTATGTCGAGAACATCCGCAAGGCGCTGACCGACATCGATCCGGCCAATGCCGCAATCTATGAGGCCAATGCCCGCACCTATTCCGACAAGATCCGCGCCGAAATCGATCCGATGAAGGCGGAGATCGCCAAGATCCCGGAAAACGAGCGTTTCCTCGTCACCAGCGAAGGCGCCTTCTCCTAACTCGCCCGCGATCTCGGCATGAAGGAACTCTATCTCTGGCCGATCAATGCCGACAGCCAGGGCACGCCACAGCAGGTGAAGGCCGTGGTCGACCAGGTGATCGAAAACAAGATTCCCGTCGTCTTCTCGGAAAGCACCGTCTCCGACAAGCCGGCCAAACAGGTCGCAGCCGAAACCGGGGCGCGCTATGGGGGCGTCCTTTATGTGGATTCCCTCAGTGAACCCGATGGCCCGGTCCCGACTTATCTGGATCTCCTGAAGGTGACGGTCTCGACTATCGTGAAGGGATTTGCCGGATGATCATGGGATCGGGCGCAAGACGCAATCGCGAAGGGATCGCCGCAGACGATGTGACGGTCACCTATCGCAACGGCCACACGGCCTTGCGCCATGCGAGCTTTGCAATCCCGCCCGGAACCATCACCGCCCTTGTCGGCGTCAACGGCGCCGGCAAGTCGACCCTGTTCAAGGCGATCATGGGCTTCGTGCCCGTCGCATCAGGCGAAATCCGCGTGCTCGGCATGAGCGTCCGCGAAGCTCTTCGCAAGAACCTCGTCGCTTACGTGCCCCAGGCCGAGGAGGTGGACTGGAACTTCCCCGTTCTCGTCGAAGACGTCGTGATGATGGGCCGCTATGGCCACATGAATTTCCTGCGCATCCCCTCCAAGCGCGATCATGCGCTCGTCGATGAGGCGCTGTCCCGCGTCGGCATGGGCGACTACCGCAAGCGCCAGATCGGCGAGCTCTCCGGCGGCCAGCGCAAGCGCGTCTTCCTCGCCCGCGCACTCGCCCAGGAGGGGCAGGTGATCCTGCTCGACGAACCCTTCACCGGCGTCGACGTCACCACCGAAGAACAGATCATCGGGTTGATGAAGGACCTGCGCGCCGAAGGCCGTGTCATGCTGGTCTCGACCCACAATCTCGGCAGCGTGCCGGATTTCTGTGACCGGACGATCCTCGTTAAGGGAACCGTGATTGCCTCCGGCAAGACCGAAGACACCTTCACCGAAGAGAACCTGAAGACCGCCTTTGGCGGCGCTTTGCGTCACTTCGTGCTCGCCGGCCGCGATCTGCATGACGACGATGACGGCCGCGAAGTCACCGTCATCACCGATGACGAACGCCCCTTCGTCAACTATGGCCAGCCGAAACCGGGAGCTTCAGATGCTCGCGACCCTGGCT
>JARXAK010000218.1 GCA_029865885.1 Rhizobium sp. | reverse complement strand
GCGGCGGGCCTCGTCGACACAGTCGGAATCGACCAGCAAGCGACGCTGCAGCATGCCGAGCGAGCCTTCGAGTATACTCATCGACTGATCGGCGATCATCACGGCAATGCCGGCGTCGCGCATCAGGCTTTCGGCAAAGGAGAGCAGGACGACGTCATTGCTGCGAATGATCTCATGCATGGATTTCAGAACTCACTGTTAACAGCTAAACCGGCTTTCCAGCCCTGACCGAGGCAATTCGCCCCTTGCCGTGGCCTTTCCGGCTTTTTATTGTCTGACACCAAACTGAACAGGAGTCCGGTGCGTTGGGCGTAGTCATACCGCTTGAGGAAAGCAAAAACAAACAGGCATCCGTCAAGCCTCTGGTGGACCTGACCAAAAGCGGCATGGAACGCGTCAATCAGCTGATCCTGTCGAAGGCAGGCTCCGATGTGCAGATGATCCCGGAAGTCGCCAATCACCTGATCTCGTCCGGCGGCAAGCGGCTTCGGCCCATGCTGACGCTCGCGACGGCAGCCATGTTCGGCTATGAGGGCGACCATCACATCAAGCTCGCGACGTCAGTCGAGTTCATGCACACGGCAACCCTGCTGCATGACGACGTGGTTGACGAAAGCGATCTGCGCCGTGGCAAGTCCACCGCGCGCACCATCTGGGGCAACCAGGCGAGCGTGCTCGTCGGCGACTTCCTGCTTGGCCAGGCCTTTCGCATGATGGTCGAGGTGGGCTCGCTCGACGCGCTCGACGTCCTCTCGACGGCCGCCTGCGTGATCGCCGAGGGCGAAGTGCTGCAGCTGTCGATTGCCAAGAACATGGAGACGACGGAAGACGACTATCTCGCCGTCATCCGCGCCAAGACGGCGGCACTCTTTGCAGCCGCGGCCGAAGTCGGCCCCATCGTTGCCGGTACCGACAGGGCGACGCGCAGCGCGATGAAATCCTACGGCATGAATCTCGGCCTCGCCTTCCAGCTGGTTGACGACGTTCTGGACTACGGCGGCAAGGCTTCCGAAACAGGCAAGAATGTCGGCGACGATTTCCGCGAGGGCAAGATCACGCTCCCGGTCATCCTGTCCTATCGCCGTGGCACGGCTGCCGAGCGGGAGTTCTGGAAGGAATCGATCGAAGGCGGGCAGAATGACGATGTCCGGCTCGAAAAGGCACTCGGCCTGATCGGCAAATATGGCGCACTGTCCGACACCATCCAGCGGGCCCAGCATTACGGCACGATCGCCCGCGATGCGCTCGCCCCTCTGCCCGAGACGCCGTGGAAGAACGCACTCAACGACGTGATCGACTTCTGCATCTCGCGTGTGAATTGACGCAGATCCAAGCGATTGCCTTGCGAGGCTGCTTCAAAAAAGCCATTCTGTGCGTGAATCATCGCTTAATCGCCCGCGCGCGGGCGGGCAGCGCTCGTTCTCGGTTCTTGAAAGGCTCTTTCATGCGGCAAAGCTTTGCCCTTCGCTATCTCGCCGGCACCGCGCTTGCGCTGCTCTTGAGCGTCTCGCAGGCGCCGCTTGCACCCGCTGCCGCCGCACAGCCGACCGAGACCGAGAGTTTCGATATCGGCAGCGTCGATTCCTTTGCAGGTGCCTTCCTCGCAGCCCGGACGGCGGAAGCCGACCGCGACTATCCGAGCGCGGTGAAGTTCTATCAGAAGGCGCTGGAATTCACGCCCAACGAGCTTGAACTGCAACAGCGGCTGATGATCGCGCTGATCATGAACGGCCAGTTCGACGAGGGCGCGGATCTCGCCAAGGTGCTGGAAAACGATCCGGCGGTCGAACGGGTCACCTCGGTTGCCCTGGGCTTCCGGGCGATCCGCGACGGCGACTATGCCGAAGCGCTGGGGCATTTCAAATATGAAGGTCCGAACGATCTGGACCGCCTGATGAACCAGTTGCTGATCGCCTGGACCAAGGTTGGCGAAGGCAAGGGCAAGGAAGCGCTGACGCTCATCCAGGATCTCGACGGGCCAAGCTGGTACGGAATCTTCCGGAACTACAATGTTGGCGTCATGGCTGCCATGACCGGCGATATCGACGCGGCCCGCAAGGCGCTGACCGAGACCGTGACCGACCGCAACGGCGGGGCGACCGCACCCGACACCTTTGCGCGCGCCGTCATTGCGCTTGCGACACTGGAGGCCGAGGCCGGCAACAAGCAGAAGGCGCTTGATGCGCTCTCGGCCGGCGACGAACTGATCACCAATTTTGCCCCGTTCAAGGCGCTGCGCGACGAAATCGAGGCCGGCCGCCAGCCGAAGCCGGTCGTCACCTCGGCGGCGCAGGGGGCTGCCGGCGTGCTGTTCTCGATCGGCGGCGCGCTGAACCGCGAAGGCGCGGAAGACACCGTGATGCTGTATCTTCAGCTCTCGCATGCACTGGACAAGGAAGCGGCGGATACGCTGATCCTGCTCGGTGGCATCGCCGAGAACGCCAAGCAGCCGGAAAAGGCGATCGCCTTCTATCGCCAGGTTCCGGAAACCTCGCCGATGCGGCGGATTTCCGAGCTGCAACTCGGTCTGACGCTGGCCGAAACCGGCAAGGTGAAGGAAGCGCGCGAGCATCTGCAGGCGCTGATCGCCTCCGATCCCAAGGATATCCGCAGCTATCTCGCCTATGGCAGCGTGCTGTCCGATGCCAAGGACTATGGGGCCATGGCGGAGAATTACGACAAGGCCGTCGAGATCATCGGCCCCAATCCTTCGCGCAATCACTGGTCGGTCTTCTTCCAGCGCGGCATTGCCTATGAACGCCTGAAGAAGTGGGACAAGGCCGAGCCCAACTTCCACAAGGCGCTGGAGCTCAATCCCGATCAGCCGCAGGTTCTGAACTATCTCGGTTATTCCTGGGTCGACATGAACCGCAACCTCCAGGAAGGCCTGGAGATGATCAAGAAGGCCGTCGAACTGCGGCCCGATGACGGCTACATCGTCGATTCGCTCGGCTGGGCCTATTATCGCCTCGGTCGTTTCGAAGAGGCGGTTGTCGAGCTGGAGCGGGCGGTCGAACTGCGCGCCGGCGATGCGACGATCAACGACCACCTGGGCGACGCCTATTGGCGCGTCGGCCGCAAGCTCGAAGCCAAGTATCAGTGGAAGCGGGCGCTGGCCTCCGAGCCGGAGGAAGTCGAAGTTCCGAAGATCCAGGCGAAGATCAACAAGGGCCTGCCGCCGATCGAGGCGGATGCGGCCAAGGTCGAGACCTCGCCGGTCGAAGAGCCCAAGAAAGACGACAAGAAGACCTGATCCGCATGACCCCTGTTGCAGAGCGCCGGCCGGAGCGGATCGTCGAGACGGCTCCGGCCAAGATCAACCTCGCTTTGCATGTGACGGGCCGGCGCGATGACGGCTATCACCTGCTCGACAGTCTCGTGACCTTTGCCGAAGACGGCGACGAACTCACCTTCGAAGCATCGGAAAGCGACAGCTTTCGTGTCGTGGGTCGGTTCGCCTCGGGACTTTCAGAGGACGACAATCTGGTTCTGACGGCGCGCGACCTGTTGCGGGCCGCCCTTCATGACCATGGCCAGCCGCATGGCCCGGTTTCCATTCTCCTCGACAAGAGCCTGCCGATCGCATCCGGCATCGGCGGCGGCTCTGCCGATGCGGCGGCCACGCTGCGGGGTCTTTTGAAGCTTTGGAACGTGCTATTGCCGCCCGAGACCTTGCAACGGATTGCCCTGAAGCTTGGGGCGGATGTGCCGATGTGCCTTTTCTCCCAACCGCTGCGCGCGCGCGGCATCGGTGAGGCGATCGAGACGGTGGCCATGCCTGCCGTGCCGCTGGTGCTGGTCAACCCGTTGAAACCGGTGTCGACGCCTGAAATCTTCCGCAGCCTTCAGCGGCGCGACAATGACCCGATCGGTGCGCTCGCGGTTGCGACCAATGTGTCGCAATGGATGCAGTCGCTCACCGCTCTGCGCAACGACCTGCAGCCGCCGGCAGAGACACTGGTGCCCGAGATCGCCGAGGCCTGCGACCTGCTTCGCCAGAGCCTTGCCGGTTACGTTCGCATGTCCGGTTCCGGGGCCACCTGCTTCGGGCTCTACGAGACGGAAGCTGCGGCGATGAAGGCAGCGCTTGCGCTTTCCGCCTATCGGCCGAACTGGTATGTGCTCTTGACACGCACCGTTCCGGGAGAGCGCTGATGAGCCGCATCGACGAGAGCCGTCCCTTCATTGCCGTCGGTATCGCGGTCCTCACGGTATCGGATACGCGCAGCCTGGCGGACGACAAGTCCGGGGACACGCTGGTCGCCCGTATTGCCGAGGCAGGTCACCGGCTGGCGCAGCGCGCCATCGTCAAGGACGACAAGGCGGCGATCCGGGAACAGGTCGAGGCCTGGACGAAGACGCCGGAGATCGATGTCGTGATCACAACCGGGGGCACAGGCTTTACGGGGCGGGATGTCACACCCGAGGCGCTGGAGCCGCTGTTCGAAAAGCGCATGGACGGTTTCTCGGAGGTCTTCCACCGCATTTCCTACGACAAGATCGGCACATCGACGATCCAGTCCCGCGCGACGGGGGGCGTTGCCAACGCCACCTTCATCTTCGTGCTGCCGGGCTCGCCCGGCGCCTGCAAGGATGCCTGGGACGGCATCATCAAGCTGCAGCTCGACTATCGGCACATGCCCTGCAATTTCGTGGAAATCATGCCAAGGCTCGACGAGCACCTGAAACGCAGCCAGGGCTGATCAGCGGCGCGCCTCGCGGGCGACCCAGGAGGGGATGATCTCGGATGCCAGCCGGCGCGGCTTGTGGCCTCGTGCGAGCTGAAGCAGCTCCCTGCCCTCGCCCGCCAGACCCAGTGCCTGGCGCTTGGGGATCAGCAAGCCATTCTCAAGCAGCGGTGTGCTGCGTGTCAGCCGGCGGTAGAAGGGCAGCCGGTAAAGCCGCGATTCGGAGAAGCGGGCCGGCGCCTTGTTGAGCGCCACATATTCCGCGACCTCGTCGATCCAGCCCTGGCCGAGTCGGGCGCCCGGTTCGATCAGGAGAAGCCATTCGCCCCGCGCCGTCGACAGCAGATCCTTCATGTCCCACTGCTGATAAAAGCGGCAACCGGCGGCATCTGCCACGAAGGACGAGCCATCCGTCGAGCCATGATCGAGGACGATGACATCGCTGACAAGGCCTTCAACAGCACCGGCAACCAGCACGGACAGGGTCTGTGCGAGCTCGGGTTCCTGGTCGTGGCATTCCATGATGACTGTCAGCATTGCCTATCTCTATCGCATTGCACAAAGTTTTGCCACAAACAGTTTCTTGAAGTTTGTTCTTGCATTGTTCTCATTTTGGCGTTAGGAATAAAGTCATCAAGCGGGGCGGAAAGCCTGCGAGGAGCAAACATGAACGAGCTGTCTCTTGTGAGCCAGGCTGCCTTTCAGCCCGGCAATACGGCGGATATTGCCGATGCCCTGATGAGCGCTTCGGGCATGCGGATCGAGATCGATCGGCGGCGCGGGCGCGCGGCCGGGATCAACCCGGCCGGCCGGTTTGAGACACTGGAGCGCATTGCCGTCGATGACGGCTGGCAGACGCTTGAGGACATGCCGCCCTTCAAAACCGAGGTGCAGGTCGAAAAGCCACGCACGGTCATCACCCGCAACGATTCGCCCGACATTCCCTTCGACCGCTCGATCAATCCTTACCGGGGCTGCGAACACGGCTGCATCTACTGCTTTGCCCGGCCGACCCACAGCTATATGGGCCTGTCTGCCGGTCTCGACTTTGAAGCCAAGCTGTTTGCCAAGCCGGATGCCCCGCGCCTTCTGGAGCGGGAGCTTTCGAAGCCGGGCTACAAGGTGAAGCCGATCGCGATTGGCACCAATACCGATCCCTATCAGCCGATCGAGCGGGAATGGCGCATCATGCGGCAGATCCTGGAGATCCTGGACAAGGCGAACCATCCCGTCGTGATCGTGACCAAGTCGGCGCTGATCCTGCGCGACATCGATATCCTGCAGTCGATGGCCGAGCGCGGCCTGGCCAAGGTCGGCATATCCGTGACGACGCTCGATCGAAAGCTGGCGCGCAGCATGGAGCCACGGGCCTCTACGCCGGCAAAGCGGCTGGAGGCGATCAAGGCGCTGTCTGAAGCCGGCATTCCCGTGGCGGTGATGATGGCACCTGTGATCCCGGCTCTCAACGACCACGAGATCGAACGCATTCTCGACAGCGGCAAGGCCGCCGGTGCGTCGGAGGCGAGTTACGTTCTTCTACGCCTGCCGCTGGAAGTGAGCCCGCTGTTTCGCGACTGGCTTTTGCAGAACTATCCGGATCGCTATCGGCACGTGATGTCGCTGGTGCGTTCGATGCGCGACGGCAAAGATTACGATGCCGAGTTCGGCAAGCGGATGAAGGGGGCCGGTCCCTATGCCTGGCAGATCAGCCGCCGCTTCGAGATGGCGACCAAGCGCCTCGGTCTGATGCGGCGCAGTCTGCATCTGCGGGAAGATCTGTTCATCTCGCCCAACAGCGACGGAGTGCAGCTGTCGCTGCTCTGAGAGGGTTTTGATTTCGTAATTCCGGTGCTGTTGTCCGCCGCCTCGCACCGGATGTTGTCCCTGGTAAGCCGCCCCTGTTGCCATGATCGGCGATCGGGACCGGGGACTTGCAGGAGGTCGGGTGCGCGTGCGATTTCTGCCGCATGAAACGACGCACGCCACCCGATTCTCCTGGCCTCTTTCCCGACCTTCCCCTCGTCCCGGATTTCTCGCTGGAGAGCCGTGCGAAACGAAAGGGCCTGTGGCCGGTCGCCGGGACCGACGAGGCCGGGCGCGGGCCTCTGGCGGGGCCTGTGGTCGCCGCAGCGGTTATCCTCGATCCAAAGCGCATTCCCGATGGGCTGAACGATTCCAAGAAGCTCTCGGCTGTGCAGCGGGAAGCGCTGTACCAGCAGATCCTGGAATGCGCTGTGGTCTCGATTGCCTCCTCCTCGCCGAAGCGCATCGATCTCATCGATATCCGCAAGGCAAGCCTCGATGCCATGCGAAGGGCTGTCGCCGGTCTCGACCTGGAAGCCCGCCACGTGCTCACCGATGGCCGCGATGTGCCGATGGGGCTCACCTGCAGCGGCGAAGCCGTCGTCAAGGGGGATGCCCGCTCCGTGTCAATCGCGGCAGCGTCGATCATCGCCAAGGTGATGCGCGACCGGATGATGACGCGCGCCAGCCTCGTCTATCCGGATTATGGTTTCGAAGTGCATGCAGGTTATGGGACGGATCGCCATCGCAGCGCCATTGTCACCCATGGCCCCTGCCCGCTGCACCGAATGAGCTTCCGACCCCTCAAGCGCGACTGAGAGGCCGCCCCGGCACCGCAATCAAGTCGCTTGCAGGTGCAGGCTCAGCGACCGCAGACCTCCAAGAAGGCGGCGCCAGCGACAGAGGCACCTGCCAGCGGCAATTCCGTCACCTCCTGCCCGACCACGACGGTCAGTGTCTCGCCGCCATTCAGAAGGCCCGGCAGATCGGCCTTCCTTTGCAGTTCACCTTCAAGGATGAAGAGATCATCCATCTCAAGCCGGACGCCCTTCGTGCTGATTGTCAGATCGCGGTCACCGGTGCGCAGATTAAGGCTGTAGAGCGCGCCGTCCTCTGCCCCCTTCGGCTCATGCGGATAGACCAGCGTGACAGGCCCTCCGCCCTGTTGGCAGGCAAGGGACAAGATCACATGGTCGCTGTTGGCGATGCCATAGACGAGCGACGCGGCCCCCTCGCCGCTCCAGCCAATCCATTCGAGCCTTTCCTCGCTGACCACGGGCCCAGCCGGCACAAGCGTTATGAGCGCCACCACGACGAGAGAGATCGACTTTAACTTTGCGGCCATGCCATCTCCCCCAAAAACAAACGCCCCGACCGGCGGACCGATCGGGGCGTCAGAAATCAGACGGCCTCATGGGCGATCGTGCCGAACTCAGTTCAGCCGCGACTTTACCTCAGCAACAGAGGCCTTGAACAGTGTCTGCTGAACAGCCTCGTCGGCCTTCTTCGCCAGCACTTTTTCAGCCGCAGCAATGGCGAGGTCGACAGCCGCAGCGCGAACGGCGTTCACGGCTTCGGTCTCGGCCTGCTTGATCTTCTGCTCGGACAGAGCGTTGCGGCGCGCCACAAACTCCTCGGTCTTCTGCTTGGCTTCTGCGGTCAGGGCAGCGGCCTCGCGTTCGGCAGCAGCGACAATCGCCGCGGCCTCGGCTTCGGCTTCCTTGCGCTTGCGCTGGTATTCGGCCAGCAGATGCTGTGCCTCTTCGCGCAGGCGCTTGGCTTCGGCCAGTTCGTCACGGATCTTGTCGGCGCGCTCGTCGAGAGCCTTCGCCATCATGCCCGGTACCTTCAGGTAGGCGAGCAGGACGAAGAACAGAACGAGGGCAACAAGTGCAAAAAATGAAGCGTCCATGATGCTTACGCTCCCTGCTTGGCAACGCCGGAGACGGCGGCCTTGATGTCGGCTGCGGTCGACTTGGTGCCGATCAGTTCTTCGACGATCGTACCGACGGTGTCGATGGCGATCGTGTCGACTTCAGCGAATGCACGCGCCTTGATATCGGCAATGCGGCTTTCGGCAGCAGCGATCTTGGCGGACAGTTCCGTCTCGATGGCAGCACGCTCCGCATCGGCCTTGGCCTTGGATGCATCACGAGCAGCAGAAGCGATCTGGCCGGCTTTCGCCTTGGCAGCCGTCAACTCGCGCTCGTAGGTTTCGATGGCAGCATCGGCTTCAGACTTCAGACGAGCAGCCTCGTCGAGATCCTGAGCAATGCGGTCGTGGCGGTTCTCAAGAATGCCGCCGACGCGCGGAACGATGACCTTCTGCATGAGCATGTAGAACACGCCGAACGTGATCACCAGCCACAGAAGCTGCGACGGATAGGTCGAGAAATCGAACGGCGGGAACACGCCGCCGCCGTGGCCCGCGTCGTGGGCAACGCCGGTTTCCGTGTGAAGCTGGCCTTCTGCCGGCTTTTCCTCGGCATAGGCGGGGGTCACAAACATGCTCACCTCCAGGTGTATGCTCAAATGCGCGAGATCACGGCTGCCTTGTCGGCGCGCCGTGATCCCAAACTCCAGCCGTTATTAGACGGCGAACAGGAGAAGGAGAGCGATGAGCAGCGAGAAGATGCCCAGAGCTTCCGTAACGGCGAAGCCGAATACCAGACGGCCGAACTGGCTGTCAGCAGCCGACGGGTTGCGCAGTGCGCCGGTCAGGTAGTCACCGAAGATACGGCCGAGAGCGAGGGACGTACCAGCCATGCCGAGGCATGCGAGACCCGCGCCGATGTACTTTGCTGCTTCCGCTTCCATATGGATACTCCTTCGAATGGGTTGTTGCGGCTGTTTTTGACGCCCGGGTGGCCGGGGCCAGCGACTTTATTCTCAGTGACCGCCATGCACGGCGTCGTTCAGGTACATGCAAGTCAGTACCGCAAAGACGTAGGCCTGCAGGAAGGCAACGAGAAACTCGAGAGCGGTCATGGCGACCGTCATGATGAGGGGCAGGATGGAGCCCGCGACGCCGACGGCACCGGCAGCACTCATCGACACGACGAAGCCCGCGAAGACCTTGAGCGTGATGTGACCGGCCAGCATGTTGGCGAAAAGACGGACGGAAAGGCTGATCGGGCGGGACAGGAAGGACACGACCTCAATCGTCGACACGAGCGGCAGAAGCGCGCCCGGAACGCCGGATGGCGCGAAGATCGAGAGGAAGTGCAGACCGTGCTTGTAGAAGCCGTAGATCAGAACCGTGAGGATGACGAACAGGGCCAGCGCAAAGGTGACGATGATCTGGCTGGTGATCGTGAAGAAGTAGGGGAACATGCCGAGCAGGTTTGCCGTCAGCACGAACATGAACAGCGAGAAGACCATCGGGAAGAAGTGCATCCCCTTGGAGCCCGCGCCTTCGCGCAGCATCGAGGCGATGAACTCGTAGGCCATCTCGGCGACCGACTGCATACGGGTCGGGATCAGACCGCGATTCGAGGTCGAGAAGTAGAGGAAGCTCGAAGCGGCAGCGACGGTCGCAACCATGAACAGCGAAGCGTTGGTGAACGAGAAATCAATTCCGCCGATTTCAATCGGGACAATCTTCTGGACCAGGAACTGATGAGTAGGATCGTTTGCCACGTTCTGCTCTTTCGCTTTCGCCGCCGAGGCGGTCTATTCTCATTCAGGCTGGCGCGTCAGCGGCCGTCGCCCTTGTCTTTAAAGTCCATCCTGCGATCGGCCGGATGCGGCGAAGCCACGATCCCGACGACGCGCATGACGTTCAACACGCCGGCGCAGAAACCGATCAGCAGCATGACAATCATGCCCCACGGCCCCGTACCCACAAAGTAGTCGAAAAGATAGCCCAGGAGTGCACCGACGATGATGGCGGAGATGAATTCACTCGAGATCTTCATCGCCATTCCGTAACCCTTGCGGGTCTGATCAGCGTTGATCTCGGCTCGCTCCCCGTCCTTGACCTTGGCATCCCGCTCAGCGAGTTCCGTGGCCAGCCGTCTACGGCGCTCTTCCAGATCTTCTTCCCGGTGGTCCGTCATGGCTCTCTCCGCCCGTTGCCTGTCTCAAGGGCCGTTTACGCGCCCGATTTGAATGCAGAAACGGCGAGATAGAAACCCTTCTGGCCCGCTTTGAAGTCGGGCGCACCATAATTTTGAGCCCCTGCATAGTCAAGGCATCACAGCGCCAAGTTTCACCACAAATTAACCCAGAAAAATCATAGACTTAAGTCCAAGATGCTGAATTGGCGCAGATGACGGACGACAAATCCGGTCAATTGGCCGCAAGCGCGGGCCAGAATCTGCCACATTCACGGAGAAGTGCCACTGATGTCATCCGGCCGTCGAGGCCTCTTCCATCAGGACGTTGCGGATCGGGCGTCGAAATGGGAGCGTTGAGTCGGGTCCACGCATCGAGGCGGCCATGGCGCGCTTTATCATACGCATCCTGATCAGCATTATCCTCGGCTGGATGGTCGGCGTGCAGGCAGCCTTCGCCTTCGGGCCGGAGGGCAATCTGACGCCGATGCTCTACATCTTCGTCACCGTTCCGCTGACCTATCTTGGCTCGTTCCTGATCGTGCCCTTGCTCAGCAACTGGCTAGACCGGCTGCGCTAAAGCGGTCTCAGCTCCAGCCGCCGCCATAGGTGCGGTAGAAGATGTGTTTGCCGATCTTCTCCACACGCTTCATCGTCGGCCCCCAGGCGGGGCTGACATAGGTTGCGTGATAGTGGGTCGCCGAGCCCACGTCCTTGAACCAGATCTTGCCGGCTGTGACGGCCATGGCGATCTCCTTGGCGATCTTCCAGTGGCGCGGCGACGCGATGATATCGGGGATGCGGTCGCAGGCGAAGGAGAACTGGCAGCGGTTGCGCCAGTCCTCGTTCTGATAGACGACGCCGCAGATGGTGTCGGGATAATGCGGGTTGCGCACCCGGTTGAGGATGACCTGGGCGACGGCTGCCTGACCCTTGACCGATTCGCCGCGGGCCTCGAAGTAGATCCCTTCCGCCAGGCACTTCTGCTCCTTGTCCGAGAAGACGCTGGCCGGCAGCGGGGTTGCAGCCCAGGCGTGGTCCTTCGGCCCGATGTCCGGGATGAAACGGCCCTGGTCTTCCTGCTTGTCCGTCAGAATGCTGTCGAAGGGCGATACCGTGGCGTAATCAGGGGCTGGCGGCGCATAGGCGGTCGCCAGCACGTCCGGCACGGGATTGGTGACGAGATCAGCGATCATGCTCGGCAGGGAAGGATCGACCGGGGGCTTCTCACGCTTGAAGTAGAAGCTTGCGAGTTCCACCGGCTTGGCCTTGTCTTCGTCGCGGGCGAAGACGGATGGCACCTTCAGCGCCGGCTCCATCAGCGAGCTTGTGCGCTGCAGGATTGATCCCGCCGAGAAGGCGCGCGGCGGCAGCATGGGTTCGACGACAGCCACCCTGCCCTTCTTCTGGTCGCGGGTGATGCGCATTTCGTCCGGCAGCGAATCGGGATCCGCCTTGCCGCCGTCAAAGGCGATGCGGCGACCGTCGGGGAGGATGAGACCTGCGCCACCGGAAAGTGCCTCTGAGGCCTCGCCCTCGGAAAAGGCGAGATTGGCCTCGTGGATCGAACCGGCGGGCGTGGACGTCATCACCATGCGCCAATTGCTGGCGCCGCGATCGAGACCGGTCAAGAGACCGGCCATGTCGGCCTGGGCAGCGACGGATGGGAAGATCAGCCAGGACGCGAGGCCGAAGACCAGGGGAGAGGTCCAGTTCTCCAGTCGGGAGAGGACCTTCTTCGAAGGACGAAACTTGAGACGCAAGGTCACACTCCAACACACGCTGACGCGGGTTCGACGTTTCGAACCCAAACAGGATTACATTAGAGGAATATCTCTCGTTAACCTTGATGCTTGGTTAATGCCGGATCACAGCTTCGGGAGCAGCGTTTCGCAAAAGACAAGACCGCCGGACATGCCGACGGTCTTGAAGCATGCGCGGGCTGGCACGCCGTTCAGATGATGACGTGCGAGCCGAGTTCGATCACCCGGTTTGCCGGCAGGCGGAAGTAATCCGATGGGTCGGCTGCGGCCTCGGCAAGCACGATATAGAGCCGGTCCTGCCAATGCGGCATGCCCATGCCGGCACCCGCAACCAGCTTGCGGCGGCCGAGATAGAAGGAGGTCGACATGATGTCGAACTTCAGGCCGCCACGGCGCAGGCTTGCCAGGGTCTTCGAGACGTTCTGCGTTTCCATGAAGCCGAAGCGGATCTCGACGCGCGAGAAACGCTCCGACAGTTCCTCCACCGCAAACCGTTCCTCCTCGGCCACCCTTGGACGTCCAAGCGTGCGGATGGTCAGGATGATGTTGCGCTCGTGGATGACATGGTTGTGCTTCAGGTTGTGCATCAGTGCTGCCGGCGCCCGGGTCGGGTCACTCGTCAGGAAGATTGCAGTCCCGGAGACACAAGCCGGCGCATGCTCGCTCTTTTTCTCGACCATGCCAATGAAGGTTTCGAGCGGCACATCATCGCGCCGGGTCTTCTGGAAGATGATCGCGGTGCCACGACGCCAGGTCCACATGACGATAGTAAAGGCGGCGGCGAAGAGCACGGGCACATAGCCGCCGTCGTGGATCTTCAAAAGGTTCGCGCCGAGGAAGACCAGTTCGAGCATAAGGAGCGGGACGAGCACGGCGACGGCCAGCGGCAGGCTCCAGTTCCATTTCTTGCGGACGAATTCGAAGGCCATGATGGTCGTGACGACCATCGCGCCGGTGACCGAGATGCCATAGGCGGTGGCCAGTGCCTCCGAGCTTTCGAAGAGCAGCACAAGCGTCAGCACGCCGACAAGCAGCAGCGTATTGACCGAGGGCAGATAGATCTGGCCGCTCTGGGTTTCCGAGGTGAAGAGGATCTGCATGCGCGGCAGGAAGCCGAGATGGATGGCCTGGCGCACCAGCGAGAAGGCGCCGGTGATGACCGCCTGGCTGGCGATGATCGTCGCAAACGTCGCGAGGATGACGACAGGGAGCAGTGCCCAGGAGGGAAACATCAGGTAGAAGGGATCGGAAGCCGTCGAGGGATTGCTGAGCACCAGGGCACCCTGGCCGAGATAGTTCAAGACGAGCGCCGGGAAGACCAGCAAGAACCAGGCAAGCTGGATCGGCTTGCGACCAAAATGTCCGAGATCGGCATAGAGGGCTTCGGCGCCGGTGACGGTCAGGAAGACGGCACCGAGGACGACGATGCCGAGAAATCCCTCGCGCCAAAGGAAGGTGGCGGCGTACCAGGGGTTGAAGGCCGCAAAAATGCCGATGTCATCGAAGATGTGATAGATGCCTCCGGCGGCCATGACAAGAAACCAGAGGGCCGTGATCGGACCAAAGAAGCGGGCCATGGCCCCCGTGCCGCGCGACTGGACGGCAAAAAGCCCGATCAGGATGACGAGCGAAATCGGCACGATGAAATCGGCCATGTCGGGCGCGACCAGCTTCAGGCCTTCGACGGCAGACAACACCGACAAGGCCGGTGTGATCATGGAATCGCCGAGAAACAGCGCCGCACCGATGAGGCCGAGCACCATCAGGATCGGTCCATGGCCGTTGGCGGTTTTCGACAGAAGCGCCAGCAGCGATAGCGTGCCGCCTTCGCCGTCATTGTCGGCGCGCAGCAGGAAGAGGACGTATTTCAGCGTCACGATGATCGTCAGGGACCAGATCATCAAGGAGATGAGGCCAATGATCTCGACGCGGGTGATGCCATCCACGCCAATCGGCTTCAGCGCCTCGCGAAAGGCATAGAGCGGACTGGTGCCGATGTCGCCATAGACGACGCCGACCGAGCCGAGCGCGAGAAGAAAAAGACTGCGTGCATCCTTCGGGCCAGCCACCGGCTGGTGATCGATTTGTTGCATGGGGTTACAGGCTCTTCAGAGCCAGCCTTTCCAACGGAAAAACAAGAAGGGGATGATCGCGGACAAGAGCATGGCGACGAGCGCCAGCGGATATCCGATGGTCCATCCGAGTTCCGGCATGAATTGAAAGTTCATGCCGTAGATCGACGCGACAAGGGTCGGGGGCAGGAAGACCACCGAAGCAATCGAGAAGATTTTGATGATCGCATTCTGCTCGACATTGATCAGGCCGAGCGAGGCATCGAGCATGAAGGTGATGTTGTTGCCGACAAAGGCGGTATGTTCGCCGAGCGACTGGATGTCGCGCGCAACGATGGTACAGAGTTCGGCGGCTTCTTCCTCTCGCCGGACAACCGGCTGAGACTGGAGGAATATCACGAGGCGCGACAGCGACACGAGACTGTCGCGCAGCTTGCTGATCAGCTGATGATGGCTGGCGATATCAAGCAGCTTGTCCTCGAGGAACCGCGGCGGCCGACGCTTGGCCGCCTTGCGGTTGACGAAGATGGTGATCGACAGCGAGTCGAGGCGCGAGACGACTGTCTCGAGGATTTCCGCCGTCCGGTCGACCACCGTCTCCAGGAGATGACCGAGCAGCTTGGCACCCGTATCACACTGGCCGTTGAGGCGCAGCAGATTGGCGCTGAACAGCGCGAAGGCCTTCGGCTCGGCATACCGGATGGTGATCAGGCGACCGCGATAGAGGATGAAGGCGACATCCGTCAGCAGCGGATGGCTGGAATCGGCGCGGTAGATCAGCGAGGCTGTCATGTAGATCGCCTCGTTCTCGACATAGAGGCGACTGGATGGCTCGATGTCCTTCAGTTCCTCCGGTGTCGGAAGCTGAATGCCGATACATCCCTCCACGAAGTGCTCTTCATCGCGGCTCGGCTTGATCAGGTCGATCCAGATGATGTCTTCGGGGAATTGGCCGGTTTGCGGCTCGGCGCCGATGATCTCGGCACTTCCGTCTCGTCGATAGGCCCTTATCAAGGACTGGTCACCTTTATGGCACGCCGCGCGGTTTGAGCTGCGGACACAATCATAGTCCAGAAGTGAATGCCAAAGCAATTGTTGCAGCACAGCAATGCAGCGATTGCATATCTGAACGGAGAGATCATCCGGGCGGACATCACTCGAAGACGATCGACGGGGCTGCGCGACCGGAACGGGCCTTGACCTGTTCCCAGACCTTTGTCGCGATGTCGCGATAGATCTTCGCCTGCGGCCCATCGGGCTCGCTGACAACCACAGGCGTTCCGGCGTCCGAGGTCTCCCGGATGGAGATCGTCAGCGGCACTTCGCCGAGGAAGGGCACGCCGATCTTTTCGGCCTCCGCCTTTGCGCCGCCATGACCGAAGATATCGTAGCGATTGCCCGTATCGGGAGCGATGAAATAGCTCATGTTCTCGACGATGCCGAGCACGGGCACCTCGACCTTGTTGAACATGTTCAACCCCTTGCGGGCGTCGATCAGGGCAAGGTCCTGCGGTGTGGAGACGATGACGGCGCCTGACAGAGGCACCTGCTGGGCCATGGTGAGTTGCGCATCGCCCGTGCCCGGCGGCATGTCGACGATCAGCACGTCGAGATCGCCCCAGGCGACCTCGCGCAGCATCTGCATCAGCGCCGATTGAACCATCGGGCCGCGCCAAATCATCGCCGTGCCCTCGTCGACCAGGAAGCCCATCGACATGACCTTCATACCGTAATTTTCCATCGGCACGATGATGCGGTTTTCGATCTGCTGCGGGCGACCGGTGATCCCGAGAAGCCGCGGCATGGACGGACCATAGACATCGGCGTCGAGAATGCCGACGCGCAGGCCATTGGCCTTGAGGGCGAGTGCGAGGTTGACGGCCGTCGTTGACTTGCCGACGCCCCCCTTGCCGGAGGCAACCGCGACAATCGCATCGATGCCGGGAACACCGGCCTTCGACCGCTGCGGACCGCTTGGGACCGGGCCGTGGC
>JARXAK010000216.1 GCA_029865885.1 Rhizobium sp. | reverse complement strand
CGGGTGTGAACAGGATCTTCTTGCGCGTCGGAAACTGCACGCTCGCCTTCCACTCGCCATCCCGCCCGTTGAAGACAAGAAGCTCTGCCCCGTCCTCGAAGCGCAGCACATTGGCGAGGTAGTTGAATTGCTCCGCCGTCGCCTCGAAGGCTTGGGTATGGGCAAGGTCGGCGGTCACGTAAAGCCGCTGCATCCGGTAATTGGCACGCATGGAAGTCTCGTCTCCGGGATCAAAGAACGAGGTGAGACATAACCCAATAGAGCGCCGCTGCAAGCCCGGCAGAGGCGGGAACGGTGATCACCCAGGCCGCAACGATCGTCATGAAATGCGAGCGGCGCACCAGATAGCGCCGACGCACCTCTGCCGAATTGCGCTCCGGCTTCGGCTCCACCTCCCAACGCTCCGCCTTGGCCCGCATGTATTCGGCGCGGCGTTTCGAGTTGCGCGTATACCATTCGCGGAAAAAACCGACGCCGAAAACGGCACCGACCGCGATATGGGTCGAGCTGACGGGGAGGCCGAGCGCCGAGGCAAGGATGACGGTCGTTGCCGTCGAGAGCGACACGCAATAGGCTCGCATCGGATTGAGCTTGGTGATCTCTTCGCCGACGATGCGGATGAGGCGCGGTCCGAACAAAAGGATGCCGAGCGAGATCCCCAGCGCCCCGATCAGGACGACCCAGAACTGCGGCTGCCCGCCTTCCGCCATGCCACCGGCCCGCGTCGCCTCAACGATACCCGTCAGCGGACCGATTGCGTTTGCCACGTCGTTTGCACCATGGGCGAACGAGAGCAGGGCCGCCGCAAAGATCAGCGGAAGACGGAAGAGTTTGCGCAGCGACTGGTTACGGTTTTCGAGCCCCGCAGCCTGCCTGCGGATCAGAGGCCTGACGATGAGCCAGGCGATGAAACCGGAAGCGATGCCGATCAGGAACGCGGTCGGCAGGCTGATCGGCGTCAGCTGATTGAGGCCTTCGACGCTCAGATAGGTGACGAAGGTCGTCGTCATCAGCGCAATGAGAACGGGAACCCAGCGCTGAGCGGCGGCGATCTTGTCCTCGCGATAGACGATGAATTCCTTGATGAAGGCGAGAACCAGGGCCGCGATCGCACCGCCGAGAAGCGGCGAGACGACCCAGCTGGCGGTAATGCCGGCGACGATGCCCCAGTTGAGGGCGCCAATGCCGGCTGCGGCAACGCCCGCACCGAGCACGCCGCCGACGATCGAATGGGTCGTCGAGACGGGCGCATTGACCCAGGTCGCAAAATTGACCCAGAGCCCGGCAGACAGCAGTGCCGCCATCATCGCCCAGACATAGGCGCCGGCCGTCGGTGTCACGGATGGATCGATGATCCCTTGCGAAATCGTCGCGACCACCTGATCGCCTGCGATCATCGCGCCAGCGATCTCGAACACGACGGCCATGGCAAGCGCTGCACCCATGCTGATGACACGGGCACCGACGGCGGGGCCGACATTGTTGGTCACGTCATTGGCGCCGATGTTCATGGCCATATAGGCGGCAAGGGCGGCGGCGGCCATGACGATGGTCGTGCCGGGCCGGTCCATCGCGGCACCGGCGGCAACGATGGCGGCCAGAATGAGGAAGATCAGCGCGAGGCCATAGGGGGCCAGCCCCCGCGAGACATGCTGCGAGGCCTCTTCGACATGGGCGATCTTCTCCAGATCCTTGTCGAGGGTCGGCTTTACGAGCTTTGGCGTCGTCTTGCCCATGGCGAATGCCTTCCGGAAGAGGTTCCCTTCCGGTTCCTCATACGTGTCATGATGTCAGAATGATGTGAAGCGAAGACGATGCCAAATCAGGCCGCGCTTCGCTTCGGCATCAAGGCCTAATGGCAAAGACGGCCAGGTTCAATATGACAGTATCGTGACAATAAAATTCAAGCGACGTTGGCTGTGATCTTGCCGGATGCATCCGATTGCGGGCCAGCCTGTCCGCTGAAGGCGAGAAACAGTGCCTTGAGTTCGGGTTCGTCGACCCGCGTCGCAGCTTCCTCGCAGCTCACCCATTCGAGCTTGCGGGTTCCCTTTTCCGGAAATTCCTTGAGCAGGGTCTTCACCTCGAGCGCATGCACCTGCACGCGGGTCAGCACCTGATGCCCGCCGCGCATGCGCTTCATGTAGCTGTAGTAGCCGAAGGGTTCACGGCCGGCCTTGCCCTTGATGCCGGCCTCTTCATAGGCCTCCTGCTCGGCAATCGCGTGCGGCTGCTTGCCCTGCATGTGCCAGCCCTTGGGAATAACCCAGCGGCCCGTATCCCGGCTGGTGATCACGAGAACCTCCAGTTCGCCTGTCTTCTTCTTGCGTCGATAACAGATCGCAGCGAATTGCTGCCGCGGCGGGCGCTGCAGCATGAGTTTGAGGTTGGATGTGATGCGGCCGATGATACCCAATGAACTTGCACCTCGATTCGTTGTTAAGCATACGCCAAAATACGCGCGAGACACGAAGGTCCGCGCCGAATCTGGGCGCTTTTCACACGATGGTTATTGCTGCCTATCAGGTGTGAGCGGGCCGGGTTCATTTCAATGCGACATCCGCTGCCCGGACTTCGCCTTTTCCCGACATTGTGAAGGGTCAGGATGCCGCAAACACACCAAATTCCCGGAGCCCGTCGATCACACCCCGGGCGGCCATGCCTTGAGCGAAGATCATGCCGCTCTTTGCCTGTGCGAGGCTGGCGAGCTCGGGCAACGCATTGCCGGGCAGGATGCCGCGCACGCCTTGAAGGTCGAACATCGCCCGGTCGTTGCCCGTGTCGCCCGCGACCAGCACCTCGTCCAGTCCGATCTTCAACTCCCGGCAGAGCCAGGCGAGCGCCTGACCCTTGTCGGCGATCTCGGGCAGAACGTCGAGATCACGATCGCTTGAATAGACCACCCGCGTCCGGTGGCCCCAACCTCTGAGCAGCCGTTCCAGTTCCCGAATTTCCTCCGCCGTCGCGGCATGCAGATACCAGCTCGACTTGTAGTCATGCTGGTACTGCGCCGGCTGTCGCGTCAGCCGCTCCATCATCACCAGTTCGGCCTCAATCAGGTCGACGTCGAAGCCGTCACCGATCAGCGCCGTGTAGCGGTTGGCAAGATGCGGGTGTCTGTGCGAATGCACCATGGTGCCGACACCGCCGATCAGGATGTCGGCCTTCGGTAGCCCTTCCTCGGACGTGAACTCCACAATGTCATTGATCAGGCGACCACTATTGTAGACCAGCAGCGGTCGCTCGCTGTCCGGCAGCGCCTGCCAGAGCCGCGCAAACTCTCTTGATGCCTCCCGGTCGCCCGCGAGCGTCCCGTCGAGATCCGACGAAAAGAGGCGTACCCGTTTCAGTCCCCGTCGTTCCATGGCTCTGCCCAGTCGCTTTCCTCCAGAGCTTGCGCCACCGGACGGCCTTCGACAAGAGCCACCAGCTGTTGTGCGATCCCGGTCCAGGTAAAAAGGCTGCGGGCTTTGTGTGCGCCCATGCGTGAAAGCCGCCCGTAAAGCCTGGGATGCCTGAGCGGCTTCATCATGGTGATGCCGAGGTCATATTTGTCGAACGGGTCGGCAAAAAGTGCGTGCCGCCCGTAGGAGACCGCCCGGAACAACCCGCCATGGATCGTCACGATCGTCGGCGTGCCGCTCGCCATCGCCTCGATCGCCGTCATGCCGAAGGGCTCGTAGCGGCTGGACAGCACGAAGAGATCGGCAGCGCGGTACATGTCCGGCAGGTCGTCGTCAGGAATGAAGCCGGAGAAATCCACCCGGTCGGTCAGACCAAGATCGGCGACCTGCTGCTTCAGCTGGGCCAGGATCGTTTCCTCCTGCTGATCCAGGTTTTCGCCCCCGAGTGCCAGCCGCAGCCGCGCGTCCGGCACGCGCTCTGCCAGAACCGAAAAGCCGTCGATCAGCAGATCATAGCCCTTGTTCGTCGCAAGCCGCCCGAGGGCCAGAACGGTGGTACCCTCGAAGCCGAGGCGCTGCCGTATCATTTTCCTGGAGGCTTCCGAGACCGGATAGAAGCGGTTGTCGTCGTAACCCGGCGGGATCATATGCACGCGATGGCGCGCCAGCCCATAATCCTCCGTCAGCATGTCGAGCTGGATCGGCGTCGTTGCGATCACCAGCTGGCAGCTGCGATAGACGATCAGTTCGTGCTGGATGCGTTCCTTGAAGTTGAACTCCTGCTCGAACCGATCGGCACGTTCGGGATAATCCGTCTCCATCTGCCGCTTCTTCCAGATGCCGAGCGAATGCGGCGTGTGGATATGCGGCACGCGAAGCGCTTCTGATAGCCGCTGCCCGGCAACACCGGCATCCCAGTAATGGCTGTTGATGAACAGATAGGAGAGACCCTCGCGCTTGATCCAGCGCAGCGCCTTCTCGTTCCACTCGGTCAGATGGCGGTGGAGATATTCCTTGGCGATGAAATCGCGGCCGCCGCAGGCAATGCGCACGACCCGGACGTTTTCGTCCACCTCGTCGATCTCGGGCTGGTCCTCGAAGCGGCGGGTGAAGATGTCCACCTTGTGCCCGAGCTGCGCGAGTTTCTTGGCAAGTTCGAGAACATAGACCACCTGACCGCCGGTATCGGCAGCGCCGAGAGGCGGTTGGGCGGCCACATAGCCATGGGTGGAAACGAGCGCGATGCGCGGCGTCTCATGCGGATCCGTTGGTAAAGCCATAATCCCCACTCTGGAAAATTCGTTCGCAAGAAGAGCGTGGGGAACGCCATCGCGATACGATTGTTCCATATTCTGGGGCTGAGCACCGTTTGGAGTGCGCCGCGCAATCAGTTTGCAGCCGCATCTCCGACGATCACGATGTGCAGCGCACGTGGTCCATGCGCCCCGAGCAGCAGGGTCTGCTCGATGTCGGCGGAGCGTGATGGCCCGGTGATCAGGTTGACCGTGCGCGGCATCGCTTCCCCCTCTGCCACGCGCAGATTGGCCCAGAGGCTCTCCATGTCGCCGACGACATCCGAGGCCGCGACGACGACGATATGGTGGTCGGGCAGGAAATTCAGCGTCACCGGATTATCGGGGCCGGAGAGTACTGAGAGCGTGCCTGTTTCGGCGATGCCGCCAAAGGCATGGCTGACGGCGACGAGGTCGTTGCCGTCAGAGGCGCCATTCAAGATCTCAAGCGTCCCGGCGGTCTGCCAGGGCAGGTTCACAAGCCTGATGTCGGCACCGATTCGGATCGATGCCGGCAGATTGCGCTGTTTGAGATACCCGGCGACCGCCTGCGGCAGGGTCTCGCGGGAGGCGAGGCGCTCCGTCGTCGCATTGTATTTCTCGGCCATGGCGATGAAGAGTGCCAGCCGCTCTTCTGCTGGCAGCTGGCCGCGCTTCGGGATAATGCCGCGCGGACGCTCGGCAAGTCGTGTCGAGACGGTTGCGGCACGCTCGGTGTCGCCTGTGCTCACCTTCAGCGAGGTGCGGATGCGGGATAAAATGGCCTGGCGGCTGTCCATGGTTCAGGCTCCCTGCTTCTGACGTGCGGCCCATTGCTGGGCAAAGGTCTGTCCCTCCGGTGCCGGCAGATCGCGAACGCTGGTCCAGCCCGAGGCGAAGGGGAGGGCGGCGATCCGTCCGCTTTTGCCGCCGAGAACGGACAACATGCGCGCGCCGAGTGAGGTCGCTAGCCGGTAGAGCTTCGGCCGCTTGGCGAAGAAGGCCCAGACCCCAAGGCCATAACGCGCCGTGGCCGGGTTCAGGTGCTTTTCGAATTCCCGCTCGCGCCAGTGCCGCATCATCTTCGGCAGGGGAATATGCATCGGACAGACGCTTTCGCACCGCCCGCAAAAGGTCGAGGCATTCGGCAGGTGGCCTGAGACGTCGACGCCAAAGAGAGACGGTGTCAGCACCGCCCCCATCGGCCCCGGATAGACCGAGCCATAGGCGTGGCCGCCAACCGCGTGATAGACGGGACAGTGGTTCATGCAGGCGCCGCAGCGTATGCAGCGCAGCATGTCCTGGAATTCGCTGCCGAGCATGGCGGTACGGCCATTGTCGAGCAGGATGACGTGATACTCCTCCGGCCCATCCGGATCTTCGGCGCGGCGCGGTCCTGTCGAGAAGGTCGTGTAAACGGAGATGTCCTGCCCCGTCGCAGAGCGGGCGAGAAGCCTCAGGATCTGCGAACAGTCCTCCAGCGTCGGCACCAGCTTTTCGATCGAGGCGACGACGATATGCACCTTCGGCAACGATTGCGTCAGGTCGCCATTGCCCTCGTTGGTGACGATGACGGACGTGCCGGTTTCGGCGATCAGGAAGTTGGCTCCGGTGATCCCGACATCGGCCTGGAAGTAGCGCTTGCGCAGCACCTGGCGGGCTTCTGACAGCAGTGTTTCCGGTGCCGTCAGATCGCGCTTCGGGTCGAGATGCGTATGCACCCGGCGGAAATCCTCTTCCACCTGTTCCTTGTTGAGATGCACCGCCGGCGCAATGATATGGCTCGGATGCTCGCCGCGAAGCTGGATGATATATTCGCCGAGATCGGTCTCGACCGGTTCGATCGCATGCTCGGAGAGAAAGTCGTTGAGGTTGATCTCCTCGGTGATCATCGACTTGCCCTTGGTCACGGTCTTGGCCCCGACCCGCCGGCAGATGTCGAGCACCAGCCGGCGCGCATCCTCGGCACTTTCCGCCCAGTGCACATGGCCGCCGGTATCAGTCACCTTGCGCTCATAGGCTTCGAGATAGAGGTCGAGATGGGCGAGCGTGTGGTTCTTGATCTCGCGGCCCTTGTCGCGCAGGGCATCGAATTCGGGAAGGGCGGCCACGGCGGCCGCGCGCTTGGCGATGAAGCCCTTCTCGACATTGGTCAGTGCCTTCTGCAACTGGCCGTCGGCCAGCGCTCTGGCGGCATTGTCCTTGAACTGCGGGGCGGTGAATTGCATGCCTTCGTCCTCCCTTCGTGTCCGCTACTTGCCGCTGCCGGCAATCGGCCGCCCGTCGGTCATGCCGGCCAGCACCTCCGCGACATGCCGCACCTCGATGGACGAGCCCTCGCGCTTCAGCTTGCCGGCCATGTTCATCAGACAGCCCATGTCGCCCGCGAGCAGCAGCTCGGCGCCGGTCTCGGCAATCATCGCCGTCTTCTTCGAGACGATCTTGCCGGAGATATCGGGGTATTTGACGCAGAAGGTGCCGCCGAACCCGCAACAGACATCCGGCCCTGCCATCTCCTTGAGGGCCAGCCCCTCGACGCTCGACAGCAGCTGGCGCGGCTGTTTCGCGATGCCGAGCTCGCGCAAGCCCGAACAGCTGTCGTGATAGGTCACGCTTCTGTCGAGCTGTGCCTGCACGTGTGTCAGGCCGCGCACGTCGGTCAGGAAGGACACGAGCTCGAACACCTTGTCCGAGAAGCGCCGACAGCGCTCTTCCCACAGCGCGTCGCCCTTGAAGAGTTCCGGATAATGCATCTTGAGCATGGCCCCGCAGGAGCCGGAGGGCACGACGACATAGTCGAAGCCTTCGAACTGTTCGATCACCTGTTTCGCGAGGTCACGCGTATCCTTCGTGTCGCCGGAGTTATAGGCCGGCTGGCCGCAACAGGTCTGGGCGATCGGTACATGCACGTCGCAACCGGCATCCTCGATCAGCTTGGCCGCCGAAAACCCGACGCTCGGCCGGAAGAGATCGACCAGACAGGTGGCAAACAGGCCGACCTTCGGCCGCAGGGTCACGTCGGTCATCGGGAGGTCTCCGTCTTCATGCTGCCGCGCGCCTGTCGCGATGATGTCTGTCCGCCATCGCGCCGGATCAGCCTGAGTTTCGCGACCCGTCCCCATTCGCCCGCCCGCGCGCTTTCGTCGGCGGCGCGCATGACAAAGTCGATATGCGCCTGGGCTGCCGCCTTGGCGCCCGCCGGGTCACCGGCAAGGATCGCGTCATGGATCGCCACATGCTGTTCCAGCAGGCGTTCGCGCGCATTGGGCAGCGAAAACACGGCCTTGCGATTGAAGAAAATGCCTTCCGACAAAAGCCGGTAGCAGGCTCGCATCGTGTGCAGGAGGATGATGTTGTGGGCCGCTTCGCCGACGGCATTGTGAAATTCGACATCGGCGGCCAGTTCGTCGTCCGGTTCTTGGGTCGCGTGGGCGCGGCGCATGTCCTCGATGATCCGCGACAGCAGCGCCTTGTCGGTTTCCGTCGCCCGTTGTGCCGCCAACTCCGCCGTCAGGCCTTCAAGCTCGCGGCGATATTCGAGATAGTCGCGCGTCGCCCGCGCATGCCTCGAGATGAGGTCGGTGATCGGTTTGGAGAAGACCTGGCCGATGATGTCGGCGACAAAGGTCCCGCCGCCGTGGTGGCTGACCAGCAGGCCCCGGTTCTCCAGTTCCTTCAGCGCATCGCGCAGGATCGGCCGGGAGACCTCAAGCGATTGCGAAAGCTCCCGCTCGCCAGGCAGCCGATCCCCGTCGCGCAGTACGCCGTCGAGGATCAGAAGTTCGATCTGCTGCACCACCTCGTCGGCGGTTCGGCTGTGGCTCACGCCGGAAAAAAGTCTGTCGTCGCTCTCGCTCATCGCGGCCTCCATTCCGCCCACTTAACAAGACCGTCGAGAATTGGTCAAATAATTTGTCCACTTGCTCGCGCTGCGACACACGGTCCCGCCATGCTGTGACGAATGCGCCTTTGCGGTTCACCCATGCCGCTGCTAGCTTGAGGGCAGGGCAAGGGAGACGGTCGGCGTGGCAAAGGGTGATTTTGCATTTCCAATGGCGCCGGAGCGGGCGCTGGCCCTCGGCGAAATCCATGCGCGACCCTATGCGCTGGTGAAATCCGGCCGCGTCATTTTCCAGCTTGCCTTCATGATGGATGGCGGCTCGGCCGTGCACCATGCCGCGATCTCCGAACTGTCCCGTGCGCGCGGCGTTGCCCCGCCGGAAAAGCAGGGCCGCTACCACGCGCTTTCCTGGGGGCAGGGCACGCTTCGCTGGGAGCGTCACACCGAGTTTTCGACCTGGTTCTGGGACGGGCCTGTGCCCGAAAGCTTCGGCGGAGATGTGCCGATCCATCCCTTCGGCGACGGTTTCATTGCGCCCGGCCCGCTGATCTCGGGCATTCGCCTGGAACTGCGCTCCGACGGTCCTGAAATCGCCGAGGCGCGCGCCGCCTTCGACCCGGCGAGCCTGTGCTACAGCGAGTTGAAGAATGGCCAGGCCGCCGTTCTCACAGACTTTCGCCAGGATGGTCATGGCCTGACCCAGATCCTCGTCATTGACAGAGGCATGACCGAGGCCGGTCGCGGCGCCGTTGTGCAGCGCCTGCTCGACATCGAGACCTATCGCACCATGGCCATGCTCGGCTTGCCGCTCGCTCAGACCTTGTCCCCGGAAATCCGCCGCATCGAGGATGGGCTGACCGCCGTCACCCAGCGCATGAAGGCCCATGCGCGCGAGGAAGCCGACGAAATGCTGGCCGAGATCACCCGGCTTGCCGCCGAGCTCGAAGCCAATGCAGCCCTCAGCCTCTATCGGTTTGGCGCGAGCCGCGCCTATGACGG
>JARXAK010000203.1 GCA_029865885.1 Rhizobium sp. | reverse complement strand
GGATGAAGGAGAAATCGATCACCGCATCGATCTTGCGAAGCAGATGATCCTTCGGCACCAGGCTGTCGAGCGTCACCATCTCGAGAGCCGTCTGTTCGGGAGCAGGTTTCTTCAACATGACCCAATGAATCACAAACCCCTCGATGTGACCAGGGGTTTGTCAGCAGTCTGAGGCCCCGAATGGGGCCTTTCGCTTTGAAAACCCGGTGAAAAGCTGAAGGGCCGAGGCTCTCAAAGGTCACTCAGCGCTCAAGGCCTTCTCTGTCGAGGGGAGGGCTCGATGATGATTTCCGGCTCGAAGGACGGGTTTCTGATGTCGTCAGGAGGCGCGAAGCCGGTTTCTTCGAGCAGGAAGCGGCCATCCACCCAGCCGGAGATGCGGGGGCGGTCGACGGTCGCGACACGGCACCAATAGCCGCCCCTGCTGTCCTTGCAGGAAAGCCGTTCGACCGGGGTGCCCTCGTCAAGCGCGTGAATGATGCGGAAATTCGGGCCGGCGCCGGAATAGATGGCGAGGCGCTGGCCGGGTGGCAGGCCCCGGACATGCCAGAGATAGGTGTCCATCAGCGCAGCGCCGCCACCGATGTTGGGGGCGGGTATCACTTGCGGCTGCTGGGCGGTGGCTGTTGTGGTCAGGAGCGAAGCCGCGCACAGAAGCACTGCGACCGCAATGGCGGTCTTGTGGCTCTTCTGCCTGGTATCGTTCCGATCGCGGCGCATCTCGCTCTCTCCTTATTCCGCCGTATGATACGAGGGAGCGAGGCGGGGTGCCACCGGTTTGGTCGGTCAGGGTAAACGCGCATTGTCAGGCTGTGTGAGCCAGGCATTTGCCATGCCTGGCTCAGGGGGCAAAGGTTCAGGCGCTCAATGCGCGATCATCACATGGCGCACGGCGGTATAGTCCTCCAGCGAATAGAGCGACAGATCCTTGCCATAACCCGACTGCTTCATGCCGCCATGGGGCATCTCATTGCAGAGCATGAAGTGGGTGTTGATCCAGGTGCAGCCGTAGCGGAGCTTGGCGGCAGTCTGCATGGCCCGGGAGATGTCCTTGGTCCAGACGGAGGAGGCAAGGCCGTAGTCGCTGTCATTGGCCCAGGCGACGGCCTGTTCGGCTTCTGAGAAGCGGGTGACGGAGACCACAGGCCCGAAGACTTCGCGGCGGACGATTTCGTCGTCTTGCGTTGCACCGGCAATCACTGTTGGCGTGTAGAAGAAGCCCTTTTCGGAGCCGATCTTGCCGCCGGCGACCACTTCCATGTGCTTGTGTTCGGCAGCCCGCGTCACGAAGCTTTCGACGCGGTCGCGCTGGCGCTTGGAAATCAGCGGGCCGATCTCGTTTTCGGCATCGTCGGCCTGGTTGAACTTGATGGTGGAGACGGCGCTCGCGAGATCCGCGACGAAGCGTTCATAGATCTTGTCGGAGGCGTAGATGCGGCAGGCGGCGGTGCAGTCCTGGCCGGCATTGTAGTAGCCGAAGGTGCGGATGGCGGAGACGGCGGCCTCGATATCGGCATCGTCATGGATGATGACGGGGGCCTTGCCGCCGAGCTCAAGATGGGTGCGCTTGACGGTCTTTGCGGCTGCGGTCAGCACCTTCTTGCCGGTCGCGATGTCGCCGGTGATCGAGACCATCGCGATCTTCGGGTTGTTGATCAGCGCATTGCCGACGCTTTCGCCACGGCCGAGCACGACGTTGATGACGCCTTCCGGCAGGATGTCGGCCATGACCTTGGCGAGTTTCAGCGCCGTGAGCGGCGTCTGTTCGGAGGGCTTGAAGACCACGGTGTTGCCGCCGGCAAGCGCTGGAGCGAGCTTCCAGGCCATCATCATCAGCGGGTAGTTCCAGGGCGCAATCGAGCCGATGACGCCGACGGCATCGCGGCGGATCATCGAGGTGAAGCCCGGCAGGTATTCGCCCGAGACCGGCGCCTGCAGCGTGCGGATCGCGCCGGCGAAAAAGCGGTAGCAATCGACGACCGCCGGGATTTCATCGTTCAGAACGGCGTTGATCGGCTTGCCGCAGTTGAGGCTTTCAAGGGCTGCGAAAGCGGCGGCGTCCTTTTCGATCGCGTCGGCAATGGCGAGCAGGTAGCCGGCGCGCTGGCCGGGGGTAGTCTGCGACCAGGAGGAAAAGGCGCCTTCTGCCGCGTCAACGGCGTCCTCGACCTGGGCGAGCGAGGCCTCCGGGAGATCGACGATGGCTTCGCCGGTTTTGGGGTTCAGGATCTTTTCGTCCGTCTCTGTGCCGGCTTCGAACTTGGCGCCGATCAGCATCTGGGTGTCCATGTCGTTCTCCCTTTTATCAGACTTCAATTGCGAGACCGGCGGCGAAGGCCGCACGGTTCGGGTGGTTCATTTGCCGCTGCCTGCGATCTGGTCGGTATCGCGGGTCAGATAATAGGCTGCCAGGATCGGCAGGAAAGTGACTGTTACCACGACCATGGCGACCACATTGGTGACCGGGCGCTGGCGTGGGCGGATCAGTTCTTCCAGCATCCAGATCGGCAGGGTCGACTGCTGGCCGGCGGTAAAGGTGGTGACGATGACCTCGTCGAAGGACAGCGCGAAGGCCAGCATGCCGCCGGCCAGAAGCGCTGTCGCAATGTTCGGCAGGATCACATGGCGGAATGTCTGGAAACCGTCTGCGCCGAGATCCATCGAGGCCTCGATCAGCGAGCCTGAGGTGCGGCGGAAGCGGGCGACTGCGTTGTTGTAGACCACGACGACGCAGAAGGTCGCGTGACCGAGAATGATCGTCCAGAAGGAGAAGGGGATATCCGCCAGCGAAAAGGCCGAGCGCAGCGCAATGCCGGTTATGATGCCGGGCAGCGCGATCGGCAGGATGACGAGGAGCGAGATGACTTCCCGACCGAAGAACTTGGTGCGGGCGACGGCGGCGGCAGCCAGCGTGCCGAGCACGAGCGCAATCACCGTGGCGATGCTTGCGACCTTGACCGAGAGGCCAAGCGCTTCCCAGATATCCGGGCGGTTCCAGGCGACGGCGAACCATTTGGTGGTGAAGCCCGGCGGCGGCCACTGGAAGCTCTTTTCCTCCGTCGTGAAGGCATAGACGAAGATCAAGAGGATCGGCAGATGCAGGAAGGCGAGGCCGGCCCCGGCGGCGATCTTGAGCGACAGGCCTGCGGATTGGGAGCGGTCAGAGCGCATCGAAGGCTCCCATGCGTTTGGCGATGGTGAGATAAATGCCCATGATGACGATCGGAACGACCGAGAAGGCGGCGGCGAGCGGGATATTGCCCGCGGTGCCCTGCTGGGCATAGACGGCCTGGCCGATGAACAGGCGCGAAGTGCCGACGATCTGCGGGATGATGTAATCGCCCATGGTCAGCGAGAAGGTGAAGATCGAGCCCGCGACGATGCCGGGCAGCGCCAGCGGAAAGAGGACATGGCGGAAGGTCTGGCTGGAATCGGCGCCGAGATCGCCTGATGCTTCGATCAGATTGCCGGGCACGCGCTCCAGCGCTGCCTGGATCGGCAGGATCATGAACGGCAGCCAGACATAGACGAAGACGATGAAGGTGCCGAGATAGCTGATCGACAGCGAATTGCCACCGATGACCGGGATGGCAAGGATGCCGTCGAGCAGCCATGTCAGATGCAGCTTCTCGAAGATCCAGGTCAGTATGCCTTCCTTCGCGAGGATCAGTTTCCAGGCATAGACCTTGACGAGATAGCTCGACCAGAGCGGCAGCATGATGCCGAGATAGAAGACGGCTTTCCAGCGCCCCCGGGCATACCGCGCGGCGTAATAGGCGATCGGGAAGGCGATCACCGCTGATGCCAGTGTGACAGCGGCCGACATCAGGAGCGTGCGCAGGATGATGTCGAAATTGGCCGGGCGCAGCAGTTCGCCATAGGTTGCGAGCGTGAACTCGTAATTGATCAGGCCGGAGAATTCGTCGATCGAGAAGAAGCTCTGCAGAAGCAGCGCCAGCAGCGATCCGACATAGATGATGCCGAGCCAGAGCAGGGGCGGCACCAGCATCAGAACCAGCAGCAGGTTGGGCCTCCGCCAGAACAGATCCGAGAGCCGCCCCATCAGGCCCTGACGGCCAGCAGTGATGGCGGGTGTGGAGATCGCCGTCATGCGGCCTCCTCCATGTAATGTGGGTCGGACGCCGACCAGGAAATGCGAATGCTTTCGCCTGTCTGAGGTGCGGCGTGGCCGGCGGGCAGCGAGATGGTGAGGGCCGTCACTGCCGTTTCCACAAAGAGTTTGGTCGAAGCGCCGAGGAAGCTGGTCGAGCGGACGGTCGCCTCGACGCCGCCTTCAGAGACGATGCGGATCGCTTCGGGGCGTAGGCTCGTCCAGCGTGCCTCGCCGCCCAGCGCCTTCATCGCTTCCGGTGCAATCACATTCGAAGAGCCGACGAAATCGGCGACGAAGCGGGTGCGGGGACGGTTGTAGATTTCGTGCGGCGTGCCGGCCTGAACGATCTTGCCGTCATTGAAGACGGCCACGCGGTCGGCCATGGACAGCGCTTCGCCCTGGTCATGGGTGACGAAGACGAAGGTGATGCCGAGCGAGCGCTGCAGGCTCTTCAGCTCTTCCTGCATCTGTTCGCGCAGTTTCAGGTCCAGTGCGCCGAGCGGCTCGTCGAGAAGGAGGACCTTGGGTTTGTTGACCAGCGCACGGGCAAGCGCCACGCGCTGCCGCTGGCCGCCGGAGAGCTGGCCGGGCTTGCGGGCGCCGTAGCCGGGGAGCTTGACCATTTCCAATGCCTTCTCAGCCTCGCGGTGGCGCTCGGCCTTGGCCACGCCCTTGACCATCAGGCCATAGGCGACGTTGTCGAGAATGTTCAAATGCGGGAAGAGGGCATAGTCCTGGAAGACCGTATTGACGTTGCGGCGATAGGGCGGCACGCCCTCGGCGGTTTCGCCGAAGATCTCGATATGGCCCGCAGTCGGCTGTTCGAAGCCGGCAATCAGGCGCAGGCAGGTCGTCTTGCCGGAGCCCGAGGGGCCGAGCATGGCGAAAAATTCGCCTGGCTCGACGGTCAGGTCGACGGCATCGACGGCTTTCACGCTGCCGAAATGGCGCGAGACCTTCGAGAAGGAGACGGCTGCGGTCATGGGGGCTCCAGAATTTCAGTAGGGTGCCGGCAGAAGGCCAGCGGGGGTCTCTACCCTCCCCTTGAGGGGGAGGGTCGGACCGAAGGTCCGGGGTGGGGTGACCACCAGCGTTCTGTTGAGCCACAGATCACCCCCACCCGCGCGTTCCGCGCGACCTCCCCCCTCAAGGGGGAGGTGGAAGATCAACGTCCGCCGATCACACCGATATAGTCGGAAACCCAGCGGTGGTAGGGGACGCATTCACCCTGGCTTTCGCACTTGGAGACCGGGGTTTTCCAGAACTTGATCTTCTCGAAGTTCTCGAAGCCATTGTTCTTGCAGCCTTCATCGGTCAGGAGCGCATTGCCCTTGCAGGCGGCGGGAACGGAGGGAACCGTGCCGAACCAGGCGGAGACGTCACCCTGGACCTTGGGCGAGAGCGAATGCTCCATCCACATATAGGCGCAGTTCGGGTGCTCGCTCTCGGCATGCAGCATGGTCGTGTCGGCCCAGCCGGTGACGCCTTCCTTCGGGAAGACAGAGGCGACGGGCTGGTCGGCCTTCAGCAGGTTGACCTGGAAGGGCCAGGAGCCGGAGGCAACCACGCCTTCGTTCTTGAAGTCGTCGATCTGGATGAAGGCATCGTGCCAGTAGCGGCTGACCAGCGTGCGCTGGACGCGCAGGAGATCAAGGGCCGCCTTGTACTGGTCTTCGTTCAGCTCGAAGGGGTCCTTGATGCCGAGTTCCGGCTTGTGGAACATCAGGTAGTTGGCGGCATCAGCCACATGGATCGGGCCGTCATAGGCCTGGATGCGGCCCTTGTTGGACTTGCCGTCGGCGAGCGTCATCTCTTCAAAGACGACGTTCCAGCTGTCGGGGGCTTTGTCGCCAAAGGCCTTGGTGTTGTACATCAGCACGTTCGGGCCCCAGACATAGGGCGTGCCGTAATGGACGCCGTCCTTGGTGTGCCAGGGGGCGTTCTGCAGGCGCTCGTCGATCGTGCTCCAGGAGGGGATGAGGGCCGTGTTGATCGGCTGGACGCGCTTGCCGGCCACGAGACGCAGCGATGCATCGCCCGAGGCGGTGACGAGGTCGAAGCCGCCTTCATTCATCAGGGCGACCATTTCATCCGAGGTGGCGGCAGTCTTCACCGAGACCATGCAGCCGGTCTTCTTTTCAAAGTCGGTGACCCAGTCGAAATTCTTATCGGTTTCGCCGCGCTCGATATAGCCGGCCCAGGCAACGATGGACAGCGCCCCTTCGCCGGCTCCGAGTGCCTGCAAAGGCTCCTGGGCGACAGCGGCGGTGGTCATACTGAATACAGAGGCGAGGACAGTGCAAGACTTCAGAAGAGATTTCATCGCGAGGTCTCCCGGTTTGAGGGCCACTTTTTTGCGGCCATATGTTCCCGGCGAGAAAGTTGCCGCGAATTAACCGCATTCGCAAATTCATTCGCCAGAATGGCGGTATCGGTTTTTCCGATGATGGCGGATTTTCTCCTGTTTCGTAGGGATGCCCCTCATCCCCCTGCCGGGACCTTCTCCCCGCAGGCGGGGAGAAGGGAGCACGACGCTGCCGCATCGGCCTTCTCCCCGTTCACGGGGAGAAGGTGGCGGCAGCCGGATGAGGGGCAATCACTACACTTCACCGCACCCGCCCACTGCGGCTTGCTTCGGCAATGCCGACAAAATCCCTTGCTGCCTGCGGCAGGCTCGAGCCCTTGCGCCAGACCATGCCGACCTGCACCACCGGAAGCGCCCCTGACACATCGCGGCTTTCGATGCGGTCGCCTTCCAGCGACCAGGGGCGGTAGACGAGATCGGGCAGGAGCGCCACGCCGGCGCCGGTGGCGACCAGGCTGCGGACCGCTTCCACCGAACGGGTGCGGAAGGCGACATGCGGGCGGGCGCCCAGCGCCGACAAGAGCTTGCCGGTGTTCTCCTCGATTTCGTCCACCGTCAGCATGATCAGCGGCTCCTTGGTGATGTCCGCAATCGAGATGATGTCCGCCGAGACCAGCGGATGGCCGATCGGCAGCCAGAGGCGATAGGGCGAGGTTTCCAGGATCTCGGCCTGCAGCGCCATGCGGTCGCGCAGGTTGGAGATGACCATGACGGCGACATCGAGTTCACCGCCGATCAGCAGGTGCTCGAGATAGGAGCCGTTGTCCTCAATGGCCGAGACCTCGACGCCCGGGCAGGCGCGGCGGTAGCGGGCGAGCAGGTCTGACAGCACGTAGCCGGCGACCAGCGAAGTGACGCCGATATTGAGCGTGCCGCCGGTGTTGTTCTGGGTCTCGGTGAAGACGTTGCGGGCATCCGACACATCCGCCAGGATCTTCGTCGCGTGGCGGAGGAACTGGTGGCCGTTATAGGTGATGGTCAGGCCGCGCGGGTGGCGCTCGAAGAGTTCGACGCCGAGATCGCCCTCCAGTTCCTTGATCGCTTCGGTCACCGAAGACTGGGAAATCGACAGGTTCTGGGCGGCGCGTGTCACCGATCCCTGTTCGGCGACGGCGACGAAATACTGCAATTGGCGGAGGGTGAAGGCCATGGCTCTTTCAAGCATGGCGTCCGCTGCGAGGCAAGGCGGTCGGGGCGCGCTGCAAGAGGTTGCCCGGTTGCAAGGCAGGTCTGCAAATCTGCACTAGGCAAGGCGTTGTCAGGGTGTAGGATTACTTTGCCCGCGCCGTAGGTTCGTCCACGGATCCTCCCTCGTGCAAAGCTCCCTTCGCCTCATGAAATCGACGCCGCTCGGCTATCTCTTCACCTTTCTCGCCTTCTCCGTCTTTGCGATCCAGGACGGCCTCTCCAAGCATCTCGGCGAAACCCATTCGCCGGTGCAGGTGGCCATGGTGCGCTACTGGGCCTTCGTCGCCTTTGCGCTGTTTCTGGCGATGCGGTCGAACGGCGGCCTGAGTGCTGCGGTCAACACCAAACGCCCCTATCTGCAGATCCTCAGGGGCCTCATTCTCTTTTTGCAGATCCTCATCTCGATCGTCGCCTTTACACAGGTTGGCCTTGCCCAGACGCAGGCGATCTTTGCGGCTGGGCCGATCTTCGTGGCGCTGCTCTCCATGCCGATCCTCGGCGAAAAGGTCGGCTGGCGGCGGTGGACGGCAATCCTTTTCGGCCTTGTCGGCGTTGTCATCATGCTGTCGCCCAGCGGCGACGGCTTCAATGCCTATATCTGGCTGCCGCTGATCTGTGCGGTGCTGGGCGCGGTTTACGGGATCGTTACGCGTCTCGTCAGCCGCGACGACCAGCCGTCGACCAGCTTTTTCTATCTGGCGATTGTGGGCTTTATCGGTTCGAACCTGCTTGGGCCCTTTTTCTGGACGCCGTTTTCGACTGCGGACTGGGGCTTCATGCTTGGTCTGTGCTGCACCGGGATCATCGGGCATCTGGCGCTGATCAAGGCTTATGAAAACCTCGATGCCGTGATCGTCCAGCCGATCTCCTATTGGCAGTTGGTGCTCGGTGCGGTGATCGCCGTGACTGTTTTCGGCGAGGTCCTGCGCTGGAATACGGTGGTCGGGGCGATCATCGTTGTCGGTGCCGGGCTTTTCACCGTCTGGCGGGAGTGGGTGGTGTCGCGACGGGCGCGGCGCGCCGAGGAAGTGGGGCGGGTCTGAACTGCGGGGGAGGTGTCATTCCTCCTCAGCGATCCGTCGCAATTCCTCCAGTCCCACCGGTGCGACAGGGCGGAAATCCAGGCCAAATACGCGTTCAGCGCAGTCGTGCGTCACCCGTTCGATCTGCGCCTTTTCGCCACGAATGCGGGCGAGCAGCAAGGGGTCGCGCGTGCCCGATATCGCCATGGCCTTGTTGATTACCCAGCCATAGGGCTCGATGCCGGCGCGGCGCAGGTCGTCCTGCAGGGCCGATGCCTCGGAGACCGGGGTCGTCTCCGGCAGGGTTACCAGCAGGACACGCGTGTAGGCGGGATCCTGCAGCCGCATCAACGGCGTCACCATGCGGCCGGGAGCATTGTCGTCCATGTGGCGGGTCATCTGGCGGTGGTAGGCGCCAGTCGCATCGAGCAGCAGCAGCGTGTGGCCGGTGGGCGCGGTGTCGATCACCACGAAGCTCGAGCGGGCTTCCCCGACGACCCGGGAGAAGGCGTGGAAGATGGCCACTTCCTCGGTGCAGGGAGAGGCCAAGTCTTCGCGCAGCAGGGCTTGGCCAGCGGCATCGAGATCCCGGCCCTTGGTCGCCATGATCTTGTCGATGTAGCGGGCCGTCTCTGCCTCGGGGTCGATGCGGTCGACCGTCAGGCCGGGCATGGCGGCGGCACCTACGACGAAGGTCAGATGGGCCGCCGGGTCTGTCGTGGTGAGGTGGACCGTATGGCCGCGTGCGGCGAGCCCGACGGCAACAGTTGCGGCGACCGTGGTCTTGCCGACGCCGCCCTTGCCCATGACCATCACGAGGCCTTTGCCGCTTGCCGCGATTTCGTCGATCAACGCCGAGAGACGCGGGAGGTCTGGGCTTTCGAAAGCGTCGTTGGTGGGATCAACCGCAGGGCTGGTGGCAGTTTCTGACAGCAGCCCGCGCAGGGCGGAAAGCCCCACCATGTCGAAGGGTTTGAGGGCGACTTCGTCGCGGGGCAGTAATGAGAGGGCAGGCGGCAGCTCGGCGAGCGCCTTTGCCTGCTCAGCCGCAAAGGCTGATGCCACAGGATCGTTCGGGTCTGACGGGGTGAAGCAGCCGTTGACGGCGAGCATCTGGTTGGAGAGGCCGAGTTCAGAGAGTTCGCCCGCGGTGCGGGCAGCTTCGCGGATCGCGCCGCGCTCGGCGCGGGTCACCAGCACGATCGTGGTTCGGGCGGGATCGCCCAGGCATTCGAGTGCCGTGCGGAAACGGTCTTCCTGCATCTTCAAACCGGAATGCGGCCCCAGGCAGGAGGCGCCGCGTTCATTGGCCTCCAGAAAGCCGGTCCAGGCCTTGGGCAGGCT
>JARXAK010000160.1 GCA_029865885.1 Rhizobium sp. | reverse complement strand
GCCTTGAACAGCCAGTTGCAGGAGACACTGGAAAAGCAGCGAACGACCTCGAATGACCTGCAGAACATTCTCTACAGCACCGCTGTCGCAACCCTCTTCCTGGACGTGGACCTGAACATCCGCTTCTTCACGCCCGCCACCAAGGTCGTGTTTCATGTCATCCCGAGTGACATTGGTCGCCCTCTGGCCGACCTGCGGTCGCTCGCCGTCGATACGACGCTGATCGCCGATGCGAAGTCCGTGCTTGGCGATCAGGAACCGCTTGAGCGCAAGATCGAGGCATCCGGCGGTCTCTGGTATCTGCGGCGCATCATGCCCTATCTCAATGAAGACAAGGCCGTCGAAGGCGTGGTCATCACCTTTGTCGACGTCACGGACCAACGCAACACTTCCGAGGCATTGAGACTGGCCAAGCGGCAAGCCGATATCGCCAATGTTGCGAAATCCCGGTTTCTCGCGGCGGCCAGCCACGATCTGCGCCAGCCCTTGCAAACCTTGAGCCTGCTGCAGGGCCTCCTGGTTCGTCGAAACCATGATGAACGATCGGGTGAATTGCTGGCGAGATTTGAAACCACACTTGGCTCCATGTCGGGCATGTTGAACGACCTTCTTGATATCAACCAGATCGAAACCGGTGTGGTGAAGGCGGCCATTGTGGATTTCGGCGTGCAGGCCCTGTTCACCTCGCTGCGGAACGAGTTGACCCTGGTTGCCCAGTCCCAAGGCCTGGATTTCCGAGTGGTGGACAGCAGTATGTTTGTCCGCACGGACCCGCTTCTGCTGGAACAGATCCTGCGCAATCTGATCGCCAATGCCTTCAAATACACGCAGACGGGAAAGGTGCTGCTGGGATGCAGACGGCGCGGCACGACAGCCAGCATCGAAATATGGGATACCGGGATCGGCATCCCCGAAGCGGAACTGCAAGCGATCTTCGACGAATACCACCAGATCGACAATGATGCGCGCGAGCGCAGCAAGGGGCTCGGCCTCGGACTCTCGATCGTGCAACGGCTGAGCGATCTCCTCGGCCATCGGATCAGCGTGAAGTCCCGGCCATCGAAGGGATCGGTCTTTGCAATCGCACTCGAACGCCTGGCCGGTCATCACAGCGCACCCATCGCAAACGTGCCGGTTGAGACACCCGCAATTGTCAGCAAGCCCCTGAAAACTGGTCGGATTCTTGTTGTCGAGGACGATGCCGAGATTCGAATGCTGCTCGAGCAGCTGCTGAGCGATGAAGGCTATACTGTCACTTCGACGCCCGATGGCCCTTCAGCCTTGAAGCACCTGACGTCCGGCATCGCGACGCCGGACGTGATCCTCACGGACTACAATCTTCCGGGGGGAATGAACGGCGTTGACATCGTTGCCGAGATCAGGAAGAGCCGCAAGTCCAATGTCCCGGCCATTGTGCTGACGGGCGACATCTCAACGAAGACCTTGGCGCACATCTCGAGCGCCAATGTCATTCACCTCAACAAGCCGATCACGCTGCAGGCTGTGACCAGCTTGATCAGGCGACTGCTCGAAACGAAGCCGGCACCCGAACAGCCTGCTGCACATGCGACCGAAGATGTCATCGCGCGGGCAGGTCTGGTCGACGAACCGCTTGTCTATGTCGTTGATGACGACGAGGATCTCAGGAAATCCTTGTGCCAGATGATCGAGGCGCATGGCTTGGTCGTCGCAGCCTATGACAGCAGTGAAGCCTTCCTCGCGCATTCTCATCCCGAACAGCCGGGCTGTCTTCTTGTCGATGCCTATCTGCCCGGCATGACGGGCGTCGAGCTTCTGCAGACCATCAAGCGGTCCGGGCGAAAGCTCGGGGCAATCATGATCACCGGCAACAGCGACGTTCAGATGGCTGTTGATGCCATGAAGGCCGGCGCCTCGGAGTTTATCGAGAAGCCCATCATGCCAGCGGCGCTGCTGGAGATTATCGACACCACGATCGCCCAGTCACGGGATCAAACGGAAACGCTTGCGCGGACCGCGTTGGCGGTCCAGCAGATCAACTCGCTGACGGCACGCCAGCGCCAGATCATGGAAATGGTGCTGGCTGGGCATCCGAGCAAGAACATTGCGGCTGATCTCAACATCAGCCAGAGAACGGTCGAAAATCATCGCGCCTCGATCATGGCAAAGACCAAGTCAAAATCGTTGCCGGCCCTTGCGCGCCTGGCGCTGACAGCAGCCGAAGCGTCCCTCAAAACTTGACCAGTGCATCGGCGCAATGCACACCCTCTGCGGTGTCAGGGCGCTACCGCCTGTCGAGGAGAAACGCCTCCCCTGTCGCTTCGACGAGATACTCGCCATGGCCGACGAGCTTCAACCTTCGTCCGTCCGACAATTCCATCGTCCGCACACCTCCATTGTCGTTCGCGCTTGGCACAAGCGCCATCGTCATATCTGCGAGCTCTTCCATCTCGTAGAGTGTGACAGGCTCGCCCGAAGGGGTCTTTGCTTCATGCATCGCGATGATCTTTTTCATCATTGTCTCCGGTGACGCGCTGTCAGGTGGCTGGCTACGAAATGCAGTTTATCTGCAGACGCCCCATCGACGCGTCGCTCAATCGTGCGATCAGAAATCATAGCCCCCGTCGGAGGGCGCGAAAGCATCGGAAACTACCTAGCGGATGGCATTCTGGTTTCACCGCAAGAGGGACCCTGCTTTCCCCAGTGCGGACCCCGTCCCCCTCTGAGGTCTGGGTAGTTTCCGATCCTACCCGCGACCAAGCGATGCCGCGATATTGAAAGGCGACGACAATCGAATTGCCGGGGCAAGACGAGCCAGTTGGTCGCAGCAAGAGTGAGGAGATCGATCATGAACAGCCCTGCTGACAGGATCAACGACATCGGTCCGCAGCCGCAATCGTTCGACATCGAGCGCGCATCTCAAGAGAACCAGGACTATCGTTCGGTCGCCTGGAGTGGCCGCTATCTCCAGGTAACGCTGATGTCGATCCCCGTCGGCGGCGATATCGGTCTTGAAGCGCATCCGCAAACCGATCAGTTCATCCGCCTCGACGCAGGCAACGGTCGCGCGCAGATGGGAGATGCAAAAGACAAGCTCACGTTCGAAAAGGACGTCTCGGATGGCTGGTGTGTCCTCGTTCCAGCAGGCACCTGGCACAACATCACCAACACAGGGGCGACGCCGATGCAGGTCTATACGATCTATGCGCCAGCCCACCACAAACCCGACAAGGTGCAGGCAACGGCGGCGACAGCAGACGCCGACAAAGACGATGAACCGGCCCTATGGTCGGTGCAGCCAGATCATCGACCGGATCAACACGGGTGATATGATCGAACCGGCACGCTGAGATGACCTTCGCTGACCAGGCTTTCCTTTGCTCAATTGTTCCTGGAAACGTCAGGGAAGGCTGTCTTCGGCTGCCTCGCCGCCCTCGGTCTCCCAGGACGATATTCCAGCACTTTGCTTCCGGCTGAATTTGAGGCGGATCCCAGCACCTGCTCCGCGTGCTTCCGGTATGAACGTGATGCCCAGTCTTTCCAGCGCGTCTTTCAGCGCCTTGAGATCATCCGGGCCCGGCGCGCTATTCTGGTTTTCGAAGTCGGCAAGGACCCTCTTCGTCACCCCCGATTCTTCGCAGAGCGCATCTCGATCGACTTGGGCCAGTATGCGCGCCGCCCTGCATTCCTGTGCGGTCATCGTCATCATATCTGCTCCTTGAAGCGGTGCTATTGAGCCAGTGGATGGCCGGGCGCCCATTTCGACCAGGACTGGGCCCTGCGGGCATCACGTATCAGCCATTCGAGTGTCGTGGGCATCGAGCTTCTCATTACGCAACACCATCTCCTGATCGACCGGATCGACCATGCGATGCGGGCCTTGATGTGCATGGCGAGGACGGTGAGCGACGATCATCGACGTGCGGAACAAGCGGTCCCAGAAGCCACTCGTCACGCCGAAATTGCAATCTTGCGATCGATGGTGATGCAGGGCGTGACGACGTTTGAGCCGGTAAAGGTAGCCCGCATGCCGGGCGAGCCGGTGATGCAGCAGATGATGAACGGTGACGTACCAGAGATAGCCTGCCATCAACCCCGCCGTCGCGGCAGTCGCAGTCGCAACATCCCAGATTGCCAGGGTGGGCAGGAAGACGAGAGCGCCATGGGCCGGCAAGCTCAGCCACACCGGCGTGCCAAGCAAAGCACGCTCCTCGACATGATGCTGTCGGTGAAGGGCTTCGAAATAGGGCATATGATGGAAGACGAAACGATGCATCGCGTATTCGATCAAGGTCCATAGGGCCAGGCAGACAAGAGCGATCGCCATCCAGCGCAAAGCACCGTCAGCCCCCGCCGTCAAAGCGCCGCTGACCGCCAAGCCCAGGATGATGAGCGGATACACAATGAAATCGCTGTAGTAGCCTATCGGGCTTTGCTGCATCGGAACACTTTCCTCGGAACCAGATCGAACGAGGTCCTCCGGCGTGGCCAAAGCCACGGCCGGAGGTGGAGCCGTTACTCTGTCGCGTAGCTATATTCGGGCAAAGCCTTCAGCGTTTCCTTGGTGCCAGCCTTCAGCACCATGCGTTTGTTGACCACCTCGAGAGAACTGGCGGCGACAACGACATAATGTTTTCCCATGCCGAGGAAGCCGCCGACGGACAGGACCGCGTAGGGAACGTTATCCGCCGGGGTCACAATCAGATCGTCAATCTGGCCGATCTTATCGTTGGTGTCGTTGTAGACATCACTGCCAACGACCTTCGAACTGCGATAGCCCGTTGCCAGCGTCTCCGGCTTGACTTCCATCAGCGTGACGGTCTGCTTGGCACCTTGCGAAAGTGCAGAGCCTGCAAGGCCGGAGGACAAGATGAGAACGGTTGCGGCAAGCGACAGTGTGATACGATTCATTTTGAATATCCTTTGAGACAGGTATTTGCCGGAGATCATGGAACCGGAACGGACCGCCTTGGCGCGCCCTGTTCCATCTCATTCGCCGGGTGTGAAAACCGGGCGCGTAGGCCAGGACAAAACCGAGGGTTTGCGTCTGCTCGCCAACAGCCCCTGATCATTGAATGGGATCAAGGGCCACGGCGGACCTTCAGCTGACGCGGATGTCGTTGCTGACCGAGGTCACCCCGGGTGCAGCCCAGGCGGTTGCGCCCGCCAGTTCCCGTTCGCCCCAGTACTCGACCTTGCCGGTCAAGGTGACCCTTCCATTCTCCGCCGAGACCTCGACATGCTCCGGCGAGAACCAGGAGCGGTTCAGCGCAGAGACGATGCTTGTCTTGATATCGCCGGCATTGACCTTCGGCTTGATCGAAATCTGGTTCGACACACCGGTAACGCCCCAGAGATACCGGACGGCATCGGCAGCCGCCTCCTGCTGGTAGTGCCATTCGACCTGGCCGGTCAGGGTGATCCATCCCTTCGATACCGTCACCTTGACCGCATCTCTCGGGACCGAGACGTTCCAGGCCAGACGCTCGGTCGCGGCCCGGGCGATATCCGCATCGTCATGCTTGACGTCAAAGGGCAGTTTGACCTCGATCTCCTCGGCGACGGCCTTGACGTCCTTGACACGCAGAGCCGCTGTCTCGGCTGCATGCTTCTCGGCATAGGTGCTCACAGAGCCCATCAGGGTCACGATGCCATCCCTGGTGGTGACGCCGATATCGGCGGCATTGACGCTGGGCTCCCACTTCAGTTCGTCCAGAACGGATTGTTTCAGCTTGTTGTCATGCGACATGGTCGTCTCCTTGACTGTTGGTGGGGGACTGTTGGTGGGGACTGTTGGTGGCTTGCTTCAGTTTGCGGAACACGTTCCGCAGGATCGCCTGATCACCGTACCGGGCGTCTGCTGGCGAAATAGCCCCGGAAACTACTCAGAGTTGGCATGCGTGCTGCAGGTGCCCAGCCGCCATCGATACGGCCCCGACCACCACCATCAAAGCACTCTTGTCTCCTAAGGCCGAAACCATGCTGACAATCAGATGCGCTCCCTCGGGCAATCTGATGGTGATTGCCCGCCCCATCGTCAGGCTGCCATCCTCACGGGGACCATCACCTCGTTGCGGCGCAGAAACCAAGGCGTCCAGGGCGGATCGTATCGGGCCTGCGAAACGGCTCCTGTAACCTCAAGGCCGTGCGACTGGATGCAGGCCTGGAGTTTCCTGGTCTCGTCCGTCACGCTTGTCTCTCTGGCCAGGCCGGAGAAACGGATCACGGCCAGTCGCTCGGCCGGCATTGTCTTGAGTGTCACCGAGGGATCGTTCGGCGTCGGCAAATCTGCGAGATCAATGGCCGCAGGCATGGTGAAGCGCACGACCCATTCGCCGCCTTCAGCGATCTGCGATACCGGCGCGGTCATGGCGATCTTCTGACCAGACCTGACCTTCGACACCGGTGTCGTCATTTCGATCCGTCGCGCAGTGGTATTGCCGCCGAAGATGTAGCCGGCCAGTTTGCGGAACCCTTTCCGGCCTGCCTCCTGCTGGGTGCCGGTCACGGTCACCTCGGCCACGATCCGAGGCAGATAATCACGGAGCTCGAACGCCCCCTCTTTCAGGACCAGCTTGAAAGCCGCTTCTTCGGTTGCCATAGCGGAAATCCTTTCTCATCGCTCGACCGGGACAGCCGTTCTGCAACGATTGCGTCGAAAAGGCTCAGATTCCGAGTATCGGAAACTACCCATAGGCACAGTGGAAGGGCTGTCTGAGGAGCGATCGACGCGTTCAGGCTTTTCAGTCAACAAGAGATGGCCCGGGCGCTTGGCGGAAGCGGCGGCATCTGGGATCTCGACGGTAACGGCCCAGTACCCCAAGTGGAGGCGCAAAACTCTCGCGCAGACGATGCCGCTTCAGCGCAAACCATATGTCTGAGCGCGAAAACCTTCGCCGCGATCACGCCATGTTGGCATCATCCCAAAGCCAGCGCACAAGGGTGGCATCCACGGTCGCACCCGGCAGGAGAAATCAAGGAAGGGACCTCTGATGCTTGCTGGGTCGCCGCCGCGACCTAGCGCATCTCCGGCGAAAACCGGGTCGCCGTACATGCTCTATCTGCTTGTTTTAACGCAGTCCGCACGGAAAACCGCTGACGCACTTTTGCTGGACGTGCTCTAGCGCAAGCAACGCCTCAAGCTTCTCTTCGCGCCTGCCGGATCAGGTCTGCTGCTTTTTCGGCGATCATCACCACCGGGGATGCCGTGTTGCCTGAGACGATACGCGGCATGATGGAGGCGTCGACGACGCGCAGGCCGTGGATGCCGGTCACCCGCAGCGAGGGGTCGACCACGGCATCGGGGTCCGGGCCCATGCGGCAGGTGCCGACGGGGTGAAAGATGGTGGTGGCGATGTCGCCGGCTTTTTGCAGCAGGGTTTCGTCGTCCTGGAACTCAAGGCCCGGCAGGATCTCCTCGGGTTGGAAGGGGCGAAGGGCTGCAGCCGACATCACCTGCCTTGCCTGGCGGATGGCGGCGATCGCGACGGAACGATCCTGGTCGGTCGAGAGATAGTTCGGACGGATCTCCGGCTGCAGGGCCGGATCGGGCGAGGTTATGTGGCAGGTGCCGACGCTGGTCGGGCGCAACTGGCAGACCGAGACGGTGAACGCCGGAAACGGGTGCAGCGGGTCGCCGAGCTTGTCGGTGGAGAGCGGCTGGATGTGATATTCGATGTCGGGCCGGTCTTCTTGCGGGCTGGACCGGGTGAACATGCCGAACTGGCTGGGGGCCATCGACATGGGACCCGAACGGTAAAGGGCATATTCGGCAGCGATCTTCATCTTGCCGCGCCAGGAATTGGCCAGCTGGTTCAGCGTCACCACGTTTTTTACCTTGAAGACCGTGCGGATCTGCAGATGATCCTGCAGGTTCGCGCCGACAGCAGGTTTCGCCATGGTAACATCGATGCCGAGAGACCAAAGGCGGGCGGGATCGCCGATGCCGGAGAGTTCCAGGAGCTTCGGTGAGTTGATGGCGCCGGCAGCGAGGATCACTTCGCCTGACGCTTTCGCGGAGAACGCGCCTCCCGGCGTGCGATAGTGGACGCCGGTCACGCGTTTGCCTTCGAAGGTGAGGCGTTCGACCAGCGCATGCTGGACCAGGCGCAGGTTGGGGCGTTTGAGGGCCGGCCTCAGAAAGCCGCGGGCCGTGTTCCAGCGGACGCCCTTGTGCTGGTTGACGTCGAAGAAGCCGGAGCCTTCATTGTTGCCGTCGTTGAAGTCGGCGCGCGGTTCGATGCCGAATTCGCGGGCACCGTCCTGGACGGCTTCGAGGATGTCCCATTTCAGGCGCTGGCGGCTGACCTTCCAGGGGCCACCCTTTGCATGCATGTCTCCTGAAGGCCCGTGATAGTCCTCGGATTTGCGAAAATAGGGCAGCACATCCGACCAGCCCCAGCCGGGATTGCCGAGGTCGCGCCAGCCGTCGTAGTCGGCTGCCTGGCCGCGCATGTAGATCATGCCGTTGACCGAGGTACAGCCGCCGAGCACCTTGCCGCGCGGATAGGCGAGGCTGCGGCCGTTGAGACCGGGTTCGGATGCAGTGCGCATCATCCAATCGGTGCGCGGATTGCCGATGCAGTAGAGATAGCCAACGGGGATCTGCACCCAGTGATAGCGGTCGGAGCCTCCGGCCTCCAGGAGCAGCACGCGGGTTTTCGGATCCTCCGTCAGGCGGGCGGCGAGCACGCAGCCTGCCGTCCCTGCCCCAACGATGACATAGTCATAGTCGCCATCGAGCCGTGTCGTGTCCGGCATGGTCTGTCCTTTCGTTGGCGATCAGGATCGCCTCTGTTCGTCTGTGGTCTTCGGACGCCCTAGGGCTTCAGGCGAAGCGCGCTCCAGAAGTCCCGCATCTGGTCGGTCAGGGCCGTGTAGAGCCCGTATCGCCTGCGAAAATGCTCCGTCCGTTCCGTATTCGGCTGGAAGTCTCTGGCAGAGCGGGTCATGGCGGCAACAGCCTCTTCATAGGAGGCGTAAAGGCCGATCGCGACCGTGGCACCGATTGCAGCCCCCAGAGCACCCGTTTCGCGGGCCTCCGCCACGGTGAGCGGGATTTCCAGGACATCGGCCATCATCTGCGGCCAATGGGGGCTGCGTGAGCCGCCACCGGACATGACAGCGCGGTCGACGGAGAGCCCGGCATTGCGCAGCACTTCGATATGCCGTCGATGTTCGAAGCAGACGCCTTCGAAGAGCGCCCGGATCATGTGGCCTTCGCCGTGCCAACCGGCCAGCCCATAAAAGCCGCCGCGAAATTCGGCGCCGAGGCGCGAGCCGAAGATGAAGGGATGAAAGAAAGGATCGTCGGCGCGGGCCACGACCTTGCCGACCTCCTCGTTGCAGCGATCGAAGGCCTCGCCGCCATGGTCGCCGCGCATGCGATGCACATACCATTCAAGATTGGCGGCGGAGGTCGCGCTGGATTCGATGTTGACGTATCGATCCTTCCCGAAGGTGGTGACCATGAAGACATCGGGGCTGATGACGGGCTCATCGGCAAAGACCTGGTTGATGCTCCAGGTCCCCGCGATGACGGAGGCTTCACCGGCATGGATGACGCCTGAGCCCATGGCGCTTGAGACGACGTCGAAATAGCCACCGATCACAGGCGTGCCTTCCGCGAGACCCGTTGCCTTGGCGGCCGCTGCGGTGACCCGACCGACAATGTCTGCGGACTGCACGCGCTCGGGAAAGAACGGCAGGGCATCCTCAAGGTGGTAGAGGCCAAGCAGATCAGCGTCGAGTTGCCCCTCCGGCATGGCGAGCAGCCCGGCGCCGCTCAGGTCCGAGATATCGTTGGCCAACCGTTCCGTCAGGCGGAAGTTGATGTAGTCCTTGCAGAACAGGACAGCGCCGATCCTGGCATAGGTCTCCGGCGCGTGGCGTTTGATCCAGGCAAGCAGGCTCGGGGTCTGCGATGGCCAGGGGCGCTGCAGACAGCGCGCCTGGAGTGCGTCCCCGTTCTCGCGGTCGAGCTCTGCGGCGATATCGGCTGCCCGGCTGTCCAGCGACTGGATGCCTTTCAGCGGCTGATAGGACCGATCGAGCAGATAGAGACCGTTGCCATGGCCGGCACATCCAAGGCCAAGGATCCGCGTGGGATCGACACCGGACGTGGAAATCACTTCGCGGATCGCCGCGCAGCCGTTTTCCCAGAGTTCCGAGAGATCACGCTCGACATGGCCGGGTTCGGGAAAGCTCGACTGGCCGTCGATGGCGCAGTGTGCGATCTGCTGGCCCTCCGTGTCGAAAAGCACGGCCTTGATAACAGTGTTTCCGACATCGACACCCAAAATGTAGTTCTTCTCAGCCACGGTTATAGACATCCCATGCTTCTTCGCCGCTGGCGCGCTGGTGGATGATCGCCATCAGTGCCTTTACGACCGCCTTCGGATTGTCATGCTGATAGATGTTGCGTCCATAGACCATCCCGTTTGCGCCTTGAGCCATCAGGGCGGCTGATTTGGCGAGCACGACGCGCAGATCTTCGCGACCACCACCACGGACCAGAACCGGGCAGCGGGCAGCTTCGATGACCTTGTGGAAGTCGGTGGGATCGCTGGTCGGATCGGCCTTGATGATATCGGCGCCCATTTCGGAGGCCAGTCGGACCAGCGTGACGATCTTCTCGGCGTCGCCGTCCACCTGATAGCCGCCCCTGATATCGTTGGGCAGCATCACCAAGGGCTCGATCATCAGCGGCATGCCATAACGGTGGCAATCGGCGCGGACGCGGGAAATGTTTTCGACGCATTGGCGGAAGAGTTCTGGCTCGTCCGGCAGCATGAAAAGATTGACGACGACACAGGCCGCGTCCATTTCCAGCGCGCCGATGATCGGTTCGTCATGGTTCTGCAGTTGCGACCACATGCTGCGGTGGCGCGTGGAATTGTAGGGATTGCCCATGTCGATGCGCATCACCAGAGCCGGCTTGTCGCGCTCAGGCCTTGCCTGCAGCAGATCGGCCTGGCCATAGGCCATCTGGATGGCATCGGGGCCTGCTTCGACGAGCTTGTCCACCACGCCTGCCATGTCCTCCAGGCCGATCAGGAAGCTCGGCTCGTTGCAGACGCCGTGATCGATGGCGACGTCGAGGCAGCCGCCCTGACGGAACAGCCTGTTCATTCGTGCCTTCTTGGAAATTCGCATCATGACGCCTTGTCCTTTTCCTTGCATCTGTCCTGAAGCATTGCGACCGAGACCCCGTAATAGGTCTGGAGTTCATCGATGAGTTGCCGCCGCTCCGCCAACATCTGCTCGCCCGACCAGGCGAGTTCGCGGGCCATGACGGTCAGCAGGGTGTCGAGAATTTCGAGATCGATCTGGCCGGTGATCGCAAGGCTCGTGCGGCGGAGCACGATGTCGGCCAGGTGATGGACGTCTTCGCCTCTCATGAGCCAGAGGATTTCGGCGAGCGTCATCACAGTTGTGGAGGACAGCGGAATGTCGTCCGGGTGTCCGTCGCAGAAGGCCATGAGATCGAAGGCCCGTGATCCATAGGTGGATGCCAGGTGATCGGCGCGGGCCTTGCCGATCGGAAACTCGCGGGAGAGTAGCGCCGACAACCGCTCGCCATCGGCAGGGTAGTTCCGGCCACCACCGATCGGGCGGTCGGCGGTCGTTGCGATGCGGGGGCGACCGAGAAAGGCGAGGACCTCGTCGGTCACCTGTTCACCAAAGGCGCGGAAGGTCGTCCACTTGCCGCCGACCATGCAGAGCTGGGGCGGATCGCTCTCGACACGATGAATGACATGGCTGCGCGAGATCTTGCCCGTGAATTCCGCATCGCTGCGCGGCAGCGGGCGGATGCCGCTGAAGCTGAAGACGATATCGGAGGCAGAGATGGCGACATCCGGAAAGACGGCGCGGATGGCAGCGAGAATATAGTCGCGCTCCTCCGGCTCGCAGCGTGTTCGGCCCGGCTTGTCGACCTTGATATCCGTCGATCCGGCCAGCACGCGGCCGAGATAGGGAAAGAGAATGCAGACCCTGTTATCGGTGTTCTCGAAGAAGATCATGTGGCCGTTGAGGGCTTGGTAGAGCGCGTCATTCGCGAGGATGAGATGCGAGCCCTTGGTGCCGGTCACCGTCTTCTCGGCTGGTGCTGCGCCGTCGCTGAGCGCCGTGATCGTCTGGTCGATCCATGCGCCTGTGGCATTGACGATCATTCGGGGGCGCACAACGATGAGTTCGTTCGAGCCTTCTGCCGAGAGCTGGTAGCTGTCGCCGATCCGCAGGAGTTTCGCATAGTTCAGCGCGATCGCCTGGGGCGCGTCACGGCGCGTGTCGAGGACGAGTTCGAGCGCCAGGCGTTCCGGCTGGCTGATCCAGGCATCGTAATAGGTCGCGGAATAACGGACCTGAGGCATCAAGGCCGGCCAAAGGGCCCGGGTGCTGCGAGCATTGCGCAACTGGTGGCGCGGGAGAAGCCGGTTCTTGCGGGTGACGAAATCATAGAGCGACAGGCCCGCCTTGATCGCCAGCGCCCCACGGCTCGACGGTTTGCCGGCCGAGCCGAAGAAGGTCGCAGCCGCGTTGAAGAAGCCGCTGAAGATCGAGTGGATCGGGATCGTCGTCGGCAGGGGGTGAACCATATGGGGAGCGAGCCGCAGCAGTGCGTCGCGCTCGACCAGGGATTCGCGGACGAGGTTGAATTCGCCATTTTCGAGATAACGCAGGCCGCCATGGATCATGCGCGAGGGGGCGGCACTGCAGCCGGATGCGAAATCGTCCCGCTCGACCAGAAGCACGCGCAATCCCTGCAGCGCAAGATCGCGATAGGCGGCGATACCATTGATGCCGCCGCCGACCACGACGGCATCAAAATCGCCGTCCTGTCGAATTCGCCTGAGTGCGTCCTCGCGGAATGTGGACATGGAAATACCGTTCGCTGGTTTTGAGGCCAACGTCCCAATTCTCTGTTGTGGTCTGTGAGGGTTACCGGTCGAGTTCGACCAGATGGTCTCTAATGCCGGCCGTGATGGTCGACAGTTCGTGTTCTGTCAGGCGCAAGCGTGCGGCAGCGGCATTCTCGATCGCCTGGGTGGGGTCGCGCGCACCGCAGAGCGAAAAGGTGATGCCCGGCTGGGCCACCGTCCAGGCGATCACCACCTGGGCGACCGACGCCTGGTGCTGGTCGGCGATCGGGCGGATCACATCCATCAGTCGAGCGACCTTCTTCCGGTTGCCGAGGCTGAAGCGCGGATTGCCATGCCGTTGGTCGTCATCAGCAAAGACGCGGTCCGGACCGATCTTGCCCGAGAGCAGTCCGAGCGCCAGCGACGAATAGCTGAGAATGGAAACCCCGTTGTCGAGACAGGTCGGAACGAAGCTCGTCTCGATATCGCGTTTCACCATGGAGTATTCCTCCTGGATCGCGTCGAGCGCACCGGTTGCGAGATAGGCGGCCAGATCCGCTTCAGACACGTTGCTCGCGCCGATCGAGCGGATCTTGCCCTCTTCCTTCAGGCGAAGCAGTTCCCCGACCGTCTCGGCAATCGGCGTCGTTCCATCCTGCCAGTGGGTGACATAGTGATCGATATAGTCGGTGCCCAGGCGGCGCAGGCTTTGTTCGACTTCGTAGCGGATGGAGGACGGCCCCAGGTAGCGATGAACCGGCTTGCCAGCCTGCTCGAAGAAGTAGGTGCCCTCCCCGACATGCCAGACGAGACCGCATTTGGAAACGAGCACGACCTTGTCGCGCTGGCCTGCGATCGCCTTGCCGACGATGGTTTCGGCCAGGCCCATGCCATAGGCGGGTGCGGTATCGATGAGCGAGATGCCGGCATCCACCGAGGCCCTGATGGCGTCGATCGATTGCTTCTCGTCCGTGCCGCCCCACATCCAGCCGCCGATGGCCCAGGTGCCGAGCCCGACGGCGGATGCCTCAATGCCACTTCGGCCGATGGGCCGGGTTACAATGCCTTTGTCCGTCACCGGATCATCCTTCCCCATGTGTATCGAGTGCCCGGGCGATTTCTTCGTCGACCACGAGCGAGGTCAAAAACCGCCCGGCAAGGGTCGCCGCCACCGGGCCCGCCTTCAGGCTGCCTGCCGCCACGCCGATGATGGTCGGGCAGTTGGCTAGGTCTGTGGGGTCGAGGGCGACGACCCGCGAATTGAGATCGATCTCGGCGAGCGAACCGTCCGCTTTGATCAGATGCGCCAGAAATTCTCCGGCAATGCCCGCGTCAACAAGCGCCTGGCCACCCCGTGCCGGATCCGGCAAAAGGTCGTAGTAGCCGGAACCCGGCGCCTGGACCGAGCCGATGCCGACAAGGGCAACGGTTGCCTGGCGTGCCAGATCGAAGACCTCGCGGATCGAGGCGACATTCATCAGGAGGTCGCGCTGCTTATCGTCCTCGGCAAACAGCGGGGCATGGACGAGTTGCGCCGTGCCACCGAGCTTGTCGGCCAGTTGCGTCGCCAGATGGTTGACGTCGGTATAATGCTTGCCCTGCACGCCGCCGGTCAGCGGCACGACACGGACATCGAAACGGCGCTCGGCCTCGAGATTTTCGACCACGGCACTCACCGCCTTGCCGCCGGTGATGGCGATGACATCGCCGTCGCGAAGCGTTTCGAGGAGATGGTTGGCCGCGACCCGTCCGACCATCTGCAGCGTCGTCTCGGGATTATCCGATACGGTGGGCGTGACCACAGACTGCTTCAGGCCGAAGCGCTGCGTGACGTCATTCTCCAGATCGACCAGCCGCTGATAGGGACTGGAGATGCTGATCTTGACCATGCCCGCCTTGCGGCCAGCGGCGATCATGCGGTTGACCTTCGTATGCGAGAGGTTGAGCTTCTCGGCGATCTCCGACTGCTTCACCCCCTCGATGAAATGCAGGACGAGGACCGAATACATCTGGCGCTGCTGATCGAATTCATCCCTGTTGTCCACCATGGCGGATCGTCTCCTCGTTGCTTCCCGGCTGCTCAGCGGCGGCGCTTGACCAGGTAGTGGTCGAACAGCACGGCGGTGAGCAGAATGCTTCCCTTGATGATGTCCTGCCAGTAAACCGACACATTGAGCAAGGCGAGCGAGCTGGAAACCACCGAAAGCAGGACCGCGCCGAGGATGGCACCGAAGATGGTGCCGGCACCGCCCGAGAGGCTGGCGCCACCGATGACGGCTGCGGCGATCACGTTCAACTCCATGCCGACGCCGAAACTGGGCTGGGCGGAGCCGAAGCGGGCCATGTAGATGACGCCGGCCACACCGCAGAGCGCAGAGCAGAGCGTGGTGGTGGCGAAGACGACGCGGCCGACGCGGATGCCGGAATAGGCGGCCGCCTTGGGATTGCTGCCGGTATAGAAGACCTTGCGGAAGGCCGTCGTCCGGCGCAGCAGGAAGTCGAAGGACACCACGACGGCGACGAAGATGATGATGACGAGCGGGATGCCGTAGACAGCGCCCTGGCCGATGAACTTGAACTCCGGCGGCAGAGAGAAGAGCCCGAGCGGTCGCCCCCCGGTCGCCAGCAGGCAGACGCCGCGGGCAATCACCATCACGCCGAGCGAGACGATGAAGTGATGGAGGCCGACCACGGTGGTCAGAAAACCCATGAACATGCCGATGCAGGTGGTGACCGCGATGGCGAAGGCCGCCGCCGCCCAGGGATCGATCCCATTGAGGAACAGCCAGCCGGCGACCACCATGGCGAGCGCCGTGACCGAGCCGACCGAGAGGTCGATGCCGCCTGAGATCAACAGGATCGTCATGCCCACCACCACGATGCTCTCCACCGCAAAGGCCATGGCCATGGCGCGGAGATTGTCGACCGTCAGGAAGTAGGGCGAGATGAAGGACATCACCGTGAACAGCGTCAGGATGATGACGATCAGGCCCGTCTCGCGTGCCTTGATTGCGGGTGTCCACCATTGGACCCGTCGCTCGGCAGCCGAGCCTGCGTGCTGCTGTGTGTCGATCGTTACCATTTGTCCCACTCCCTCATGCTTTGCCCTGGGACGCGGTAACGTCCACGGGCGAAGTATCGCCCTGGGTCAACTGACTGCTGATCGATGCAAGCTGCATGATCCGTTCTTCGGTCATCTCGGCACCGGTGACCTCTCCCGTGATGCGCCCCTCGCGCACCACCAGCACCCGGTCGCTCACCCCGATCAGTTCGGGCAGTTCCGAGGATATGACGATGACGCCGACGCCTTCATTGGCGAGATCGCGGATCTGGCGATGGATCTCGGCCTTTGCGCCGACATCGACACCACGGGTCGGCTCGTCGAGAAAGACGACTTCGGGCTCGACCGACAACATCTTCGCAAGCGCGACCTTCTGCTGGTTGCCGCCGCTCAACGTATTGACGGCGTCGCCCACCCCGTTGGAGCGCAGCTTGAGCCGCGTCCCGTAGTGCTCGGCGCGTTTCGTTTCCTGTCGGCGGCTGATCAGGCCGAAGGGATTGGCCACGCGCTTGAGATCAAGCGCCGAGACATTGCTTGCAATCGACATGTTGAGAAACAGGCCGTCACCCTTGCGATCCTCGGAAACATAGACCAGCCCCTCGCGAATGCTGTCGCGATAATCGCGGAGAGAAAGTTTCCGGCCCTTCAGCACGACCTCGCCCTCGGCCTTGCCTTCCAGCCGGCAGATGGCACGGACGATCTCGCTGCGCCCTGCGCCGATCAGGCCGGCCAGGCCGAGGATCTCGCCCTTGCGTAAGTCGAAGCTGACGTTGGAGACCCTTCGCCCTTCGGTCAGATTGCGCACCGAGAGGATGACATCATCCGACTTTGCGTCCGGCGCCTGCTTGGGCGGATAGAGCTTGTCGAGCACGCGCCCGACCATGCTGTTGACGACATCTTCCGGGGTGATCGAGGCAACGTCCGCCGTCTTGATGTGGCAGCCGTCGCGCATGATGGTGATGCGGTCACAATGCTGGAAGATCTCCGCCATGCGGTGGGAAATGTAGATGATCGCGATGCCCCGGTCAGCGAGGCGACGCATGATCTTGAACAGCGTCTGTGCTTCGGTTTCGGTGAGGGCCGCCGTCGGCTCGTCGAGGATCAGGATGCGGCAGTCGAGCGTCAGCGCCTTGGCGATCTCGACGATCTGCTGCTGCGAAATCGAGAGATCGCCAGCACGGCGCCTCGGATCGATATCGCCGATTTCCTTGAGGATCTCACCGGCACGGACGACAAGCGCGCGGTAATCCATCAAAAGGGTACGGCTGCGGCCGGTCTCCGCCATGAACATGTTTTCGGCGACTGATATCTCCGGGCAGAGGGCGATTTCCTGGTGCACGAAGCCGATGCCGAGCCGGTTGGCGGCATTCGGCGAAGCGATGCGAACGGGAGCGCCGTCGAGACGGATCTCGCCACGGTCGGGCTGCAGGATGCCGTCGATGATATGCATCAGCGTCGACTTGCCCGCACCGTTTTCGCCGGCCAGCGCATGGATTTCGCCCCGGCGCAGTTCCAGTTGGGCGCCACGCAGGGCCTGGACCGGTCCGAACGACTTGTGCACATCCGTCATGCTGAGGACGACCTCGGCCATGACACCCCTCCCCTTCCATCACTTCGACTTCCCCGGCGCCGCGCGACGCGCCGCCGGGGTCATGCAGGTCGGCGCTCAGCGCCCCTTCATGTATTCGTTGAGGTCGAAGGATGCGGCATTCGCCTTGGTGATGACCGCAAAACCATTGTCCATCGACGGCACTTGCATCGGGTTGAAACCGGAGACCTTGTAATCGTTGAACGGATCGATCAGTTCCGGATGGGCACCGAGGAAGGTGTTCATGAAGCCCATGAAGCCCTGGATGCCCTGGTTCGGATTGATCGACATGTGGATGTTGCCCTGCTTGATGTGCTCAAGCGTGGTGGGCGTAATGTCGGCGTGCAGGATCAGGACCTTCTTCTTGGCTTCGAGCACCGAGGCAACCGCGCCTTCTGCCGAACCGGCTTCGGGGATCCAGAGCGCGCCGAGGTTCGGATTGGCCTGCAGCATGGCGGAGACCGCCTGATAGGCCGCGTTGGAATCCTGGTTGGTCGCCTGGCGACCGACCAGCTTCATGTCCGGATGGGTGCGCTCCATGTAGTCGATGAGCGCCGTGACACGCAGGTCGTGGTTGCTCTGGCCCGGATTTTCGAGAACAGCGTATTCGCCCTTGCCACCGAGCGCCTTGACGATTTCTTCGGCCGCAAACTTCGCCTCGGCGACATTGTCGGAGGTGATGTAGGCGGTGCGCTTGGACTTCGGCGAGTCTGCCGCAAAGGTGGTGACCGAGATGCCAGAGTCGATCGCCCGGTTGATCGGCTCGATGAACGGATCCGACTGCATTGGATGCAGCAGGATGCCCTTCGGCTTCTTCACCACTTCCTGCTCGAAAGACGCGATCTGCTTGGTGATGTCGTATTCCGGCGTACCGGTGAAGGCAGCTTCGCAGCCGAGTGCCTTGGCGGCCTGCTTGAAGCCTTCGAAGACCGGGACCCAATAGGGATGGCCGGAGACCATGACGTTCATGACATAGGTTTCACCCGGCTCGCAGGCGAACTTTCCTTCGGCGTTGGCCGGCAGAACGGCCCCGGCGATGGCGGCAGTGGCAATCAGGCCGATGGCGGTCGCGGCCTTCAGAGACTTCAGCATTTTTCCCCTCCCAGAGATCTTGAGCGACTGCAATAAAATTCATACGAAGGAATTTATTGCACGACGCGATCAATAACGTCCGCCGGGACTTGCGTCAACCATCTCCGCATAATATTTTTATTCATGAAATTTATTGCGGATAAAGGAGCAAAGGGTGACAGGACGACAACAGCCGCTGACGATCACCATGCGGGTAAAGACCGAAGAGCAGCACGCCGAAGCGCTGCTCGCAGCGCTGCTGACGCTCAGGGATCAGACGCGCACGGAAGCCGGGAATGTGAGGTTCGACATTCTGGGGTCGGACATCGAACCTGGAGCTTTTCTGCTGATCGAGGCGTTTCGGAATGAAGAGGCCGTAAGAGCGCATCGCGCATCCGCCCACTTTGCGGCATTCAAGGCCACCACGGCTGGCCTCGCCCTGGTGATTGAGCGTTACAGGGCAGTGACCTAGAGCGTCCGGCGAAAACGGGCGCGCCGGCAATGCGCTATGCTTTCGTTTTCATGCAATTGCGGAGGCAAAACCGCCTCGCACTGTTGCTGAAATTGCTCCAGAGGCTTTCGTTGCGACACGGACAGGCCACCCGGCCTTACGTCATGATGACGAAATCCTTGCCCGTGCGGCTGTCGGGAGCAAGCGGGGCATCCGTCAGGATGAGGACTGCGCCGGGGTGCAGAACCCTCTGCATGGCCGACACGAAGGGCGGGTCGGCGGATATCCGGGAGAGAAGGTTTGCGGCCGCGCTGACCACGCCCTCGTCCTCATTCGGATTGGCAAAAGCGATCCAGCGCATGCCCTGTGCGGCATCGTCGAGATCGTCGAGCAGGAAAACGTGGCTGCCGAGCTTGTCCCTGCCGCGGACGGTGATCCGTCCTTTGGCGCGGATTTCGGAGTTTTCCACGAGCAAGGCCCGTCCGTCGAAGGCCGACAGGATGACCGAAACGACGGGCTCCTTCTTCAGGTCCGTCCAGTCAGTCGGGCGTTGCTTGCTGCGGAGCGCCGTGACGGCATTGCCGAATTCACGGGCGGCATAGGCGCCGAGCACCATGCCGGGATGGGTGAGTTCCTGCGGATCGGAGGTCGCGCCCGAAATGATCACCGGCGTGCCGAGATGGGTGATATCGAAGAGACGTTCAGAGAAGGCCATGGGCAGGCGCACGCAGCCATGCGAGGCCGGATAACCCGGCAGATTGCCGGCATGGAGCGCGATCCCGGACCAGGTCAGCCGGTTCATGTTCGGCATCGGCGCATCGTCATAGGTGCTCGACTTGTGGTGCTTGTCCTTCTGCAGCACGACGAAAACGCCGGTCGGTGTCTCATGCCCCGGCTTGCCGGTGGAACAAGTAGCGACCGCGATGCGGATGCCGTTGCGGTAGACATGCACACGCTGTTCTAGCAGGGAGACGACGATTGCGACCGGTCCGGTGCGCTGCCGCTCCGGATGCCAGGTGAACTCGCCGGGCTTCAGCGCGCCGATCTCCTTCATCACTTCGCCGGCCAGCGCCCGGGCCGGCCCCGACAGCACAGCCAGGGCTGCGATCCCGGTGATGAAATGCCGCCTGTCCTGCTCCGATGTCATCATGGCCGATCTCTCGTTCACAAGAGCGATGCCAGCGACCATTTCAGGACCGATCCCGGGTGTCCAATGAGTTTCCTGCTTGAATTTTAAAAAACTCTCATGGATCGTGGCTGCACAGGCCTCGCCATCCCTGCTTGCATGAGCAGAAGTCGATATGGAGGGCACCCGTTCAGATGTGGTCAGGAGGACGACAGCATGGATTGCCGGCATAATCTGCGTGCCTTGCACACCTTCGAGACGGTCTCACGCCATCTGTCGGTCGCGGCCGCGGCGGAAGAGCTTGGGGTAACACAAAGTGCCGTCAGTCATCAGTTGCGTCTGCTCGGCGAAATCGTCGGCGAACGGCTGATCCAGAAAAACGGTCGGGGCATTGCGCTGACCGAAGCCGGGCGCGATCTGGCGCGGCGCCTGCAGCCGGCCTTTGCCGAAATCGACCGATCACTCGCCGAGGCGATCGGCGGCACGCGTGATCGGGTGAGGCTCGCCATCTGCAGCAGTTTCGCCCAGGCCTGGCTGGTGCCCCGTCTGCATTCCTTCTATGCGGCGCATCCGGAGATTGATCTGCAGATCATGATGTATGCGCAGGATCCGGAGCTTGCCGATGCCACCGGCGACGCCTTCGTGACCACATTGCCCAAGGATCGTGGTTATCACGCCCAACTGCTCTGGCCGGAACGCCTGGTGCCGGTCGTTTCGTCGATTGCGGCCGGACGAAAGAAAGGCTTCGGCTACATCACCACCGAATTGCAGCCCGGCAAGACCGGGGCCGACTGGCAGACCTATGCGCGGCAGAGCGGCCGGGCCGATCTCGTCCCTCTCGACGGTCGATGGCTTTTTGCCTCTCACTATGTGATTGCGCTCGACATGGTTCGCCAGAACCTTGGTGCAGCACTCGTTCCTGATTTCCTCGCCGAACCGGAGATCGAGGCGGGGAGCCTTGTCCTTCTGCATGATTTTCGGCTTCCGACGCATGAGGATTATCACCTCTGCATCAAGGAAAGCCGCCGCTCGGAACCTGCCCTTGATGCCTTGCTGCGCTGGTTCAAGCAGGAGCTCGGAAAGTCCGACCGTCTCCCGCCCAAAGAGCCGTTGAGATTGGTGCAACCATGAGACTTTTTCATATTAGACTAATTTAATTCACTGGTTTGCAAGCTTTGAGCGTGCCAGTCTGAGGACATCGACAGGTTGCAAGGCAACCGGTCGAAACCTTTCCTGCGGGAGATGTCCGATGCGTTTGTGGCGTGCGTTCGTCGGTGGAGTGGTGGCGCTTGCGGTCACGGTTCAAATCGGTGCCGGATCGGCGGTTGCACAAGAGCGCAATGCGCGGGTGGAATTCAGCCGGGGCCAGAGCTCGACGACCATCCGGGGTAGCGTTCGCGGTTATGAGGGCATCAACTACCGCATCAATGTCCGCGGCGGCCAGCGGCTCGCCGTCACCATGGATAGCTCCAACGGCAGCAACTATTTCAACATCCTCGGTCCCATTGGCGGGGAAGCGCTTTTCAACGGTTCGGTCTCCGGGAATTTTGCCGACATAATTGTTCCCGATAGCGGCGACTACACCGTTCAAGTCTACCTGATGCGCAATGCAGCGCGCCGCAACGAACAGGCGCGTTTCACGCTGCGCATCGAGGTGACAGGCGGCAGGCCGATCGCGCCACCCGCTCCTGACTTTGCCGACGGCCTGTCAGGCGGCCCAGACTTCTTCCAGGTGGCGGGCGTCTCACGCGGCGATGCCTTGAACATCCGAACCCGCCCCAGCGCCCAGAGCCCCATCGTGACGCGCGTCGTCAATGGCGAGATCCTGCGCAATGGCGGCTGTCGCATGACCGGGCAGACGCGCTGGTGCCGTGTCTCGCGACCGGATGGCAGCAATGCCGGCTGGGCGGCGGGGCGGTTTCTGATCGAAGCGACCAATTGAACCCAAAAACCGGGACGGGAAGCCGACAACGCAACAAGAGGGGGAGACGCATGACCAGGTCCAGAACGACACCAGCAGTGATCTGCCTTTGCATCGGCCTGCTTTCGGGCTGCACCTCGGACGGGACAACACAACCGCCGCCGATGGCCGCCGCGACCCAGCCCCTGATGGACGAGAGCGTGCCGCCAGCGGCGCGCAGCGCCTGTCTCGCCGCCGTTTCCAACACCGCAAACAACGGCGATGTCCAGATCACCGAAATGATCTTCTCGGAAGCCAATTCGCAGGTGACCGTCGGTGTTGGCCCGACCCGGGCGCCCTGGCGCTGCCTGGTGTCAAACAGCGGTGTCGTCGCCAATGTGATGTCGATGACGAACGAGGGCGCTCTCTAAGTCTTGCTAGCCCGCCGCGCCGGTTCGCGTCGTCACCGGCTTCGGCGCCATAGGCGGCCAAGGCTGCCGGAGGACGCCTTTTCACTGTTCACCGAAGGGGACCTTCATGCATCGTCTGGCATCTCTCATTGTCCTGTGCCTATCAGCCTCCGGCTCCATTCAGGCGGCAGAGCTGGTTCCGGTGCCAGACATCGGCCCGGACCAGCTGTCGTTTTCTGTGACCAATATGGACATGTCGGTCGATCCCGGCACTGATTTCTACCGCTATGCGGTGGGCGGCTGGCTGGATCGGGTCGAGCGACCGGCTGATCGCGTCAGCATCGGGACCTTCGACTTCATGGGTTTCAGGCTCACCGCGCAGATGAAGAACCTGATTGCGGAAGCCGGGGAGAAATCCGCAACCGCGACAAAGGGAAGCCCGCTGCAGCAGGTCGGCGCCTTCTACAATGCCTACATGGATATCGCCGCGCTGGATGCGAAGGGCATCACCCCCATCGAGCCTGAACTGGCCAGGATCGATGCCATCGCGAGCCTCGACGATCTCGCGAGCTATCTCGGGCACTATGTTTCCGTCGCCGGAGAGGTTCCTCTGGTCGGCATCGTTCCCTCGGCAGATCAGGCTGACACGACGAAGATGGTGCTCTTCATCGTCAAGGGTTCCCTGATTTTCAATCAGGAAAACCTCTACGAGGCTCCGGCGGGTTCGGAACTCGATATTGCCCTGAGGGGCAATCTGAAGACCGTGCTGGAACAGGCCGGATACGAACCCGCCCGGGCGGCGGCCGTGGTCGACAGGGTGGCTGAGCTGGAGCGCGAGCTGCATGGCGCAATGCTGACACCGGTCGAGTCGATGAACCCGGACAACAGCTACCAGCCCAAACCGTTCGACGCTGTTCAGGCCGAGATTCCGGCACTCGATCTCACGAAAATCCTTGCAGCCGTCAACGTCGCGGTGCCGGAGGTGATTGTCCAGACGCAACCCCGCTATCTAACGACCCTTTCGCGGGTGCTGGCGGAAAGGCCGCTCTCCGACATCAAGGAGTATCTCAAAGTCAGGGTCATCAACCACTTCAAGCCGTTCCTCGGCACCCGCTTCGACGACAGTGCCCGGGAATGGAACCGGATCGTCTTTGGCATCGACCGGCTCCCGCCGCGCGAGGAACTGGTCCAGTCGAGCCTGCAGGCCAATATCGGTCATCCTGTTTCGCGTCTCTATGTCGAGCGCCACTTCTCCGAGGAGACCAAGGCCAAGGCGGCAGACATGGTGGAGCGCGTCCACCAGACCTTCGAGAACCGCATGAAGAGCCTGACATGGCTCAACGACGACACCAAGAAGGCAGCCCTGACAAAGCTTGAAAAGCTCTCCTACAAGATCGGCTATCCGGAAAACTGGATCGACTATTCGACCGTCGACATCCGCCCGGACGATCTGATCGGCAACATCATGCGGATCAATGCCTTCGATACCGCGCGCTCCTATGCGAAACTCGGCAAGCCGGTGGAACACGAGGCCTTCGCGGATTCCACCGCAACGCTGCCCGTGATCATCAATGCCGGCTACGACATGCAGATCAACGGCTTTGAGGTGCCCGCCGCGATCCTGCAACCGGCGGCCTTCGAGGCTGACAAGGATGCGGCCACCTATTTCTGCCGCATCGGCGCGGTGCTCGGCCACGAGATGACCCACGGCTTCGACAGCCGGGGCCGGCTGTATGACGCCGACGGCAATCTCAACAACTGGTGGAAACCCGAGGATGCCAGCGCCTTCGACAAGGAAGCCAGCAAACTCATCGAACAGGCGAGCGCCTATGAGGTCCTGCCGGGCCTCAAGCTGAACGGTGCGCTTAGCGTCGGGGAGAACATGGCGGATGTCGGCGGGCTCAACTTCGCCTTCGACGCCCTGAAGGACTATCTGGCGGAGCATCCGGCCGAGAATGTTCCGATCGATGGCCTGACGCCCGAGCAGCGCTGCTTCGTCTCCTGGGCGCAGTTCTGGACGATGAAGGTGACGGACGAGGCCATCCGCAGCGTCTACATGAGCAATGCGCATCCGCCGGGCTTCTACCGCGCAACGGCGGCCCTCAAACATGTCGACGGGTTTTACGAGGCCTTCGACATCAGGGAGGGCGACAAGGAATGGGTGCCGCCGGAACGGCGCGTCAAGGCGTGGTGAGCCAGTGACGGACGGGGATCAGACATAAGAACCAAGAAACAGACGAGTGCAAAGGAGAGGGACCATGAAACGTACCATCGCATTGCTCGCTGCCACGACGCTGGCTCTTCAGGCGGGTCTGCAACCGGCTCAGGCCGGCATGAGCGACAAGGACAAGGCGGCGGCGGCAGCAGCGGCCATCGCCATTCTCGGCATCGCCGCTCTCGCCCACAACAAGCATCATTATCAGGGGGGCTATGAGCCTGGCGGCGGCGAGGAAACGGCTGAATTCGAGCGCGGATATCGCGACGGCGTTCACGGTTATCCCTATTGGGAAGGCAACCGGACACCGAGCTATGCCGAAGGCTATCAGGCCGGTGACCGGGAACGCGAGAACGCGATGGCCCATCGGCGCGTGGCAGCAGACGCCAAGGCCCCTCCCATGGCCTATCAGGGCTGCGCCGAGATCGTCGCGCGCAATTTTGCCGTCGGCATGAACCACGTGCATTTCACCCGGGCACGCTCGCCGGCCAAGCACGAATGGCAGATCGAGGCGGCCGTCGGCCATCAGTATATGACCTGCACGATGCGGGACACCGGTCAATTGATCGACCTGCGCGGCGGTCAGCTCTGAGACCGGACGGGGCCGTTGGCGACTGTCTGTGGGAAGTGGGAGCCGCAGGGTGGTAGACACAGCCTCGAATGGCAAATGACCACGAGGCCTGCGCACCCGACGTGTCGTCACCCTGATCTTTATCGGGGCTTCCCGCAGCGAGGGTATCAACCCGACGCCACCCATGTTTCAATGCGCGGCAATGGCACGGACTTCGGCAATCCGGGCGGCAATGTCCATGCAGAGCTGCAAGTGACCGACCGAGAGACATGGGGGGTACGACAGCATGAAGTACGCATATGGCAGCGCCCGGCTTCCTCTGAGCCTGGCAGTCTACATCCTCTGGGCCGCAATCACCATTCTCGGCGGCATCTGGCTCAGCGGCGGGCAGCAACAGTCCCTGAGCGAAGGGCTCTCCAAAGGGCCGCTCTGGAATGTCATTGCGGCCTTCCTGTTTCTCGTCGCAGTCATCCTCATCACAGGGTGGCGTGATCTGAAATTCGGGCCCCCTGACCCCATGAGTTCGCTTCGGATCATGTGGCTGCCCGCCCTTTATATCCTTGGGTTTCTCAGCATCGCCGGGGTGCTGGGCTTGCCACCGTTCAACCTGATGCTTCTGATCCTGATCAGCACCGCATTCGTCGGCCTGTCGGAGGAAACCATGTTTCGCGGCATCCTGTTCCAGGCCTTGCGCACCCGCGTGAAGCTCTGGCCCGCGATGATCTGGACGTCGGTTCTGTTCGGCTCCGTTCATATCCTCAACGCGCTCACGACAGGCGAATTCCTGAACGCCTTGCTGCAGGCCTTCACCGCGACCCTGAGCGGCTTTGCCTTCATCGCCATTCTCGTGCGCACCGGCTCGATCTGGCCGGCGATCATCTATCATGCGCTGTGGGACTTCGGCACATTCTCGATCTCGGCCAGCAGTCAGGCAGGAGCCGAAGCGTCTGGAGGCAATGTCGGTGGATGGGCCTTCCTGCTGCCTGTGGGGCTGGTACTGCCGAACTTTCTCTACGGGGTTTATCTGCTGCGCAATGTGCGGAACGACGATGTTTTGAGTACCGACAAGCCGCTTGCAGCGTAAAGAAAGCGGCGTCTCACCGCAGCATTTAAGCCAAGGACAGGGTCAAACCTGGCGTCCACGGTGGCTGGTGGCCGCGGAGCGCGGTTGCTTGGCCAGAGGAGGCGTGCCGGTGCTGCGCTGAAATCGTCCACCCGGATGCGAAACACTGACGGTAATGGCCTCAAGCGCCTGGAACCATGCCGTCGTGGCTTGAGGTCCCGCGTGATCCGTTCAGGTGTCTGTCAGCTTCCAGCTTCAGTGCATGGGATCTCTGTATCCCTGCACGAAAGGAAGCGGGTTTGTCGAAGACGCTTTTGAAGCTCAGACCGCGAATGCGCAGCGAATGGCTCAGCATTCTCACCGCAGCTTATCTCCTCTTTTTCATGAACTGGACCTTCTGGAGCAAATCCAGCCTCTATCTCGAGGGGCATGGCGCTGCCCTTGCCGTGCTCGCCCTTGGTTTGCTGGCCGCCTTCACGGCGCTCCTGGTCACCTTTTCAGCCAAGTATCTCATCAAGCCGGCCCTCATCCTCTTCATTCTTTCAGCGGTCGCCAGCGCCTGGTTCATGGACCGGTTCGGCGTGATCATCGACACTGAGATGATCCGCAATGCGATCGAGACCAACCAGGCAGAGGCCGGCCATCTGGTCACCGGCGCGTTCATCCTGCATCTGGTCCTGTTCGGGCTCCTCCCTTCGCTCTTCATCGCCTGGGTCGAGGTCGTGCACCGTCCGATCCTGCGCAAGCTGGCCGTCAATCTGATGATCATCCTGCCCTGCCTGCTGGTTTTTGCGCTTGCAGGCTTTTCGAACAGCGGCACCTTCATTTTCAGCATCCGCCAGCATCGCGACTGGTTCCATACCCTCAACCCCGTCTTTCCGGTGGCGAGTGCGGCGAGCTTCCTGGTCAAGCAGTCAAGCGAACAAACCATCGTTCTCCAACCTTTGGGAACCGATGCGAAGGTGGTCGACGCATTGCCCACGGTGCAACGCAAGCCGCGCGTCACGGTGATCGTCGTCGGCGAGACGGCGCGGGCGAAGAACTTCCAGCTCGGTGGTTATGCCCGCGCCACCAATCCTGAGCTTGCAAAACAGGACATCGTCTACTTCCCCAACACATCGAGCTGTGGAACGGCGACCGCTGTTTCCGTGCCCTGCATGTTTTCCGTCTATGGCAGGGCTGACTATTCCCATGCCAAGGCACTGGCGAGCGAAGACCTGATGGACGTTCTGACGCATGCAGGAATCAAGACCGAATGGTGGGACAACAATACCGGCGACAAAAGCGTCGCGGATCGCATCAAGAAGATCGACTTCTTCAGGTCGAACGATCCACGCTACTGTTCCGGTGGCGAATGCCTGGACCAGATCCTCGTCGACGGCCTGGACGCGTGGCTGGACAAGATTGACGGGGATGCCGTTCTCGTCCTGCATCAGCTCGGCAATCACGGGCCGGCCTACTATCTGCGTTACCCCGAAGCCTTCCGCACATTCGGTCCCGACTGCCGGACGGTCGATTTCGATAGCTGCACGCCCGAAACGATCACCAATGCCTATGACAATGCGCTGCTTTACACCGATCACATCCTCTCCGAGGTGATCAACCGTCTCAGGGATCGCGAGGATCGGCTCGATGGCGCGATGTTCTACATGTCGGATCACGGGGAATCCCTGGGCGAGAACGGCCTCTATCTGCATGGCGCACCCTACATGTTCGCGCCCGAGGAACAGACGCATATTCCCTTCGTCCTGTGGACGGCGCCCGGTCTCGATCAATCAACGGGGATCGACAGGGCCTGCCTCGCGACCAATGCAGGCGAGCCGCATTCTCATGACAACCTGTTTCACAGCGTGCTTGGACTGATGCAGGTGAAGACGGAGGTCTATGACCCGGCCCTCGACATCTTCGCCAAATGCCGCAGCGGGGTGTCGTCATGACGGAGCGGCTGAGATTGCCACAGACAAAACGCGAAGGTCTCGCGCATCTCTTCGCCGCCGCCGGCTATTCGCTCGGCGGGATAAGACGGCTCACGCATGAGCCGGCCTTTCGACAGGAGGCCATCGCTGCCGTCGGCCTGGTGGCCGCCTATGCGGCGATGGATGTGACGGGCGGACTGCGGCTCGCAGCTGCCGTGCTCTTTCTGGTTCTCATCGCCATGGAGGCGGTGAATACGGCCATCGAGGAGATTGTCGACCGTATCTCGCCGGAGATTTCCGACATGGCACGTTATGCCAAGGATCTCGGCTCGCTCGCCGTCTTCTGTCTGCTCTGCGCCAATGCGATCCTCCTCATCTATGCCCTTGCCCTGCAATTCCAGAGATAAGGGAGGCCATCCCGGAGCATCTCGAGATCGCCGGGGAACACGGAAAAAGGGACGCCGCACTGCGCGGCGTCCCTTCTTCTTGCGTCCCATCTGCTTCAGGCGATGTCGCCGTCTGCGGGGGCACGCTTGCGGCCGGTGATCATTGATAACACCAGGTTTTCATGATGCCGGAGGCTCGCATGCACGACGCCGATCACATGCAGCGCGATCGCGACGAGCAGGAGTTCCGCCAGGATTTCATGGGTCTCCTCGACCCATTCCACACCCCAATAGGCATCCGTCGTCTGCATCCAGCCGGTGAGCGCGATACCGCCAACCATGACCAGCAGAAGCACGACCATGGCTGCGCCGAGCGGGTTGTGGCCGAGGTAACGAGGCTCCCGGTGCCGCACCATGTCACCCGCATAGGCAAGCGTCGGCTTCGGCGGTCGGATGAACTGGCTGAAACGGGCATAACGAGTGCCGGCCAGACCGAGGACGAGCCTCAGGCCGACGAGGCCGGCGGCCGCATAGCCTGCCACCTCGTGCAGGCTCTGCAACTCGTCCGCCGTCAGCCAGCACAGGGCAACACTCCCCGCCAGGCTCCAGTGAAAGAGCCTGACGGGACGGTCCCATACCTTGACGGTCGAGGCCATGGATCAGTCCTCGATCTTCATATCGACCGGCTGGAAGGTCTGCGGGTTGAAATAGGCCTCAACCTTCTTGCCCTCCGCATTGATCGCATAGGCTTCGTAGCAGCCGTCCTCGGTCTTGATCGAGCGGACCTTCCAGCCGTCGCCTTCAAGCTTCGTCTGCAGCGCTTCCCGCGGCTGCCAGTCGGCCATGGCCACGTTGCATTTTTCCGAAGCGAGGGCGGTTCCGCCGAAGCCGGCGACGAGGCCGAGAAGGATGATGATCTTGCGCATGGAATGTGCTCCTTTCCTGTTTGGACACGGATGGAGAATCGTCGGCCAAGCTGACAGCCACCTGAAGGGACGTGCGAAACTTGCACGGGGTTCAGCAGGCTGTCAGTTTCGCCGGTCAAGAGAGGACGTGATCTCTCCGGGGGAATGATGATGCGGGTCTTGTTGGTCGAAGATGACGAACTCCTGGGCGATGCCGTCAAGATGCATGTTCACCGTCAGGGCCATGCCGTGGACTGGGCTCTTTCACTGGCAGCGGCCGGCGAGAACCTGCAGGTCACCGGCTATGATCTGGTGCTTCTCGACCTCAGACTGCCTGATGGAAACGGGCTCGACATCCTGAAATCCCTGCGGAGCCGGCGGGATGAGACCCCCGTGATCATCATGACCGCCCATGACCAGGTGTCCGAGCGCATCGCGGGTCTGAATGCCGGAGCCGACGATTATCTGATCAAGCCCGTCGATCTCGGCGAATTGCAGGCCCGCATTCATGCGGTGTCCAGGCGTTATGGAACACACAAGCTTCCGGGACTGTCCGTCAACGGTCTCTCGATCTATCCATCCGAGCGGCGGATCACCGACGCGGGGGGCGAGGAAATCACCCTCTCCTCCCGGGAATGGGCGGTTCTGGACCGCCTGATCGCCCGCAAGAAAGCGATCATCTCAAAGGCGCAGATCGAGGAGGCGCTTTACGAATTCGGCGCTGAAGTCGAGAGCAACACCGTTGAGGTTTATGTCAGCCGGCTTCGACGCAAACTCGGAAAGAACGCGATCGAGACCGTGCGCGGTGTCGGCTACAGGATTTCGTCCGATGCACATTGAAACCAGAAGCCTTTCCGGACGCCTCGTCGTCTCCATTTCGATCCTGTTGACGGTGTTCTGGATCATCGGCGTTGGACTGGCGATCCACGTGATGCGCAG
>JARXAK010000058.1 GCA_029865885.1 Rhizobium sp. | reverse complement strand
CTGAACGGTCCGCAGGACTTCATCACGGAATCGAAGAAGGCTTTCGAAGAGCGCCGCGACCTCGTCGTTTCGATGCTGAACCAGGCTTCGGGCCTTGTTTGCCCGAAGCCGGAAGGCGCCTTTTACGTCTATCCGTCCTGCGCTGCCCTGATCGGCAAGACCGCGCCGTCGGGCAAGGTCATCGAAACCGACGAAGACTTCGTCATGGAACTGCTGGCGACCGAAGGGGTTGCGACCGTTCACGGCTCGTCCTTCGGCCTTGGTCCGAACTTCCGCGTTTCCTACGCGACATCGAATGCCAAGCTGGAAGAGGCCTGCAGCCGCATCCAGCGTTTCTGCGCCTCGCTGAAGTAAGCGCAAGCGGTCACCGTTTGTTTGAAGGGCTCGCCGTGAGGCGGGCCCTTTTCGTCTTTAGCGCTTTGTTGAGGGAGGCGAGGTCCTGTGGTATTCTCGGTTGCATGAAAACCGTCAGCCTGCAGGAAGCCACTCGCGATCTGGATGCGCTCGCCCGTGCGGTCGAGCAGGGCGAAATCGTGACCGTGACGCGCGACGGCAAGCCGGTGCTGGATCTGGTGCCGCATGCCAAGCCCGAGCCTGCAGAGACGGAGCCGAAGAAGGGCGGGATCGATTGGGAGGCCGGTGAAGCCTATCTCAGGTCGCGCGGTATTGTTCGCGGGCGCGGATTTATTGCGGATGATTTCGACGATCCCCTTCCAGAAGATTTTCTTCTGAGGCCTTTACCCTGAATGCGGTTGCTGCTCGACACTCATTACGTGCTCGCTGCCGCCGAAGGCGGCGTGAATCCGCGTTTTCCAGAGGTCCGGTCCATTCTGGATGCCGTGCCCGGTCACCATGTCTACAGCGTTGCCAGCCTTTGGGAAATTGCAATCAAGGTGCGGCTTGGAAAGCTTCATGCTGCCCTGCCTCTCCCGAGCATTGCACCTTTCCTTGATGCCAGCGGTCTACACTTGCTGGGCATTGAAGTTGCACACGTCCTCCACACCCTTGACCCCGAACCACCCACCCGCGACCCGTTTGACCGGTTGCTGCTCGCCCAGTGCCATGTCGAAGGCCTTCGGCTGGTTACAGTGGATCGTGCCCTCATCGATCATCCCCTGGCGTTCCGCCCCTGATCTATGGAGAGCAGGGGCGGGACGTGCGGCTCAGCCTTTGGTCAGCTTGACGATGGTCGAGTTGCCGCCGCCGCGCTGTTCGGTGACGGCATAGACGGCGCCGTCTGGGCCGACCTTCACGTCGCGGATGCGGGCGCCGAGATCGACGCGTTCCTCATGTTTTACGCGATCGTTTTCCATGTGAAGGACGACGATGTCCTGGCTGACCAGGCCGCCGACCAGGAAGGCGCCCTTCCATTCGGGGATGGCGTCGGCATCGTAATAGGCCATGCCCGAGGGCGCGATGACGGGATCCCAGTAGTAGACGGGCTGTTCTGTATTGGCCATCTGGGTCACGCCATCGCCGACCTTGGCGCCGCTATACTCCACGCCATAGGTGACTTCCGGCCAGCCATAATTCTTGCCCGCCTGCGGCAGATTGAGTTCGTCACCACCCCTTGGGCCATGCTCCACGGTCCAGAGACGACCCTCACCATCAATGGTGGCGGATTGCAGGTTGCGGTGGCCGAGCGACCAGATTTCCGGCTGGGCGTTCTCCTGGCCGACAAAGGGATTGTCGGGCAGAGCTTCCCCGGTCTGGCTGATGCGGAAGATCTTGCCAAGGCCGCTCTGAAGATCCTGGGCCTGGACGCGGGGCTCGCGATCGGAGCGCTCGCCGACGGTGACATAGAGTTCGCCCTCGGGGCCGAAGGCGAGGCGGGAGCCGAAATGCTTGTTGCCGTCATAGCCCGGTGTCTGGCGGAAGATGACGGTGACGTCCTCCAGCGCGCCGCCTCCTTGATCATCGGGCACGAGGCGGGCGGACGCGACCGACGTGCCGTTGCCGTCGTTGCGCGGTTCGGCAAACGAGAAGAAGATCCGACCCGACGTCGCGTAGTCCGGGGCGAGCGCCACGTCGAGCAGGCCGCCCTGGCCGTTGGCAAGCACTTCGGGGACATTGGCGATCGCGGGGCCGGCTTTGCCGTCCGTGCCAATGATATGCATGGCGCCCTGCTTGGCGTTGACCAGCATGCGGCCATCGGGGAGGAATTCCATCGCCCAGAGATGGGGCAGGCCTTCGGTGACGACCTCCGTCTTGATGTTTGCGATCTGCGGCGGCTGCGGGGCGCGCGTCTGACCGGAAAAGGCGGGTTGCTGGTCGGGCGCGTTCGGCGCCTTGGTCTCGACCGGTGTGCCGGCCTGCTGTGCGAAGGCGGGCAGGGTGGCGACACCGATGCTGAGCATGGTTCCGGCGAGAATGTGGGGCAGACGGTTCATCAATTCCTCCTGGTCAGATGTTTGGACCCGATCAACGTCTGATGTGGTTCAAAGGCTCCCGAGCGGCAGGGCATGATTGATCAAGATTGCTTTATCCGCCGGTGAGGGAACGATGTGCTGGGCCGCCAGCTGCGGGCCCTAAGGCCTGTTCTGATGGCTGCTATCAGGCCGGTGTCTTGTTCCATCCGCCGGGATAGGCGGCGTTGGTGACGAACCTGTCGCGATCACGCCAGAGTGCCGGTATCGCGAGAATGCCGACGGCCACGATTGTCATGAGGCTCTTGGTCAGCGGCGATCATCATCCGCATCATCTTGGCAATGCGGCGGGAGGCTCTGCCGGGGCCGATCCTTGCGGAGGGAGCGGCAGTTCTCTTCCAAAGCTCCGTGCTGGATTGCTCATCGACACTTGGTATTAGAGACCGAGGAAGGCGAGCATGATGAAGGTGGCGAAGAGGACGAAGTGGGTCATGCCCTCGATCGCATTGGTCTCGCCATCGTTGAGGTTGATGGCGGCTGCAACGAGTGTAATCGCGACCATTGTTGTCTGCACAGGCGTCATGGCCATGACGAAGGGCTGGCCGGTGTAGAGGGCAATCGCCTCCATGACAGGTACGGTGAGAATAACGGTCGAGAGTGAGGCACCCATGGCGATGTTGACGACCGCCTGCATGCGGTTGCGGAGTGCCGCCCGCAATGCCGTCAGGATTTCGGGTGCAGCAGAGATGCCGGCAACCAGGATGGCGGTGAGGGCAACGGGCGCACCGGTGCCTTCGAGGCCGGCATCCATCAGCACCGACATCACCTCCGCGAGCACGCCGATGAGCACGACGCCGAAGAGGATCACGCCGATTGACCAGAGGGTCGATCCTTCCGTGTGCTCTTCGTCGGCGGTGTGGCTTTCACCCGCCTCTGTCTCGCCTGGCTGATCCCAGGGGCGGCCGGATTGGCGACCGGGATAGCTGTAGGAGAAGAAGTAGCTGTGGGTGCCCACCTGCATGCGCAGGAAGAGAGCATAGAGCGCAATCATCGCTCCGATGGTGAAGGCCGAGTAGTATTGCCAGCGGTCGGTTGGCACGAATTCCGGCACGATCATCGAGATGCCCATGGCGGTCAGGATCATCACCCCATAGGTCTTGCCGCTATCGTCGTTATAGGGCTGCTCGCCGTGTTTGAGGCCGCCGAGCAGGGCGGCGAGGCCGAGGATGCCGTTGATATCCAGCATGACGGCCGAATAGATCGTGTCACGCACGAGGGTGGGGGACGCACCGTTGTTCATCATGATGGCGAGGATCAGGACCTCGACGGCCACGGCCGAGAGCGTAAGGATCATCGTGCCATAGGGATCGCCGACCTTGTGGGCGAGGATTTCCGCATGGTGGGCGACGCGCATCGAGCCGACAACGATGGCGGCAATCAGGGCTGCGGCTCCCAGCAGCGAGGCCGTGCGGCCTGCCTCCAGGACTGTATGTTCGAGGATCAGGGCGAGGATCGCCGCGAAAATCGGAAGCAAAAGAAGTCTTTCCTGCCTGATGCGCGACATGGTCTTCTCCTTCGGCCGATCCTCTGGCCGTAACGGGATGGACCGCAATGCTGTTCCCGCTCGACAGCTGGTCATTTGCGCCACGGCTGTTTTGATGGAATACTCTCGCCAGCCTAGGAGGAGAAGGCCATGGTGAAGATCACCTATGAGATTGTTCCTCATGATGGCGGTTGGGCCTATCGGCTCGGCGGCGCCTATTCGGAGGCGTTTCCGACCCATGATCAGGCCCTGGAAGCCGCACGTATCGTCATGCAGGAGCAACAGGTCGGCGACGAGCCGGTGACAATCAGCTTTCAGGACGAGAGCGGACGCTGGCGCGAGGAATACAGTGACGGGGGCGATCGGCCGGAGGTGGAGATCGTCGATACGTTTGCCGAGGTGCAGCGTCCTCCCGCTTGAGATCTGCTGCGACACGTTGAATCTTTTCAGACGCTTGCGAGCGCTCGCTCAGATGTCGATTCCGCTTGCTGCCGTCTCGGCGTTCCCCTTTCGGGGCGACCGTATCCAGTCGTCCAGACCGCCCACCAGCGCGTCGAAGGTTGCGCGGAAGCGCGGTACGGTCTTCAGGTTTTCATGCATCACGACAAAGGTCTCGAGTGACAGGTCGAGCGCGCCCGGCAGCACTTCGATGAGGTCAGGCTCGCGGGCGGCGATTGCGTGCTGGCACATGCCGATGCCGAGACCTGCTCGGATCGCCGCCAGCTGCACGAGATTGCTGTCGGCGCGAAAGTCGAAGGCGATACCGACCAGGTCCGGCCGATCTTTCAGCATGTCTCTGATATAGGCGAGCTGCCGATCGAAGCCGATCAGGCGGTGGCCTGTCAGTTCACCCAAGGCGTTCGGCACGCCGTGACGCTCCAGGTAGCGGCGGTGAGCGTGAAAGCCGAGGGAGAGCTTGCCGATCCGCCGGCTGAGCAGGGCGGCCTGTGTGGGCTTAATCATGCGGATCGCAATGTCGGCCTCCTGCTGCAGCAGATCCTCCACGGCATCGGAGGCGGAAAGCTCGATCTCGAGCGCCGGATGCTCTTCCTGAAGCCGCGTCAGGATCGGGGGCAGGGTTTCGACTGCGATCACTTCACTGGCGCTGATACGCACGGTGCCGCGCACCTCTTCCATATCGCCTGAGGCGATGCGGGCGAGTGCCAAGGACATGGCCGCCATGCCGCGCGCATGGCCCTGCATGGCAAGGGCTTTTTCGGTCGGGAGAAGCCCTTGCGGGCTGCGCAGGAAAAGCGGTGCACCAAAGGCCTGCTCCAGCGCTTCGATGTGGCGGCCTGCCGTGGGCTGTGTCAGTCCCAATGTGCGGGCGGCGGCCGAGAGCGAGCCGGTTTCGAGCACGGCGAGAAAGGTGCGGTAGTGGTCCCAGCTGATCTGATCCAATGTCATTCATTTTTGTATATCAAATGAACGAATTTCGTCAATTCTGAATATCTGCCGGTGATGGCACACTCGCTCCAGTTCAAACCACAGGAGATGGCCATGACCGATCATTCGATTTCATCCTTGCAGGCGCCGCTCGCTCTCGTGCTCGGCGCAACCGGCGGTATTGGCGGGGCACTTGCATCCGCCTTGTTGCAGCGCGGCTACCGGGTACGGGCCATGCACCGCCGGGCTGAGAGCCAGATATCGGCTCGTCCGGCCTATGAATGGGTGGCGGGTGATGCGATGCGGGCCGAGGATGTGCTGAAGGCGGCGGAGGGGGCGAGCGTCATCGTGCATGGCGTCAACCCGCCCGGCTATCAAAACTGGGGGGCACTCGTCCTGCCGATGATCGACCATACGATTGCCGCAGCAAAGGCGGTCGGGGCACGGATCCTGATGCCGGGCACCATCTACAACTTCGGCCCCGACGCCTTTCCGCTCATCGCCGAAGACAGCCGGCAGGAGCCGGACACCGTCAAGGGCCGGATCCGGGTTGAGCTCGAACGGCGGCTGGAGCAGGCGGCGGGCGAGGGGGTGCCTGTGATCCTCGTCCGCGCCGGCGACTTCTTCGGGCCCGATGCCGGCAATAACTGGTTCGCACAGGGCCTTGTGCAGCCGGGCAAGCCGGTGCGCTTCGTCGTCAACCCGGGGCGTCGGGGCGTTGGGCATGCCTGGGCCTATCTGCCCGACGTCGCCGAGACCTTTATGCGGCTCCTCGACCGTGCGGATGAACTGCCGCGCTTCGCCCGGTTTCACATGGATGGCTTTTACGATGCGGATGGCACTGAGATGGTGGCGGCGATCGGCCGTGCCGTGGGCCGGCCCGGAATATTCGCCTTCGGCTTTCCCTGGCGTCTGGCGGGACTTGCCCGGCCCTTCGTCCCACTGATCCGGGAGCTGCATGAGATGCGCTATCTCTGGCGCCAGACAATCCGGCTCTACAATTCCCGTCTCGTCGACTTTCTCGGCGAAGAGCCGCAGACCCCGATTGATGTCGCGGTCACCGCGACACTTCGGAGCCTCGGTTGCCTGCCGCAGGCCGAAGCGGCGGCGATGGCCAAGCCGGTGCTGCGTCTTGCGGGAGGTGGGCAATGAGTGGGGTTGTGGTCGCGGCACCGATCGCGGTGCTTGTGTTCAGGGGGCTTGCGGTCGCCGCGCTCGCAGGCGTCGCCATCCAGTTCTTCCTCGCGGGCATGACGGTCTTCGGAGCCGGAACTGGCTGGGAAACACATGCGGCAATGGGCGGGGCGCTTGGGCTGCCGGTGATCGGGCTTTTCCTCATGTCCCTGTCGCGAGGATTGCGCGCATATCGCCGTAGCGCCGGCCTGTTGCTTGCCGTCTATCTCATACAGGTGATGCTGGCAGCACTTGGCAGTGTCGTGCCGATGCTCGGAGCGCTGCATCCGGTCAACGGGCTGCTGATGGCGCTGATCACTTTTCAGCTTGTCAGACGCCTGACGCCTCGGAACGGAGGTTCCTTCTAGTCCAGGGGAAGGGCACCCGGCAAACCGGGTGCCCCTGTCACATCAGGCGAGTGCCGGATAGGACGTGTAGCCTTCCGCGCCGCCGCCATAAAGCGTGGCCGGATCGAGCGGGTTGAGGGCCGCATCTTGCCTCAGGCGATGGACGAGGTCCGGATTGGCGATGAACGGACGGCCGAAGGCGACGAGGTCGGCATAACCGCTCTCGACGGCTTCGATCGCAGAGGCGCGGTCATAGCCGTTGTTGGCGATCCAGGCACCCTTGCCGCCGGCAGCGCGATACGCCGCCTTCAGCGCCTTCCAATCGAAGGGCAGCACGTCACGCGGGCCACCGGTCGCACCTTCGATGACATGCACGAAGGCGAGATCGAACTTCGCCAGCGCCTCAACGAGGGCCGTGTAGACGGTCTTCGGATCGGGGTCGGAGACGTCATTGGCCGGGGTGGTCGGCGAAATGCGGATGCCGGTCTTCTCGGCACCGATTTCCCTGGTCACGGCTTCCACGACTTCCAGTGTGAGGCGGATGCGGTTTTCGACCGAGCCGCCGTATTGGTCGGTGCGCTGGTTGCTGTTCGAGCGCATGAACTGCTCGAGCAGGTAGCCGTTGGCTGCGTGGATCTCGACGCCGTCGAAGCCGCCATCAACAGCCGCGCGGGCTGCCTTGCGGTAGTCTTCGATGATGCCGGCGAGTTCGGCGGTTTCCAGGGCACGAGGCTCGGATGTCTCGACGAAGGCGCCGCTGCCGTCAGCGTTGAGGACATAGGTGTGCGACTTGGCAGCTATCGCGGACGGGGCGACCGGTGCGCCGCCATCAGGCTGGAGGCTGGTATGGGAGATGCGGCCGACATGCCAGATCTGCGTGACGATCTTGCCGCCTTCAGCGTGTACGGCGTCGGTCACCTTCTTCCAGGCTTCGATTGCTTCCGGCTTGTAGAGGCCAGGCACGTCGGCATAGCCCTGGGCCTGGTGGGTGATGGCCGTACCTTCGCTGATGATCAGGCCGGCTGTTGCACGTTGGCGGTAGTATTCGACATTCAGGTCGTTTGGAACGGCGCCCGGGGAGCGGTTGCGCGTCAACGGTGCCATGGCGATACGGTTGGCGACGGGAATGTTGCCGACGGATGTCGGTTCAAAAAGCTTGGACATATGACCTCTCGGGAGTTTCCGGCGACGGGAGGTTATCGCCGGCGTTCCCGATGTGGGGCGTCAAAGCGTGCTGTTCAAGGACTTGATGAATTCGGCGATCGTATCTTCGTTGCGACGATAGAGAACTCTTTGGCCGACTCGCTTCGAGGTGATCAGGCCGGCGCGCTGAAGTGTGGCCAGATGCGCAGAAACGGCGGATTGGGACAGGCCGGAGCGCTCGAACTGTCCTGCACTGATTCCATCGACTGCCTCGTCCTTCGGTACTCCGAAGAATTCCTTGGGATCTTTCAGCCAAATCAGCATTTCCATGCGCGCGGGGTGTGCCAGCGCTTTCATCACGTCCTCCAGGAACATGTCCCCTCCAATTCAACAGCAATGTCATTCCTTGGCAGATCGATCTCTGCTTGCCGAACACGGGCGGGTGCACGGCGTCCGTTCCGCCGGATGCGAAAACGTGCTCCGAGGTCCATTGTTCCATCGAAATAACAAAAAAAGAGGGCCACCGGAAAAACCAGGGCCCTTTGAATTGTGAAGGTCAAAAACCTCCAGAGGGGAACAGCTGCTGCGGTGGAACTGGGAGGAAAAAGCCACCATGTGCATCAGCTGTGTGCGATATGGTGGTTTTTTGTGCAGTGAACAATGCTTTTTTATGCATGTCAGGCATGCGTGAGTTGCAACTCTGTGTGCGCGACCAACAAAAAAGGCAGCAAGATGGCTGCCTCAGAAGTTCCAGTTGCGCGCCTTGGCGACGATGAAGTCCCTGAAAGCCTTGAGCTTTGCTGCGTTCTTGATCTCGTCGGGATAGCAGAAATAGGTGTCGAAGGAGGGCACGTCCGCACTGGTCACGAGTTGCAGCAGGCCGGGATCGCGGCCAACAATATAGTCCGGCAGCATGGCGATGCCGATGCCGAGCAGGCAGGCGCGCTTGATCGAGGTGAGGCTGTTGATCTGCAGATGCGGCAGGCGCGGATTGTCGGAGGAGCGTCCGGCGACCTCCAGCCAGTTGACGTCGAGCAGATAGTTGGGTGCGGGCTCGCCGAAGGTGATGATCCGGTGGTTGTCGAGATCCTCGATCGACTGCGGTTCGCCGTAGCGGTTGATGTAGGAGGGCGCCGCATAAACATGCATGTGCACGGTGAACAGCTTGCGCTGGATGAGGTCGGACTGCTGCGGCTGGCGCAGACGGATGGCACAGTCGGCATGGCGCATGTTGACGTCCAGCTCCTCGTTGTCGAGGAGGAGCTGGATCGACATATCCGGATAGAGCTGCAGGAATTCCTGCACCTTGTCGGTGAGCCAGCCCTGGCCGAGGCCGACGGTGGTCGTGACGCGCAACTTGCCGGACGGCTTCTCGGTCGTTTCCGTCAGCTGCATCTTGACGGTCTGCAGCTTCAGGAGAACGTCATGGGCGGTGCGATAGAGCAGCTCGCCCTGTTCAGTCAGGATCAGGCCGCGGGCGTGGCGGTGAAAGAGCTTGACGCCGATGTCCTGCTCCAGGGACGAGACCTGACGGCTGATGGCCGACTGGGACAGGTGCAGCTTGTCGGCGGCATGGGTGAAGGACCCGGCTTCCGCAGCCGCATGAAAAATGCGCAGTTTGTCCCAGTCCAGCGGCATGCCGCCCCCTCTCATGGCGGTTATTCCGCGGCTTGTTGCGTCTCGACGGGCAGGGCCGACAGGAAACGCTCGGCTTCAAGCGCTGCCATGCATCCCATGCCGGCTGCGGTGATCGCCTGACGATAGATGTCGTCGGTCACGTCACCGGCGGCAAAGATGCCGGGCACGTCGGTCGCAGTCGAATCCGGCGCGGTCCAGAGATAGCCGTTCGACTTGAGCTTGAGCTTGCCCTTGAAGAGCTCGACAGCCGGCGCATGGCCGATGGCGACAAAGACGCCGTCGATCGGCATGTCGGTGACGGCGCCGGTCAGCGCATCCTTGAGCTTGACGCCCGAGACAGACGGCGGCATCGGCGGCTTGGCCGGGGCGCCGGTGATTTCCTCGACCGTGGTGTTCCAGAGGACGCGGATGTTCTCCTTGGCGAAGAGGCGTTCCTGCAGGATCTTTTCCGAACGGAATGAGTCACGGCGGTGCACGACGGTGACCGACTTGCAGATATGCGACAGGTAAAGCGCTTCCTCGACGGCAGAGTTGCCGCCGCCAACGACGATCACGTCCTTGTTGCGATAGAAGAAGCCATCGCAGGTGGCGCAGGCGGAAACGCCAAAGCCCTGGAAATGCTGTTCGGTTTCGATACCCAGCCACTTGGCCTTGGCGCCGGTGCAGATGATCAGCGTATCGGTTGTCCAGACCTGGCCGCTGTCGGTCTTCAGCGTGAAGGGGCGATGGCTGGTGTCGACTTCGGTCACGAGGTCGCTGACGATTTCGGTGCCGACATGTTTCGCCTGGTTGAGCATCTGCTCCATCAGCCAGGGGCCCTGGATCGGATCGGCGAAGCCCGGATAGTTCTCCACGTCCGTGGTGATCATCAGCTGGCCACCCTGTTCCATGCCGGCGATCAGGACCGGCTTCAGCATGGCGCGGGCGGCGTAGATAGCAGCGGTGTAGCCGGCAGGGCCGGAGCCGATGATCAACACCTTGGTGTGGCGGGCAGTCATGTCG
>JARXAK010000152.1 GCA_029865885.1 Rhizobium sp. | reverse complement strand
CAGCCGTGTTTGCCGCGGCTCTGTTCCTGCCTCTGGTGGTCGGCGACTACTATCTGCAGTTCGCCGCCAAGGTGATGCTGCTCGGTATTCTCGCGATGTCGCTCAACCTGAATGTCGGCTTTGGCGGCATGGTCAGCCTCTGTCATGCGGCCTTCTTCGGTCTGGCGGGCTACGTGCTCGTCCTGGTGACCCCGGAATACGAAGCGCCGAACCTTGTCTGGACCCTGTTTGTGGCGCTTGCCGTGGTTGCCCTGGTGGCGGCTGTCATCGGTGCGCTTTCGCTGCGCACCCGCGGCATCTACTTCATCATGGTGACGCTCGCCTTCGGGGAAATGCTGTATTTCCTGTTTCACGACACCTCGATCGGCGGTGGTTCGGACGGCATCTTCCTCTATGTGAAGCCCCTGCTGACGCTGGGCGGTCTTTCCATCGACCTGGAGAACCCGCTCACCTTCTACATGGTGGCACTCGTCTGTTGCGCCCTGTCCTGGGCGTTGATCACCCACCTCGTTGCAAGTCCCTTCGGAGATTCGCTGACGGCTGCCCGTGACAATGAAAGGCGGGCCATGTCACTCGGTATTCCGGTGTTTGCCGTCCGCCTCGTCGCCTTCATCGTCTCGGCGGTCATGGCCGGGCTTGCCGGTTACCTGTCCGCTGCGCAGTTCGGCTTCGTCGCGCCGCAGATGCTGGGATGGCACATGTCCGCCGTTGCGCTGGTCATGGTGGTTCTCGGTGGAACCCGCAAGGTGGCCGGGCCGCTCTTCGGTGCCGTTGTCCTCGTGGTGCTTGAGGACATTCTGAAGATCTATCTCGGAGAGCAATGGAAGCTGGTCTATGGCGGCGTGATCGTGGCACTCGTCCTGTTCCTGCCCGGCGGTCTGCAGGACATCCTGCGCATGACCGTGCCGCAGGGCTGGTTTCGCCGGACGGCGCCTGTGACGCAACCGATTGTCGTGGGAGGCAAGCAATGACTACGGATCTGCTCGTTGTCGAGGGACTGAGCAAACGCTTCGGCGGTCTGCTCGCCGTCTCCGACGTTTCACTCAGCCTGCGTCAAGGCGAAATACATGCCGTCATCGGACCCAACGGGGCCGGCAAGTCGTCGCTGATCAACCTGTTGTCGGGCGATCTTTCGGTGAGTGCCGGACGCGTTCTTCTTGAAGGCAAGGACGTGACAGGGGAGGCGCCCCATCGCCGCTGCCGCGCCGGTATCGGGCGTTCCTATCAGAAGACGACTATCTTTCATGACCGCACCGTTTTCGACAATGTTCGCCTCGCCGCGCAGAGTGCAAGGCACAACACGCTTGCGATGCGGCGTGTCAAGTCGGTCGAGATGGAGACGGAGGCAGCGGCGCTGGCTGCCCTTCAGGAAACGGGTCTGACGGACCGGGCCACGACCGCTGCGCGCCAGATGAGCCATGGCGAACAACGCCAGCTGGAGGTGGCGATGGTGCTTGCGACGAAGCCCAAAGTGCTGCTTCTCGATGAGCCTCTGGCCGGTATGGGACATTCGGAGGCCAAGCGTATGGCGGAGGTCATTCGCGGACTGGCCGTTGGCCGTGGCATTCTGCTCGTCGAGCACGACATGGACATCGTTTTCGCCATCGCCGACAGGCTGACCGTCATGGCGGACGGGCAGGTGATCGCATCCGGTGCGGTCGAAGAGGTGCGCCGCAATGCAAGAGTGCGCGCCGCCTATCTCGGAGAAACGGAGGACGCCGCATGACACTCCTGACAGTTGAGGGGCTGCAAGGCTTTTATGGTGCAAGCCAGGTGCTGCATGGGATCGACCTGCAGATCAGCCCGGGTGAGCAGATCGCTCTTCTCGGTCGAAACGGCATGGGCAAGACCTCGTTCCTGCGGTCGCTGGTGGGTGCCCTGCCGAAAGTGGCGGGCGAGGTCGCACTGAACGGCAAGAGCATCCGTGGGCGATTGCCGGAGCATATCGCGCAGGCGGGCGTTGCCATCGTTCCGGAAGGGCGGGGCGTTTTCGGCTCGCTTTCAGTGATCGAAAATCTTGTCATGGCCGCGCGGTCGGGTCCCACGGGCAAGTGTCAATGGACGCTGGACCGGGTTCTTTCCGTCTTTCCGAGGCTCGCGCAGCGGCGTGGGCATGGCGGTCATCAATTGTCCGGCGGCGAGCAGCAGATGCTGACGATCGGGCGCGCTCTGATGACAAATCCTGACCTGCTGCTCATCGACGAAGCGACCGAAGGCCTTGCTCCGCTTGTTGCCCAGGAAATCTGGAAGACGCTGGGGATCATCCGCTCCGAAGGGATCGCGACCATCGTTGTCGACAAGGATGTGAAAAACCTCAGCCGCGTCGCTGACCGGATGATCATCATGTCCAAGGGTAAGCTGGTGTTTACGGGAACGCCGACGGAACTTGCCGGACAGGGAGACCTGCTGGAGCGGCATCTGGGGGTTCAGTGATGCCGTTTCTGACTGTTTCCGGCGTGGCGCTGCATTATCGGATCGGCGGACGCGCCGGCAAACCTCGGATCGCCTTCACGAACTCGCTCGGGTCCGACATGCGCATCTGGGGTGCGGTCGAGCAGATCCTGCGCGACGATTTCGAGATGCTGTTTTTCGACCAGCGCGGCCATGGCCTCTCGCAAGACCTTGTCGGTCCCTACACACTTGACGATCTCTCCGGCGATCTCCTGGCGTTGCTGGAGACGCTCGGTTGGAAAAGGACAGCGCTTTGCGGCGTCTCGGTCGGCGGCCTCGTTGCCATGGATGCGGCGCTGAAAGATGCCGCGCGCTTCTCGCATCTCATGCTCTTCGATACGGCGCCCCGGATCGGCAATACCGACCTCTGGGCGGCCCGCATCGCGACTGTCGAGGCGGACGGACTTGAGGCGCATGCCGACGGCTTCCTCGCCCGCTGGTTTCCGACGTCGTTTGCCAAGGGCCAGCCGGAGGCCTGGCAGGGCTGGAAGCGGATGCTCGAGGCGACGCCGAAGCAAGGCTATATCGCCACGTGTGCGGCGTTGCGCGACGCGGACCTGACGGCATCGATCCACCAACTTGATCTGCCCGTTATGATGCTGGCTGGCACGGAGGATGTTTCAACGCCGCCCTCGCTGGTGCGGCAAGCCACCGATCGCATTGCGGGGAGCCGCTTCGTCACGATCCTGGGCGCCGGGCATCTTCCGATGATCGACGCAGGCGAAGAGGTCGCGAGCGAGATCCGGCGCTTTCTGGGAGGATAAGCGCCGACGGCTGCATGGCTGCAGGGATGAGATCCGATCACCCTTAGTCGATGCGCCGGTCATGACGATGTTCGCAAGGGCCTTGACTGCATTCACTGGCATCCGTCTGACAGGGAGGAGACGATGGAGGCATATTCCAATTCCGTGCATGAGCGGTCATCCGATCATGTCGAGAAACTGATCGAATACCGGACTGCCCATTATGCCGCCTTTTCCGAAGCGGCGAGCTATTTCACCAACACGCCTGCCCGCGTGACGTTCCGGTTTTCCAATCCCATCATCTGTGACCTCAGAGGCGGCACGAAGATCATGCGTGTCGGCGGCAGTGATGCCTTCGAGTTCTTCACCGGCGATGTGATGTTCGTGCCGCCGGGGCTTGAGATCGAAGTCGATCTCGGTCTGGCAAGCCAGACCTCACCCATTCAATGCAACTGTTTCGAGATCGAAACAGGTCGCCTTGAGGGTATCCTTGGTCGGCTGAACGAGAGGATGACCAGAGCCGGACATCGCACGGCTGCCGCACTCGACTGGTCGGCCTTTGCGGTGCTGCGGGAAGAGGAAGCCGAGCATCTGCAATTGACAAGCCTGATGGACCTCTTCTGCGGCGAGAGAGACGTCTTTGCCGATCTGAGGATCGATACCAGGCTCGACGATGCGATCCTGCGGCTGATGCAAAGCCGCAGCAGCCAGCTTCTGGTGCTCGATCACTCGATCGAAGACACGGGTATTCGCGCCGCAGCACATCTCATTCGGGAGAACCTAGGCCGCCATGTCTCGACGGCTGAACTCGCGCGTGTTGCGGTCACGTCGGAAGCGACGCTGCATCGCCAGTTCCGCAAATTCTTCGGCACGACGCCAGCCCGCTTCGCCAATCGGCTGAGGATTACGGAAGCCAAGCGCCGGCTGCGTCAGTCGCGGGACCCGATCGAGGTTCTGGCCTTCGAACTCGGCTTTTCGGATGCCAGCCATTTCAGCCGCGAATTTCGAAAGACGACGGGGGACAGTCCGGCGGAGTATCGCAAGCGGCGCCAGCAGCCGGCGAACATGCTCGATTGGTAGTCTGGTGCCGGAATCTGCGAGTCCTATTCATGGTTCGCGATGCCTCAATCGGATTTCCTTGCCTCCAGTGTTTCTGGGAGGAAAACAATGCTGGAACGTATCAAGACATCCGAAAACGAGGCTAGCCTCGTCTATGCAATGCATATCGGGGGCGCCTGGCGTGCTGCCGCAGGCGGCGCGACCTTCGAGACCTGCAATCCGAGTGATGGCAGCCTGATTGCCCATGTGCCCGACGCTGGGCAAGCCGATGTCGATGCGGCAATCTCGGCGGCCGCTGCCGCGCAACCCGGTTGGGCAGCACTTCCACCGGCAGCGCGGGCGGGTCTGTTCCATCGCGCCGCATCGCTTTTTGTCGAGCGACAGCAGGAATTTGTCGACATGCTGATCGCCGAAACCGGCTCGGGTTTCGGCAAGGCGATGTTCGAATGCTCTCTGGTGCCCCTGGCGCTTGCGGAGGCGGCCGGCCTGACCACCCGCGAGATCGGCGAGATCTATCCAAGTCAGGTGCCGGGCAAGATCAACCGTACCATGCGCGCCCCGGCGGGGGTGGTGGGTGTCGTCAGCCCGTGGAATTTCCCGCTTTATCTGTCGCTGCGCGGTTTCATCTATGCGCTGGCGCTTGGCAACACCGCGGTTCTCAAACCTTCGGAGGACAGCCCTGTCGTCGGTGGCCTGATGCTGGCCAAGCTGTTTGCCGATGCGGGCTTCCCGCCCGGCGTCTTCAACGTCATCACCACATCCCGCGATGGCGCGGCGATGGTCGGGGACAGCTTCGTGAAGGACAGCCGCGTTGCTGTCATCAGCTTCACCGGATCGACCCGCGTCGGGCAGTTGCTGGCAACCGCCTGTGCCCAGGTCTTCAAGCCGATCATCCTGGAACTGGGCGGCAAGAACCCGATGATCATCCTTGATGACGCTGATCTCGACCGTGCCGTCGATCTCGCCTTCTTCGGCTCCTTCCTGCATCAGGGCCAGATCTGCATGTCCTGCGACAAGATCCTGGTGGCGCGCGGCATCCATGACCGCTTCGTCGAGAAACTGGTGGCGAAGACAGTCCATTTCGTGCCCACCAACCCGCAGGAGCAGACCTGCGTCATCGGCCCGATCATCAATGAACGGCAGCTGCGCCGCATCGAAGGTCTCGTCGATCAGGCGGTGAAGGATGGTGCAAGGCTTCACTGCGGCGGCAAGGCCGAGGGGCGTTACTACACGGCAACCGTGCTGACGGATGTGACACGATCCATGGGTGTCTGGACCGACGAGATCTTTGGACCCGTGACGACGGTGACCCCCTTCGACAGCGAGGAAGAGGCGATCGCCTTGGCGAACGATACACCTTACGGGCTGTCGGCTTCGGTCATCACCGGCGACGTACTGCGCGGCGAGCTGCTGGCCGAGCGCATCCATGCCGGCATGGTCCATGTCAATGATTCCACGGTGCATGACGAGCCGCATTGCCCGTTTTCCGGGCTCGGCGCTTCGGGCGGCGGCGGCAAATGGGGGCCGAAGGGCGCAATCGAAGCCTTCACCACCCAACGCTGGATTTCGACGCAGCGTCAGGCGCATCGCCTGCCGTTCTGAGGGGCATGGGTCCGGTGGAGGAGGAACCCCGGACCAGGACAACACGCGCTCTGGGAGGAGCATTATGCGATTTTTTTCAAACGCGCTCGACAAGGGCGACAGACTGATGGCGTTGCAGGCCGGCCTGGTTCATGGCCGGATCGGGCGACGCGCCTTCATAAAGATGGCGGTGGCTACTGGCGCGACACTCGCCACGGCCGAAGCATGGGCACAGAGCCTGGGAGATGCCGCCATCACCCAGCGCTACAATGCGCAGAAACTGGCCACCAGCTATGACTATATCGTGGTTGGCTCGGGCTCGGGCGGCGCTGTGGTCGCGGGTCGTCTTGCCGCGGAGACGGATGCGAGCGTTCTGGTGCTCGAAGCCGGCGGAACCGACCAGCTGGATGCCGTGCTCAACCCGCTCATGTGGCCCACCAATATTCGGTCCGAGCGTGACTGGGGCTACAGCGCCGAGCCTTCGGACAAGGTCAACGGTCGCTCGCTCATTCTGCCGATGGGCAAGGTGATCGGCGGCGGTTCGTCGATCAATGTGATGATCTGGGCGCGGGGCCACAAGAACGACTTCGATTTCTGGGCCTCCGAGACCGGCGACAAGGCCTGGGCCTACGAGAATGTCCTGAACATCTACCGTCGGATCGAGGACTGGCATGGCCCGCAGGATGCCAATCGTCGCGGCACAGGTGGCCGTCTTTATGTCAGCGAAGTCCAGGACCCCAATCCGATTGCTCCAGCCTTTCTGAAAGCCTGCGAAAGCATTGGGATCCCCGCCTATGCCGACATGAACGGCGAGATGATGGAGGGCAAGGGCGGTGCAGCCCTCGCCAATGTCCGCATCAAGGATGGCATGCGCCGCAACCTGCCTTCGGACTATCTGTGGGAGACGTTGAAGCGGCCCAATATCACGCTTCTGACCGGTGCCGTCGTGCATCGGCTGACCCTGGATGGGACCAGGGTGAGCGGCCTCACCTTCGAGAAGGACGGTGTCTTGCACACGGTCACCGCCGGCCAGCGCGTCGTGCTTTCGGCGGGGGCCATCAACACGCCGAAGATCCTGATGCAGTCGGGGATCGGCCCCGCCGCCCATCTGAAGGAGGCGGGCGTGGCGGTTGCCCACGATCTTCCCGGTGTCGGGCAAAACTTCCAGGACCATATCCTGGCCGCCGGCTGCATTTGGGAATACAACACGCCCTTGCCACCAAAGAACTCGGCCGCCGAGGCGACCTTCTTCTGGAAGTCGGATTCCAGCCTCGATACGCCGGATCTCCAGCCTTTCCAGATCGAGGTGCCGTTCGCATCGGAGGTGACCGGTCCGGGTTTCAATCCGCCGGCAGGCTCCTGGACGATCGCCCCCGGTCTGGTGCGGCCGAAATCACGCGGTGAGGTTCGCCTGACGGGTGCCGACCCCAAGGATCCGGTCAGGATCGACGGCGGCTTCCTCAGGGAGGAAGCGGACATGAAGGCGCTTCTGACCTGCATCGAGCTGTGTCGGGAGATCGGCAACTCGGCGGTCATGAAGGAGTTCGTCAAGCGCGAGATCATGCCCGGTCCACTTACCGGCGAAGATCTCAGAGACTTCGCACGCAATGCGGCGGGCACCTATTTCCACGAAAGCTGCACCTGCAAGATGGGCAAGGACGCGCTTTCGGTCGTGGATGGCAATCTGTCGGTCCATGGGATCGAGGGCCTTTCCATCGCCGATGCCTCGGTCATGCCGCGCGTGTCGACGGGCAATACCATGGCTTCGACCGTCATCATCGGCGAGCGCATGGCTGACATCCTTCTCGCCAAGGCGGGATAACGAAGCGGCCCCTTCGTCGCGCATTCGCGATACCGGCCCGGCCCGCTTTGGAGGCGGGCCGGGCTTTGCAGATTTCCATGGCGAGCCCTGACAGAGCAATTCATCGATTTAACGATCGGCATGCCCAGTGCTGCAGCCGATGTCGAACTGGATGGAACGACCACGATGACTGAAGATCGGTTCCGTGACGTCGACGGGTTGCGTATCCGCTACCGCCAGGTTGGGGCCATCGGCCCCGACATTGTTCCCGTGCACGGTATCGCCACCCGTCGCCATCGTCGTGATGCGCTTGCTGCAGCGGGTGTGGCGGCCTGACCCCAGGTGACCTGGAATGCTTAAGTGAACCGGGAAATCGCTGCGGTAAACCGTATCGAAGGCACGTCGGCCCGGTTGCGCTGACATGTTGCGTTTTGAGTTTGCGAGCCAGCCTCAGCGCTCTTCCTGAGAAGTGAGCTCAGGTTCATCATGTCGTCGGCCATGGTTCGTCATTCTCATCGGCTTCGTGGATTGCCTGTTTGGAGGTCAGCTGACGCTCTGACTGTTCCCGGATGGGGCAGGCATGGGCAAGAGTGGTGCAGCGTTAACGGTTTTTCCACCATGTCGATTAGATCAGGTTTAGGAATTGGTTCATTCGATTATGCGGAAAACATGAAGTAGTCGCTGGAAAATATCTATAAGTATCAGTTTCTTATGGAGTCCATGCGCGGTGCGGACAGACGCGGAATTGCCGTTTTCGCCCCGGACGGTCTTAGCGATTTGCTAAGAAATAACCCCCTAATTCTCAAGGCGTTCCTTTTGGGGGATCGCCGCAGATGAAGCTGCGGTTGAGTAAGAGATGGGGTTCTGCACATGATGTGCGTTGCGTTGCCTGCAATCATTGCGGGCTTTTTTGGTGTATTTCTGCTGTGGCTGCCAATCAGCCTCCAGGCGCAACTGGTGCTAAGTCTTGCCGTTCTGGCACTGATGCTCCTGTTCATGATGCGCCCGCAGAACAAGACGTTCCGTCTGATGACGTTCGTGTTCTCTGCCGTCCTCGCCTTGCGCTATGCGTTCTGGCGGACGACGGAGACCCTGCCTGATATCAACGAGCCTTTGAACTTTATTCCCGGCATCATTCTCTATGCGGCGGAGATGTATTGCCTGGTCATGCTGGCGATCAACTTCTTCATTGTCGCCGACCCGCTGGACCGCAAACCCGCGCCGCGCCTGGCGGATGACGAGAAGCCGACGGTGGATGTCTTCGTCCCATCCTACAACGAGTCGGCCGACCTTCTGGCGCTGACGCTCGCTGCCGCAAAGTCGATGAATTACCCGGCTGACAAGCTGACCGTCTATCTGCTTGATGACGGCGGCACGGATGCCAAGTGCAGCCAGTCTGATCCTCGCGCCGCGATCGCAGCCCGTCGCCGCCGGGAGGAATTGCAGGCTCTTTCGACAGCACTTGGGGTTCGTTATCACGCTCGCGCTGAAAACAGTCATGCCAAGGCCGGCAATCTGAATGCGGGCCTTGCGATTTCGACGAGCGAACTGGTGGTCGTGTTCGACGCCGACCACGCTCCTGTTCGCGAGTTCCTGAACGAGACGGTGGGTCACTTCAAGACCGATGAGAAGCTTTTCCTCGTCCAGACCCCACACTACTTCCTCAATCCCGACCCCCTGGAAAAGAACCTCCAGACCTTTGGCACGATGCCGTCGGAAAACGAGATGTTCTACTCTGTCGTCCAGCGCGGCCTCGACAAGTGGAATGCCTCCTTCTTCTGCGGCTCCGCTGCGGTGCTGCGGCGCAAGGCTCTGAAGGAAACCGACGGTTTCTCGGGGCAGTCGATCACGGAGGATTGCGAAAGTGCGCTGGCACTTCACTGCCGCGGCTGGCACAGCCTTTATGTCGACAAGCCGCTGATCGCTGGCCTGCAGCCGGAAACGCTCGTCTCCTTCATCGGCCAGCGCGTTCGCTGGGCGCAGGGCATGCTGCAGATCCTGACACTGAACCGCCCCTTCCTGCAGCGTGGTCTCACCGCAGCACAGCGCATCTGCTATGCCGGGACCAACCTCTTCTGGCTCTTCCCGCTGACACGGCTGACATTCATGCTCTCGCCGTTGCTCTATATCTTCTTCTCGCTGCAGATCTTCGAGGCCAATATCACCGAGTTCATCTGCTATTCGGTGACCTATCTCATCTCGTCCTTCGCCATGCAGAGTTATCTCTTCGGCCGGGTGCGCTGGCCGTGGGTCTCCGAACTCTACGAATATGTGCAGTCCGTCATGCTGTTTGGTGCGATCCTCAGTGTCGTGCGCAATCCGCGCAAGCCCACCTTCAACGTCACCTCGAAGGGGCAGACCCTCGACGAGAGCAAGCTCTCTCCGCTAGCAAGACCCTATTTCCTGATCTTCTTCCTGCTGTTTGCCGCCACCTGCTACGCGATCTGGCGTTATACGACAGAAGCGATGCCCTCTGAGCTGCTGCTGATCGTCGCCGGCTGGAACATCATCAACATGGGCATTGCCGGTGCAGCCCTTGGATCCGTCTCCGAGCGGCGGGAGCGGCGGCGCAACCAGCGCCTGAATGTCCGGCGTCATGGGATATTGCATTCCGGCGGCATGTGCCACGCCGTGATTATCGCGGATGTCTCGAGCGGTGGGCTTGCACTGCAGTTTATCGATGGCCAACCCGTGAGCGGTCTCGACAAGGGCGAAGAGGCGATGATCGAGATCCGTCGCCACGGTCGCAGCATGAAAGTTCCGCTCATCTGCCGCAGCATGCTGCGCCGCCAGAACGAGACGAGCTTTGGTTTCGCCTTTTCGGAACGCACACCGGAAACCTTCATCGCCATCGCCGAGATGATGTATTGCGAGCAGCAGCCGCTGCAGGATCGCTGGAACCGTGTGCAGAAGCACAAGGGCTTCTTCTCCGGCACCTTCCGGTTTGCCCTCTGGACGATCACCGAGACGCTTCGCGGCTTCACCTATGCCCTTCGGCTGGTTCGCGAAACGACCGAGATGTCGCATCCCGATGCTCCGTTGATCATCAAGGCTCCGGCCACCACGACCGACACAAGCGTCACCTATCCGGCAGCCATCAGAGGAACGGTCTATGCGTAACGCCCGTATGATAGGCCGGCTCTCAGCTGCGGCGATCCTGATCTGCCTGTCGACACATGCCTCCCATGGCGGAGATTTCGTGCCCGCAGATCTCGGTGCGTCTGGCGAGCAGATCGTGGGGCAGGCCGGGTCGATTGGTGCTCGACAGATGGTCGCCTTCCGCCAGACAGCAACAGACATGCGTCTGGAGGGTGAAGATTCAGCCCGCGCGCTGACCTTCTATCTGTCACCGGATCAGGTGACGGCTGCAGGCACGTTGAGACTGAGCTATACCAATGCCGTCTCGATCATGCCCGACGACGCCGTGCTCGATGTCGAGCTCAACGGAAAGGCCCTTGCCACCCTCCCGATCCGCTCGCCCAATGGCCCCGCGACCCATGACTTTCCGGTCACGACACGGGATCTGACTGCTGGCTGGAACACGGTCCGCCTGCGCGCACGGCAACATCACCGCATCGACTGCAGCGTTCAGGCAACCTACGAACTCTGGACACAGATCGATCCTCTCGTCAGCGGCTTCCTGACCGAGGCTCGTCCGAGAGACGGCGATTTTGCAAGCCTCCTGTCTGTCGGCCGAAATGGCGATGGCGCTACGGAAATCCGTCTGATCTCAGGCATGGAAGCAGGCCAGACGACGCTGCGCGACAGTCTGGCACTTGTGCAGACCCTGGCACTTTCGCTCGGACGCGAGGATCTCAGCGTGACTGTCGACGATATGGGCGGCAGCGGACCTGGCATCGACCTCTATGTTGGCGATCCCTCGGATGCGCAACTGCCGCAGTCTGCCCGGGACGCGCTGGCCGCAGCCCCGCGGGGCCTCTTCGTCAGACCGGGCGAAAACGGCCGCCACATCGTTACCATGCGCGGCTCGAACCGGAGCGAACTCCAGTCGCTTCTTCTGACAGCCGTAAACGGGCCCTTGCTTCCCCTCATCCGGTCCAACAAGCTTGCGCTTGCGGAAACACGGATCGACGGGGATGCGCCTGGCACACATCCGCTGTCCAGCATTGGCTATCGAACCACGCCCTTTGCAGGTCGTCTCTTCCAGACGAGCTTCGATGTTGTCATGCCGGCCGATTTCTACCCCGGCGATTACGCAACCGTCGATTTGCATCTCAATGCGGCAACTGCGCCGGGCCTTGCGCCGGGAACACAGCTGCTCGTCCGCGTCAACGAGCGGGCCGTGGCCAGCCTCGTGCTCTACGATCCGGAGGGGACGACGCTGAAGGGCAAGCCGCTGGAACTGCCCTTGCGGGCCTTCCATCCCGGCGTGAACCATGTGCGCGTTCTCGCAGAAGTGCCGGTGGCATCCGATCTCGTCTGCGATCCGGCAGCGAGAGACGAAGACCGTTCTCGCTTCCTGCTGCTGCAGGAAACCACGGTCGCCATACCGGCCCTGGCGCGTGCTGGTCGTCTTCCAGATCTTGCGGCCTTTGCCGGCAATTCCTTCCCGTTCAAGGGGCCTGAAGGCTTTGACCTCTATGTCGACACGGCCACACCGGCGAGACTGGGGTCGGGGCTCACGATCCTGACCCGCCTCGCGCTTTCGGCTGGCCATCCCTTGCCGGTCGAACTCAAGATCGGTCGGCCGGACCCACGCCAGGCGACGAATGCCCTGATTGTTGGCGCGGGCGGTGATCCGCTTGAACTGGCAGCACTTGCTGGCCAGAAGGGCCATCGCCTGCAACCCTCCGCGACGGACGAATTGACGACAGCCTCCGTCTCCGCCGGAGACCCGCTTTCAGATTCTCAGGCCCTCCTCAACGCCTTCCAGGTCGAAACACGGCTGGAGGACGATCAGCTTTCGTTGAAAAGCCGAGTTTCGGAAGGCTTTGCCCGGGCCTCGACCACCGTGAATCGCTGGTTGAGCTACAAGGACATCGGCCGTGACGATGTCGATGTGGCTCCACGCGATCGCCTTATCAGCGTGCGGCAGGTCGCGGCGTCGGAGAGTGCAGCAGTGTGGACCATGGTGACCGCTGCCGATGAAGCCGCGCTTTCGCTGGGCGTTTCGGCTCTGACGAAACCAGGAACCTGGACGGCACTTGAAGGCGGAGAAGCCGTGATCCGCCGCTCGGACCTTGCGCTCGTCAACCGCTATCCCGAAAGCTACAGCTTCTTTCCGATCACTGACACGAGCCCCGCCAATCTGAGACGCCTCGCGGCTGCGTGGCTGTCGGATAACTTCATCGTCTATGTCGGGC
>JARXAK010000148.1 GCA_029865885.1 Rhizobium sp. | reverse complement strand
GTCCATGTGCAGAATTCCGGCGCCAAGCCAGCGATATAAAAAGATCCAGCTGGAGGCGCGAGCTCCCTCAATGCGTATAGAAAATGGGTCCGCGACATGTCGCGGACCCGGATGCGATCCGAAGGATCAGTTGTCGATCTGCTCGGCGGTGTAGTAGCCGGCGCCGACGAGAACGTCCTTGGCATTGGCCTTGTCGAGAGCGACGGGCTTCAGCAGGTAGGACGGAACGACCTTCACACCGTTGTTGTAGGTCTTCTCGTCGTTGATCTCCGGAGCCTTGCCGCCCATGATGGCGTCAACCATGGAAACAGCGACCTTGGCGAGTTCGCGGGTGTCCTTGAACACGGTCGAGTACTGCTCGTCGGCAAGCATCGACTTGATCGAGGGCAGCTCGGCGTCCTGACCGGTAACCACCGGCATGACCATGTCGCCCGAACCGTAGCCAACGCCCTTCAGAGCAGACAGGATACCGATGGAGAGACCGTCATACGGCGAAAGAGCGCCGTTCAGCTTGTCTTCGGTGTAGGTCGAGGAAAGCAGGTTTTCCATACGATCCTGGGCGACAGTGCCGTCCCAACGCAGCGTACCGACCTGGTCCATGCCCATCTGGCCGGACTTGACGACGATGTCGCCGCTGTCGATCAGGGGCTGCAGAACCGACATTGCGCCGTCATAGAAGAAGAAGGCGTTGTTGTCATCAGGCGAACCGCCGAAGAGTTCGACGTTCCACGGCTTGGTGTCCGGGAACTTGGCCTTGAGGCCGTCCACGAGGCTGGTTGCCTGGAGAACGCCAACCTGGAAGTTGTCGAAGGTGGCGTAGTAGTCAACATTGCCCGAGTCGCGGATCAGACGGTCATAAGCGATGACCTTCACGCCAGCATCTGCAGCCTTCTGCAGGATGTCGGAAAGCGTCGTGCCGTCGATGGCGCCGATCACGAGAACCTTGGCACCCTTGGTGACCATGTTTTCGATCTGGGCGAGCTGGTTCGGAATGTCGTCGTCAGCGAACTGCAGGTCCGGGGTATAGCCGGCGTCCTTGAACAGCTTTTCCATGGTCTCGCCGTCGGAGATCCAGCGGGTCGACGTCTTCGTCGGCATGGAAATGCCGACCATACCCTTGTCCTGTGCGAAGGACGCGGGCGCGAATGATGCGATGCCGATTGCGAAAGACGCAATCAGGGCGCCAAGTTTCTTCATGGTAACCTCCCTGGTCATACCGTGCGAGGCCAAGCTCCTCCTGGCACCCGCTGAAACAAGAACGAGCGGCTGACGCGGCAGCCCCCAGCTCCGTGGCGAGTCTTATCGTGGCCAATATACCGATCAAATGATTATTTTGACTTTCTGCATACCATAGTTGATATGTTCCTAATGGCCGAGATTCATATTCACCGATTACAGCCCAAGCATCTGAACTTGATCCGCTCCATCGCGGAGCTAGGACAATTAAGCTTGGCAGCTCAGGAACTTGCACTAACTCAGCCTGCGGCTTCCCGCATGCTGGGGGAGATCGAACGCTATGTCGGCTCGCCAATCTTTGTCCGCACGCCGAAGGGCATGGAGCCGACGGTCGTGGGCAGCGCACTCGCCCGCCGCGCGTTGAACGTGCTGGAAGAGATGCGCGAAGCCGCCCGCGAAGTGGAAGCAATCCAGCGCGGCTTGACGGGCAAGGTCAGGATCGGCGCCGTCACCGGCGGCGCGGTCGGCTATGTGGTCCCCGCCATCCGCGCGCTCAAGGCCGAAGCGTCCACGGTCGATATCCATGTCGACGTCGCGCCCAGTGGGGAGATGATCCGCGATCTCCTCTCCGGCCAGTATGACTTCGTGCTGGGACGAATCCCGCCAGGCATCGACGCGCGCCAGTTTCACGTCGAAGGGGCAACCATGGAGGAGGTGGAGATCGTCGTCCACCGGCTTCATCCGCTGGTCAACGTGGACCGGCTCAACATATCCGATATGGCCCATTTCCCTTGGGTTATGCAGGCACCGGGTACGCCACTGCGTCAAGCCGTGGAGAATGTCTTCATAGAAGAGGGCGCCCCGATCCCGCGCAACATCGTCAACACCACCTCTCTTCTGGTGATGATCGCGATGCTGGCCTCCTCCAACGCGATTGCGCCGATGTCGCGCGAGGTCGCAGACCTCCTCTGTCGTCAGACGCCGGTCGGCGATCTGACGACGCTGAAGCTCGACACACCGATCGAAGTGACGCCTTACCATCTCATCACCTTGGGCGGGAAACGGCTATCCCCCATTGCGTCGCGCCTGCGCGAACTTCTGCTTAGCCACTTTTTGAGCAGGAGCCGTTGAATGGTCTGCTGACACCTCCACCTGATGCCCGATCAGCTTGCATTTTCGGGCATGTCAGGCACACTGTCACGCAGCCGTCATGAATCGGAGCTCGTGGAGCATTGATGACAGAGCAGCCGGAAGGGCAGCGCCGCGAAGACGAGGGAACCGAGAAAAGTGCCACCGGTGTGGTCGATCTCGGCATTTACAGACAGTCTCTGGACCCGCTTCCCGTCACCTTCCACCGTCGAGAACTGGATGCCATTCTCTGGATCTATGGTCGCATGGTCGGCGAGGGCGAGTGGCGTGACTACGCGATCGACCATCTCAAGGATCGGGCCGTCTTTTCCGTCTTCAAGCGGGCGGGGGAATATCCGCTTTACCGGATCGAGAAGAACCCGAAGCTCGCGGCAAAGCAGGGTGCGTTCTCCGTCGCAGCGACCGACGGCCGCATCCTGAAGCGAGGCCATGATTTGCAACAGGTCCTGAAGGTCTTCGACAAGGCCCTCAAGGCGCTCGACTGAACCTTAGGCGAGCGTGCCGGGAAAGGCAGCGAGGTCCGGTGTCGTCACGTTACCGGCCCCAAGCGATTTCTGCATGAAGACCGTGTCAAGCCAAAGCCCATGCTTGAAGCCCGTGCCGACCAGACGACCGGCGAGCTCGAAACCACAGCTGCGATGCACCGCCACCGATGCCTCGCTGGCACCGCCAACCACCGCAACCATCTGCCGGAATCCCAGGGCCTCACAACGGTCGAGCAGCGCGGTGAGCAAGGCTTTTCCCACGCCACGACCGCGTGCCGCCGGATGGATATAGATGGAGTCTTCGACGAGCCATCGATACGCCGGTCGGGTCCTGAAAGCCGACGCATAGGCATAACCTGCCAAAGCACCCGTTTCATCGACGGCGGCGAGATAGGGATATCCTTTCGAGTGCAGCGCTTGGTAGCGACCCGTCATTTCAGCGAGATCCGGCGCGACGATCTCGTAGCTCGCCGTCCCGTTCGCAACCGCGTCGGCGTAGATCAATGTCACGGCCGGGAGGTCGCCGGGGTTCAGGTCACGAATCTCGAGGTGCATGCAGGGCTCCGCTGGGAATGGCTCGTTATTTTCACGGCAAAGGGAGGCAGGCAAGCCATAGCGTGTCACGGTGACACGGCGATCGACGAGACGGCCTTCGCTTTTCGCCGATGCGGTGGGATTGTCGGCTTGACTCACGGCAAAAAGCTTGTAATCCCTCGCCACGAAGAGGAATTCGGTCCATGCACGCTTTCGGGCAACCCTTTGCGGTCTTCCACCCCCTGCAGCAGCTTGCTGCCGGCGGCGCATGCCATTCTCTTGCATCCACGACCAAGGCCAAAACGACGACGAAAACCGTCTGACGTCTTCGGCCACCGCTCTCTCCCCGGCACGGCCGGGGATAAGGAAGGTTGCGTCCTGTCGCGAACTTCCCCCTCACCATCCGCGGAGAGACAGAAAGAGAGCATTGACATGGGTTTCAAGATTGCAGTTGTAGGCGCCACCGGCAATGTCGGTCGCGAAATGCTGAACATCCTTTCCGAACGCGGCTTTCCGGCCTCGCAGGTGATCGCCCTCGCTTCCGCCCGCTCCCAGGGCACGGAAGTCTCCTTCGGCGACAGCATCCTGAAGGTCCAGAACCTCGAAAACTACGATTTCTCCGACACTGATATCTGCCTGATGTCGGCCGGTGGCACGATCTCCCAGAAGTGGTCGCCGAAGATCGGCGCGCAGGGTTGCGTCGTAATCGACAACTCCTCGGCCTGGCGCTACGACGCCGACGTGCCGCTGATCGTTCCGGAAGTGAACCCGGACGCAATCGTCGACTTCAAGAAGCGCAACATCATTGCCAATCCGAATTGCTCGACCGCCCAGCTCGTGGTGGCTCTGAAGCCGCTGCATGATGTCGCCAAGATCAAGCGCGTCGTCGTTTCCACCTACCAGTCGGTTTCCGGCGCCGGCAAGGAAGGCATGGACGAACTCTTCACCCAGACCCGCGCCGTCTTCGTGGCGGATCCCGTCGAGGCGAAGAAGTTCACCAAGCGCATCGCCTTCAACGTCATCCCGCACATCGACGCGTTCATGGAAGACGGCTACACGAAGGAAGAGTGGAAGGTTCTGGCTGAGACCAAGAAGATGCTCGACCCGAAGATCAAGGTGACCTGCACCGCAGTTCGCGTCCCTGTCTTCATCGGCCATTCGGAATCGGTCAACATTGAATTCGAAAACGAGATCACGGCTGACCAGGCACGCGACATCCTGCGTGACGCTCCCGGCTGCCTCGTCATCGACAAGCACGAGAACGGCGGCTACATCACCCCGCTCGAATGCGCTGGCGAAGACGCGACCTACATCTCGCGCATCCGCGAAGACGCGACCGTCGAAAACGGCCTCAACATGTGGGTGGTCTCCGACAACCTGCGCAAGGGTGCCGCTCTCAACGCCATTCAGATCGCCGAGCTCCTGGTCAATCGCGGCCTGATCAAGCCGCGCGCCGCTGCCTGATCCATCGAACCGAAGGCTTCCCGACCACGCCCGGGAAGCCTTCAACGGACCTTTCAGGCGAAAGTGATCCGAATTGAGACGCCGACGGCTCTACATTAGCATCGAACGGATGACAGAATCCTCTTTCGCTGGCATTGTGCCGCCGATTCGAACCCATCCACAGTCCGTATGAGGCATAAATGCGACTGACATCCACCCTGTCGGCAGCTCTCGTTTCCGTAGTCGCCCTGCTCGGCGGAACGCAATCAGCAGCGGCTGCCGCCTGCAGCAACACGTCCGCCGGCTTTGAAGAATGGAGCGCAGCTTTCAAACAGCAGGCCGCTTCCCAGGGCTTTAGCCCGCGCATGCTCGACAAGGTGTTTTCGACGGTAAGCTACAGCCGCAGCACCATCAGCGCCGACCGTGGCCAGAAGAGCTTCAAGCTGTCCTTCGACCAGTTCATGCAGAAGCGCGGTGGCCAGACGATCATCAACCGCGGCAAGACCATGAAGAAGAACAACGCCGCTCTCTTTGCACGGCTTGAGCAGCGTTACGGCATCCCCCCCGGCCCGCTGATCGCAATCTGGGGCATGGAAACAGGCTTCGGTTCGTTCCTGGGCAAGGAACATACTTTGTCGGCCGTCGCCACGCTCGCGTTTGACTGCCGCCGCAGCGCATTCTTTACCGACCAGTTTTATGCAGCACTCGAACTGGTCCAGGCCGGTAATCTCGATGTAACCGCCAAGGGCGCTGCCCATGGTGAGATCGGCCAGACGCAGTTCCTGCCGCGCAATGTCGTTCGTTTTGGTGCCGATGGGGATGGTGACGGACACATCGATATGGTGCGGTCACGCGCCGATGCGCTGGCCTCCACCGCAAACTTCCTGCGCGGCCATGGCTGGCAGCCGGGCGCCGGTTACCAGCAGGGAGAGCCGAACTTCGCGGCGATCCAGGGCTGGAACGCGGCGAAAGTTTATCAGCAGGCGATCGCCTATATTGGCGCGCAAATCGACGCGCAATGAACCAATGACCAGCGGCGGCCTCAGGGCCGCCGTTTTCATGTGAGGGCAAGTAAGCTGATTGTCGGTCGCCAATCAGACCAGGGCTTCTGCATCCAGCCGAACGAAATCATGCGACTTCGGGTCCATCAGCCACAATTCACCATTGCTGATGTCAAACCAGGCACCATGGATGCGCAGCTTGCCGCGCTCTTCCAGGATCTTCACGCAGGGGAACGTCCGCAGGTTCGAAATGGAATTGCGGATCGAGATCCGCTCGAGCGCTGTCTGCCGTTCTGCGGGGGTCATGACCGAATTGCCCTGGATTTGCTCGACAGCAGGGGCGACCAGATTCATCCATTTGCCGATGAAATCACCGGGAGACAGCGGCTCGGCATTCGGATCGAGCGCGGCGCGGATGCCCCCGCACCGACCATGTCCCATCACGATGATGTCTTGAACCCGCAACGCCTGGACGGCGAATTCGAGCGCCGCCGAAGTGGAGTGATACTGCCCGTCCGGCTCATAGGGCGGAACCATGTTGGCGACGTTGCGCACGACGAACAGTTCACCCGGAATGGAATCGAAGATCATCTCGGGAGCAGCCCGTGAGTCACAGCAGGCTATGACCAGCGTATTCGGCTTCTGTCCCTGTTCGGCGAGAACCCGATAACGGTCACGCTGATCGTGGTAACGGCCGGCCATGAAGTTTCGGTAGCCGTTGAGGAGTGCGGGAGGAAAATGGCTCATCGCTACCGATTACAGCGCGTGGCCGACCGTGGCAACACATTGCCGCCATGGATCGACCTGCAGGTCACTTCGGCCCGGTGGACTTGCGCTGGGAGGGGTGCATCAGGCGACGCATTTGCACCATAGCCATCGGGGTCGACAGACTGGAGGCATCGCTTTCAAGCGCGAGCTCGTCACCGCCCCTTTTTGCCGTCCGAGCCAGGATCTCAAAAACGCTGGCCGTGGCCAGTTGAAGCGCCTTCTCCTCATCCATGCCATCGAGAAGCCGCGCCAGGAAGACGGCAGCCAGAAGATCTCCCAATCCGTTCGGCGGATTGTCGATGAGCCTGTGCTCGGCCAGCAACGCCGAACGGCCGCTCAGCAGCAGATTGCCGGTTCCCCCCGACATCATCGGCACGGCGGAGGTGACGAGCATGCGCTGCGGCCCGAGCGACAGGGCCGCATCAATGATCGCCTGATTGCTGGCGAGCTCAGCTCCCGCCATCCATTGCAATTCATAGCGGTTGGGCGTTGCCAGATCGGCGATTGGAATGAGGCGATCACGAATGGCGGTGGCGGTCTCGACGGGAACGTAGAGCCCACCCAGATCTCCCATCACGGGATCGCAGACGTAAATGAGCTCCGGATTGGTTTGCTTCGCAGCCTCAACCAGGCGGGCAACCGCAGCGGGCTGTCGCGGACTGCCGAAATATCCTGACAGGATGGCAGAGACCTCTCCCAACCATGGCGCCCTGATGAGGTCATCGACCGCGTGGTCGAAATCGTCGTCCGGGAACTTGAGCCGGGTGGCCGGCCCATGCCCTGGATGCCAGGGCAAAACGATGGTTGGAAGTGCCCAGACCGGCCGGCCAAGGGTTTCCAGAGCGAACACGGCAGCCCGGTTGCCTACGGACCCGCGAACCACGTGGCTCGAAATGACGATAACGGCACCATTGGTCTTTTCGCGCATTTTACGTGTTTCCGCGTTCTGATACGGCATTTAGCCCGTCAAACAGGCCATGCGTCCCAAAATTTCCTGAGATGTGTATATATCGCCGCATATTTTTGCCTGATTTTTTCCTATTTCTGATCCATACATACTTTTGCAAGCCATTTGCGTGAAGATTGCGCGAAATGGCGCGAGCTCCGGAGGGGTAGATGGGCAGGACTGGTGTTAGCAAGCGGGACGAGTTGTTGGAAATGGCGGCAGCGAAGGCGCGCGAAAGTGGCGGCGCCCATGTCACACCAGCTGTCATATTCGGCAGGGCGAGCAACGACGATCTCAATCGCTATGATGCGTCCATGCTGGCGCAGTCGGCTTCGAGGGCCGCAGGCGACATCTCCGCATGGGATCGCGCAACACCCCATATCAGGATCGAACCCATCGAAGGGGTCAATCCGAACGGCTTGCCTGTCAGCGTGCTCTCCATCGTCGATCACAACAAGTCGTTCCTCTACGATTCGCTGATGGGCGAGGTCACCAGCCACTACCGTGATATCTATATGGCGGTACACCCTATCCTCGCCGTCACATCGCGCGGAGACGTTTCGCTCTCCAATCCAGACTCGGATCCGGAAGGAGCGATCAAGGTCAGCTACATCCAGCTTCATCTGGCGCCCCTCACGGTGGAGCAGTCCGCCGACCTCATCAAGAGGCTTCAACATGTCCTCGGTCAGGTCAAGATGGCCGCGACCGATTGGAAGCCGATGCTGAACCTCCTGGAGAAGGCACTTTCGGAGCTGCGCGATCTTTCGGCGGGAAGAAGTGAAGCGGAGCGCGACGAAGCGGTCGCTTTCCTGGAATGGCTGCGCAACAACAACTTTACCTTCCTCGGGATGCGCGAATACACCTATTCAGGTGACGGCGCGGATGCGACCGTGGAGCGTGACAAGGGCAGCGGCCTCGGCATTCTCTCTGACCCTAACGTTCTGGTTCTTCGCCAGGGGCAGAACCAGGTGACCACGACGCCGGAAATTCTCGCCTTTCTGCAAGGGCCTGACTATCTCATCGTCACCAAGGCCAACGTCAAATCCGTCGTCCATCGCCGCGCCTACATGGACTATGTCGGCGTCAAGCGCTTCGGACCGAACGGCAAGGTGGTCGGCGAACTGCGCATCGTCGGCCTCTTCACGGCCACAGCCTATACCCGCTCGGTCAACCAGATCCCGCTTCTGCGGGCCAAGGTCGAGAAGGTGGTGTCCCACTTCGATTTCGATCCGCGCAGCCATTCGGGCCGCATGCTGCAGAACACCCTGGAAAACTATCCGCGCGATGACCTTTTCCAGATCACGCCTGACCTGCTTGCCAAGTTCTGCGAACAAATCAACGATCTGTCCGAACGCCCGCGCGTGCGCGTCCTGCCGCGCATCGACCACTTCGACCGTTTCGTTTCCCTGATCGTCTACGTGCCGCGCGAAGACTACAATTCCATGGTCCGCGAAAAGATCGGGCTTTATTTCCAGACGGTCTACAAGGGGCATGTCTCCGCCTTTTATCCGGCGTTCCCCGAAGGCGGCGTCGCCCGTGTTCACATCATTATCGGCCGACGTGAAGGCACGACGCCGCAGATACCACAAGCCACCCTTGAGGACGCCGTCCGCGAAATCACCGCCCGCTGGGCGGATCGGTTCGCAGCACTGGCCGGCGCTGGAGCCCCGATGCTCGAGGTGGGGCAGGCTTTCGAGGAAGCCTTCACACCGGAAGAAGCTGTCAGCGATCTGAAACACATCAAGGCCTGCCTCGCCGGCGCGCCGCTGTCGCTCGAATTCCATCAGGTGACGGGCGAAAACGATCCGCTGCTCTATCTCAAGATTTTCCACGCAGGTGACCATCTGCCGCTCTCTCGCCGCGTGCCACTGCTCGAAAATCTCGGCTTCCGCGTCATCAGCGAACGAACATTCGACATCGGCCTCGGCCGACCGGGCGAAGAACAACGCTCCGTCGTCTTGCACGACATGGAACTGCAGGTTCCGGACGGCATCACCTTTGACACCAGGCAGCAAGGCAGTCAGGTCGAGGAGGCCTTCCTTGCGGCGTTCACAAGTGCTGTCGACAACGACTCCTTCAACCGGCTCATTCTGGCAGCCGGCGTGAGCGCCCGCGAAGCATCGGTGCTCAGGGCCTATGCGGCCTATCTGCGCCAGGCCGGTGCCGTCTATTCGCTGACCTACATGGCAGAAACGCTGACGAAACATCCGGCGATCGCATCCGATCTCGTCGCCCTCTTCCGCAATCGTTTCGACACGTCTCTGGCGGAGAAGAACCGCAAGAGCCGTCAGAACGAGCTTCTGCAGGCACTGGAAAGCAAACTCACCGAGGTCAAGAGCCTCGACGAGGACCGCATCCTGCGACGCTATATCAACGCAATCGAGGCGACGCTTCGGACCAACTTCTTCCAGAAGGGCTACCAACAAAGCGACCGTCCGATGCTCGCCTTCAAGTTCGATCCCCACAAGCTGGAAGGCTTGCCCGAACCGCGCCCGTTCCGCGAGATCTTCGTCTACGGTGTCGAAGTCGAAGGCGTGCATCTGCGCTTCGGCAAGGTGGCGCGTGGCGGCCTTCGCTGGTCGGACCGTGCCCAGGATTACCGCACGGAAGTGCTGGGCCTCGTCAAGGCGCAGCAGGTCAAGAACGCCGTCATCGTCCCCGTCGGGGCGAAGGGCGGCTTCTTCCCCAAGCAGTTGCCGCCCGCAAGCAACCGTGAAGCCTGGTTCGCGGCAGGCACGGAGGCCTACAAGACCTATATCCGCACCCTGCTGTCGATCACCGACAACATCGTCGGTGGCGAGATCGTGCCGCCTGCTGACACGCTGCGCCCGGATGGCGATGATCCCTATTTCGTCGTCGCTGCCGACAAGGGCACGGCCACCTTCTCGGACACCGCCAACGGTCTGGCACAGGAAGCCGGCTTCTGGCTCGATGACGCTTTCGCCTCGGGCGGTTCGGCAGGCTACGACCACAAGAAGATGGGCATCACCGCCCGCGGCGCCTGGGAAACGGTCAAGCGCCACTTCCGCGAGATCGACACCGACATCCAGACGACCCCGTTCACGGTCGCCGGCGTCGGCGACATGTCCGGCGACGTCTTCGGCAATGGCATGCTGCTCTCGGAAAAGATCAGGTTGATTGCCGCTTTCGATCACCGCGACATCTTCATCGATCCCAATCCGGATACGGCGATTTCGTTTGCAGAGCGCAATCGCATGTTCAACCTGCCGCGCTCCAGCTGGCAGGACTATGAC
>JARXAK010000206.1 GCA_029865885.1 Rhizobium sp. | reverse complement strand
GGCTATCGTCGGTCGGCAGCTTTGTCATCTGCATCAGCCTGCGGGACGTCACCGCCCGGCGGCTTTACGAAACCAAGCTGCAGGAAATGTCCCGGATCGACGACCTGACAGGGCTCTTCACCCGTCGCGGCCTGATCGACGCCATGGCTGCGGCCGGAAGCGGGTTTTCCGTCTTCGCGATCGATCTGCACCGCTTCGGACATCTCAACGAGACCCTCGGCAGGGAAAAGGGCGACAGCGTGCTGCAGACTGTTGCGGCACGGCTTCGGCGCCATGCCGGCATCGATGGTCTGACCGCACGTCTTGCAGGCGATGTCCTCTGTATCGCGACCCCTGGCATTGAGGCGGAAGAGGCGCTGTCCGAGAGCGCAGAACGGCTGCTTGGGCTGTTCGACACTCCGTTTGGCGTCGATGGGATCAAGATTAAGCTCAATGCCCGCATCGGCGCCTGCAGCGGCTCGTTCAATCTTGGCGATCCCGGCAAATGGGTGGACGCGGCGGAACTGGCGCTGACCGAAGCCAAGCGTGTGGGCGGCAGCGGCTGGCGGGTGTATGATCCCGCTTCGGCGCTTAGAAGGGCTCGCTCGCGTCTTCTGGAAGCAGAGCTGCGCGCCGGGCTCGAACAGGGACAGTTCTTCCTGCTCTACCAGCCACAGGTCGCCCTGAATTCCGGAAAGCTTGTCGGCGCGGAAGCACTGCTGCGCTGGCAGCATCCGAAGCTCGGCATGGTATCGCCGGCCGAGTTCATCAGCATTTCCGAAGCCAATGGCTTCATCTGCGACCTCGGACGGTTCATGTTCGCGGAGGCCTGCAAGGCAGCCACGACCTGGCCCGCCCATGTCAGTGTCGCCGTCAATATCTCTCCGGTGCAGTTCCTCCGGGGCGATCTGCTCTCCGACATCCGCGCGGCACTCTCCATTAGCGGACTTGCCCCGCATCGACTGCATGTCGAAATCACCGAGTCGATCTTTATCGAACGCTCCGAGGATCTGTTCTCGGCACTGGATGCGCTGCGTGCGCTTGGCGTGACAATTGCGCTCGATGACTTCGGAACCGGCTATTCGTCCCTCAGCTACATCTCCAGCCTGCCGCTCGACAAACTCAAGATCGATCAGTCCTTTGTCCGCGACATGATCAGCGATCCGGCAGCGCAGAGCATCGTGCAGGCGGTCACCACGCTCGCCCATGGTCTCGGGCTGAAGGTGGTTTGCGAGGGTATCGAGAACGCTTTGCAGTGTGGGATGCTGGCGGCGATGGGCTGCGAGGAGGGTCAGGGCTATTTCTTCGGACGCCCGCAGTCGGCCCGGGAGATCCAGGCACTGTCTGCGGCCCACTCGCTGCTGGCCGGGGGCGATAAGGTCGTGGTCAGCGGCCTGGCGCAGGCCGGGTGAGGATGAAGGCTGCACAGGCGACCAGAATGACGCCGATCATCAGCTTGAGCCAGAGTTGCGGCGGTCCGAAGACCAGCACGATCCCGTAGCTCAAGGTCATCAGCGAAACCGAGGCGATTTTGGCCTTTTGCGAAATCGCTCCTTCCCGGCGCCAGTCGATCAGGGGCTGGCCGTAGCGCGGATGATCGAGCAGCCATTGCTCGAAACGCGGCGAGGAGTGGGCAAAGAGGGCCGCCGCCAGGATCATGAAGGGGGTTGTCGGCAGGACCGGAAGGAAGACGCCGACAAGGCCGATCCCGACCATCAGCCAGGCAAAGCCAAGAATGAGCAGGCGCATCGCATTCCCTTCGCTGGCTGCCGTCACGTCGCCCGGAGATATCGCATGATTCGCGGGTGGCCAAGGATTTTGAGGATTGCGGCAAATGCGGCGATTTTTCGTTTGCACCGCAACAGGCTGAAATGCATCCTTATCCGGTAATCCCACCTTCAGGAATTCAACTCCCATGTCCAAGGTCACCCTCGTGCTCGGCGCCGGCATCATCGGCGTTTCCACAGCCATTCATCTCGCCCGTCGCGGACGCTCGGTGGTGCTGGTGGATCGCAAAGGCGCCGGCGAGGAAACTTCCTTCGGCAATTCGGGGCTGATCCAGCGCGAAGGCGTCGTGCCATATGGCTTCCCGCAGGACTTGGGCTTGCTGATCCGATACGGCTTCAACAACCGGATCGACGCGCATTATCATGCAAGCGCAATCCTGAAGCTCGTGCCCTTCCTGTCGCGCTACTGGTGGCATTCCAACAAGAGCCGCCACCACGCGATCGCCCGCGCCTATGCGCCGCTGATCGAAAACTCGATCACGGAGCACCAGGACCTGATCGAGGCCGCCGGCGCCGGTCACCTGATCCGCAAGGACGGCTGGATGGAGATTTTCCGTACCAAGGCCAAGCAGGATGCGGAACTCGCCGAGGCGGCGCGCCTCGCGCGCGAATACGGTGTCAGCTACCGGGCCCTGAGCCGCGAGGAACTGGCCAAGGAAGAGCCGCATATTCGCGGTGATTTCGTCGGCGGGTTGAAGTGGAACGATCCGTGGTCGGTCACCAATCCGCATGGCCTGACCCAGGCCTATCTCAGCTATTTCCAATCGCTGGGCGGACGCTTCGTCAAGGGCGATGCCTTGTCGCTGGAGACCGGCGCCTCGGGCAAGGGCTGGCGCGTGAAGACCGACGACGGCCTGGTCGAGGGCGACGAGGTGGTGCTGGCACTCGGCCCCTGGTCGGAGGAAGTGACCCGCAAGTTCGGCTATCGCTTCCTGCTCGGCGTCAAGCGCGGCTATCACATGCATTATGCGCCCGAAGGCAATGCCGTCCTCAACAACTGGACCATGGATGCCGAACGCGGCTACTTCCTGGCACCGATGGAAAAGGGCATTCGCCTGACGACGGGGGCGGAATTCGCCAATCGCGATGCACCGAAATCGCCGGTGCAGCTCGCCCGGGCGGAGACGGTCGCGCGCGAGATCTTCCCGCTCGCCGAGCGTCTGGATGCCGAACCCTGGATGGGTGCGCGGCCCTGCACGCCGGACATGATGCCGGTCATCGGCAAGGCGCCGCGCCACGAGGGCATGTGGTTCGCCTTCGGCCACGCGCATCACGGCCTCACCCTCGGTCCGGTCACGGGTCGCCTGATCGCCGAAATGATGGACGGGGAGACGCCGTTCCTCGACGCGAAGGCCTGGGCGCCAGAGCGTTTTCGCCCCTGATTACAGTTACTTCACTGGCCCCCTTCACTGGGGGCTAGCCTTTTTGGCGCCGAGGTGCTAATCACTCCGCATAATTTGATCAAATTGTTTCCCATCGGAGACGGGCCGGAACGAAGCAAGCGTCGCAAGAACGCAGCCGGTCGAGGGGATCAGGAAGAGACGGACAGTGGCATGCGCCGGTGTTTGATCCATAACGCGAAAAGCGTCTATCGTTAGCGGACCACCATCCGTTCGCGCAGACATGCGCTTTAGAACCTGATCGACATCAGCCACACGGTGACCCATGGACATGGCCGAAGAGGCACGCGAATTCTTCGCGGCAAATCCCGATATTGAAGTACTTGAAGCATTCGTCATCGACGTGAACGGTGTGCCACGCGGCAAATGGATCCCTCGGGAACGCGCGATCGACGTGTTGACCAAGGGCATGGCCATGCCGCGCTCGGTCTACGCCCTCGATGTCTGGGGCCGCGACGTCAACGCTGCCGGTCTCGCGGAAGGCACGGGTGATCCTGATGGCATCTGCTTCCCCGTTCCCGGCACATTGTCGCGCGTGACCTGGCTTGCCCGTCCCACGGCGCAGGTGCTGCTCCAGATGCATACCCAGGAAGGCGAGAGTTTCTACGCCGATCCGCGCCAGGTGTTGGGCCATGTGCTTGACCGCTTCAAGGCCGCGAAGCTGACGCCTGTCGTTGCGACCGAACTGGAATTCTACCTGATCGACCCAGTGCGCTCGGCCCTCGATCCGGTGCGGCCGCCGAACACCCGCGACGGACGCTGGCATACCGGCCAGACGCAGGTTCTGTCGATCTCCGAACTGCAGGACTTCGAAGAGGTCTTCCACGGCATTTCGACGGCAGCCCGCGCGCAGAAGGTGCCGGCGGACACGACACTGCGGGAAAATGGTCCAGGCCAATACGAGATCAACCTCAACCATGTGCCGGACGCGCTGGCGGCTGCCGACTACGCGGTGCTCCTGAAGCGCATCGTCAAGGGTGTCGCCCGCGCCAATGATCTTGATGCCACCTTCATGGCCAAGCCTTACGGCACCCAGGCCGGCAGCGGCATGCATGTGCATTTCTCCGTTCTCAATGAAAAGGGCGAGAACATCTATGTCGGCGAGGATGGTCCCTCCGAGGCGCTGTTTCACTCCGTCGGTGGGTTGCTCGAAAGCATGGGCGAGAGCATGGCGATCTTTGCGCCACACCAGAATTCCTATCGCCGTCTGCGCCCATCCGAGCATGCGCCGACCTATGCGTCCTGGGGCTTTGACAACCGATCTGCCGCCGTACGAGTCATTACGGCGTCCAAGCCCGCGACTCGCATCGAACATCGCGTCGCCGGCGCCGACACCAATCCCTATCTCGTTCTCGCAATGATCCTCTCGGCGGCGCTCGCCGGCATGAAAGAGAAGCTTTCGCCGGGTGGCGCGATCTCCGGCGATGACCATGCGGTCAGCCATGAACCGCTGCCGACCAACTGGGACTATGCGCTGCAGCGTTTCGCCAAGTCGAGCTTCGCCTATGCGGCGCTCGGGCCTAAATATCGCAGCCTGTATACCGCCTGCAAATATCAGGAACTCTCGGAGTTCTCGCTGCGCGTCACAGACGTCGAATACGACGCCTATATCCGGACCGTGTAAGGTGAAGCCATGACCAAGTCGATCGGACCCAATCCCGGCCATGCGGCCACCTATTACGCAGCCTCTGCCCGCGACAAGCGCGTGCGCCCGAAGCTGGATGGACAGCATACCGCCGACATCTGCATCATCGGCGCCGGCTTTACCGGCATCTCGGCGGCTCTCGAGCTGTCGGAGAAGGGCTATGCGGTCATCGTGCTCGAAGCCGATCGTGTCGGTTTCGGCGCTTCGGGACGCAATGGCGGCCAGATCGTCAACGGCTATAGCCGCGACCTCGAAACGATTGCCCGCCGCTATGGCCAGGAGAAGGCGGATCGGCTCGGCGAGATGTCGCTTGAGGGTGGCCGCATCATCCGCGAGCGGGTGGCCAAATACGGGATCGAATGCGATCTCGTCGACGGCGGCTTCTTCGCGGCCTTTACCGACAAGCAGGTGAAGGAAATGGCAGACGTCCGGGCCCACTGGATGAAGCATGGGCATGACGGGCTGGAGATGGTCTCCAAATCCGAGGTGGCGAAATATGCCAAGACCGATCGTTATGTCGGCGGCATGATCGATCGCCATGGCGGCCACATCCATCCGCTCGATCTGGTGCTGGGCGAGGCGGCAGCAGCCGAAAGCCTCGGCGCGAAGATTTTTGAAAACTCGAAGGTCGTGCATCTCGACACCGGCCCGCAGCCCTTCGTCTGCACCGAGGGCGGCATTGTCAGGGCCAAGCACATTCTCGTCTGCGGCAATGCCTATATGGCCGGCATCGCGCCGAAGGTGACCGAGAAGATGATGCCGGTTTCCAGCCAGGTGATGGCGACCGAGCCGCTGGATGCCAAGCTGATCGAGGAACTGCTGCCGTCCAATTACTGCGTCGAAGATGCCAACTACGTGCTCGACTATTACAGGCGCACCGCCGACAACCGCCTGCTTTATGGCGGCGGCATCGGCTATGGCGGCCAGGATCCGAAGAACCTGACGGGCGTCATCCGGCCGAACATGCTGAAGACTTTCCCGCAGCTGAAGGACGTCAAGATCGACTATGCCTGGAGCGGCAATTTCGCGCTGACGCTGACGCGCATCCCGCATATGGGCAAGCTGTCCGACACCGTCTATTTTTCGCATGGCGACAGCGGCCATGGCGTGACGACGACGCATCTGCTCGGCAAGATCCTCGGCGAGGCCGTGCATGGCCAGATGAGCCGCTTCGACGTCTGGTCGTCGCTGCAGGCCTATCCCTTCCCGGGCGGGCGGATGTTCCGCGTGCCGTTCACGGCGCTTGGTGCCTGGTATTACGGCATGCGCGACCGGCTCGGCGTTTGAGGAGAGAAGAGATGACCCGTACCGTCACCGTCGCCGCAACCCAGATGGCCTGCACATGGGATCTAGCCTCCAACATCGCCCGGGCCGAGAAGCTCGTGCGCGAGGCCGCATCCAAGGGTGCGCAGATCGTCCTGATCCAGGAGCTGTTCGAGGCACCTTACTTCTGCCAGGACCAGATCGCGGAGTTCTTCGATCTCGCCAAGCCTGCGCATGACAATGCGCTGATCGAGCACTTCGCTGCACTCGCCGAGGAGCTCAACGTCGTCATCCCTGTCAGCTTCTTCGAAAAGGCCGGGCAGACCTTCTTCAACAGCGTGGCGATTGTCGATGCAACCGGCGACGTGCTCGGCATCTATCGCAAGAGCCATATTCCGGACGGCCCTGGATACACCGAGAAGTTCTACTTCTCGCCCGGCGATACCGGCTTCGAAGTCTGGGAGACCCGGCACGCGGCGATCGGCGTCGGCATCTGCTGGGACCAGTGGTTCCCCGAGGCGGCCCGCTCTATGGCGCTGCAGGGGGCGGAACTGCTGTTCTACCCGACGGCCATTGGTTCTGAACCGCAGGATGCGAGCCTCGACAGCTCGGGCCACTGGCAGCGGGTGATGCAGGGCCATGCTGCGGCGAATATCATGCCTGTCATCGCCTCCAACCGGATCGGCAAGGAAGACGGTCGCAAGGGCACGTCGCTGACCTTCTACGGCTCGTCCTTCATCTGCGACCAGACGGGCGCGATGGTGGAAACCGCCGACCGGGAGACGGAGACGGTGCTGACTGCGACCTTCGATCTCGACGGTATTGCAAAGCAGCGCGCCAGCTGGGGCCTGTTCCGCGACCGGCGTCCGGAGCTTTATGGCCCGCTGATGGGTTATGAGGGC
>JARXAK010000199.1 GCA_029865885.1 Rhizobium sp. | reverse complement strand
GCGGTTGTGCGCTTCGCGAGGGGTTTTATGCCCTTCCGGAGAGGCCCGCCTGGGCACCGGATGCTCGAATCCGGCCCATCGCCAGGAGGCAGTTGCCGCCTTTTTCTGCAAATTCGAGCTTGACCTTCATGCCGCGTGCGGCATCCAGGGCAAGACCGAAGAGACATCCGGGCGACCCCCAGAATGCCCGCCATACCCGCCCGGATCGAAAGCCCGACATTTCGTCATCCATTGACCTTGCGGCAGATTTGCCCCGCCGGCAGCCCTTGTCGCAGTGCTTTCATTCCCCGGCGTCGCGTCTGCGGGGCATCATATTGCTATTTTTCCAGCCGCGTTGACTAAGACGACTTGTCCGGTAGTCTTAAATCGTTAACGCCAGAGAGGAGGCACGGACATGCAGTGTTTTGGGAAAAATCTTGCCGCGTTTCTCGTCGGCTTGAGCCTGTCCACCGGCCTTGTGCTGCCGGCCGGTGCTGCGGAGCTTCTGAACGTCTCCTATGATCCGACACGCGAATTCTACGCCGAATACAATGCTGCCTTTGCCAGACACTGGCAGGCCGAAACCGGTGAGACCGTGACGGTGAGCCAGTCGCATGGCGGTTCGGGGCGCCAGGCCCGCGCCGTGATGGAAGGGCTCGAGGCCGATGTCGTGACACTCGCTCTGCAAAGCGATATCGACATCATCGCCGAGCGGGCAAAGCTGATTGCACCGGACTGGCGCAGCCGCCTGCCGAACAATGCCTCCCCCTATACCTCGACCATCGTCTTCCTGGTGCGCAAGGGCAATCCCAAGGGCATCAAGGACTGGGGCGATCTGGTGAAGGGCGACGTTCAGATCGTCACGCCCAACCCGAAGACCTCCGGCGGTGCGCGCTGGAACTATCTCGCCGCCTGGGCCTGGGCCAACAAGGAATTCGGTGGCGACCAAGAGAAGATCCGCGACTATGTCGCCGAAATCTATCGCCGCGCCCCGGTGCTCGACACCGGCGCCCGGGGATCGCTCACAAGCTTTGCCCAGCGCGAGATCGGCGATGTCTTGATCTCCTGGGAGAACGAAGCCTATCTCGCCGGCAAGGAATTCGGTGCCGACCAGTTCGACATCGTCACCCCCTCGCTGTCGATCCTGGCCCAGCCACCGGTTGCAGTCGTCGACGCCAATGTCGACAGAAAGGGCACCCGCAAAGAGGCGGAAGCCTATCTGACCTATCTTTATTCTCCGGAAGGTCAGGCGCTTGCGGCCAAACATTTCTACCGCCCCTCGCGCCCGGATCTCGTTCCGGCCGGTTCGGGCCCCGAGCTTCCGAAGCTTGATCTCGTCACCATCGACGATCCGCTCTTCGGCGGCTGGGCCAAGGCGCAAGCAGAGCATTTCGGCGAAGGCGGCGTCTTCGACCAGATCTACCGCCCCTAAGATACGGTGGTCCTCCCAAGGACAACAGGGCGGCTCCGCAAGGGGCCGCCTTTCTTGTGTTTGGGTTGTGCCCCGTCCGTTCGTCGTGTCAGGATGATCAGACGTTGATTTGCCAGGACATGCCAGATGCTCGACTTTCGTCCGCAATACTCGACATCGAAGATCGCGGATATCGAGAGCTGCATCGACCGCAACTATGATCTGGGCGGTCCAGTGTCCTGCAGGCTGTTGCAGCGCGGCTTCAACGATGTCTACCTTGCGAACGCGCGGGGCGGGGATCGCTATGTATTCCGGTTGTCCCAACACCGGGCACGCGGGCCGGCTGATGTCAGAATCGAAACGGCGTTCCTCGCGCATTTGGCAGGTTTGAACGTCCCTGTCGCATCCCCGATCCGGACGCGTCATGGAGCATATTTCATCGAGGGGCGTGCGCCGGAAGGGGTGCGCGAAGGCGTGCTGTTTCGGGCGGTTGGTGCCCGCGACGCAGATGCGAACTCAGCCCCTGATGCCCGTGCCAACGGCAAGACCTTGGCCCTTGTTCATCAGGCGGCAGAGACATTCGACGCCGGCGAAACCCGATATCGGCTCGATCTCGATCATCTGTTGTGGCGGCCCTTGGCGCGACTCCGGGACAGCGGACTGGTAGAGGATCAACAGGGTCTCCACCAGATGGAAGCCATCGCTGAACGCACAGCTTCAGCAATCGAAGCGATGGACGGTCTGGCCTGGATCTATTGTCACGGCGATTGCCACGGCTTCAACGCGCGCATCGATGACTCTGGCGAGGCGGTCTTTTTCGACTTCGACGACAGCGGGCCGGGATATCTCGCCTATGACCTTGCGGTCTTCCTGTGGGCAAAGGTGTCCTTCGGCCGCGAACTGACGGCGATGTGGCACGAATTCGTCGACGGATACCAATCCGTTCGGGCCATCCCCGAGGCAGACCTGCAGGCTGTTACGCGCTTCGTTATCGTCCGTCACATCTGGCTGATGGGAGAATATGCAAGCAGAGCGCAGGAATGGGGAAGCAATGCGGTCGGATGGGTCGCCGGAGAGGCCGACACGCTCGCGCGATGGGAAAACGATCACCTTGCCCTTCCGGTGAGAGCAGGGCGGTCGGCTGGGATTTCGGAAGAGGCGGCAGGGGCTATGGCATAGCCGTAGCGGCTCCGCCGGGTGCTGCTGCGGCGCGATGACGATAGTTCACCCCGCGCCCCACCGCGAAAGCGCCTCCAGCCCCGCCGGCGTCAGTCCATAAACCCCGCGCTCCACCCGCTCGAACCAGCCATAGACATTGCCCTGCAGGATCTTGCCCGCTTCGGGGACGCTCGCCCTGACGTCGCGCACCTTCAGCGGACCCGCTGCCAGAGCGGAGGCACAGCTGAGCGCCTGCTGGCGATAGGCGGTCATCAGGGGTGTCCGCGTGCTGCCGCCGATGGCCGGATCCCCTTTGCGCTTCTGGTGCTCGCGCATCAGCCGCGAGCGCCGTTTCGGATTGGTCCTCGGCATCGGCGTCACCGAGCCGACGATCACGCTGACTTCGCCGCTGTCGGCAACCCCGAGCATGCCGATGCCGAGCCTGCGGCAGAGATCGCGGTAGCGTTTGTCGCTCTCACGGCCTTTGCCCCTGGCCGAGACGCGCGCTGCGATCCACACCTCGTCTGCGACAGACGCGCGATCCACCGCCTGGAGGATCAGCTCGAGATTGAAGCTCAGCTTCAGCTCGCAGACCACGACAACAGGGGGATCTCCGTCACTGAGGCCGACAAGGTCGCAACCGCCGACTTCGCCCTTGACGGTATAGCCCGCGTTTTCGAGGAAGGCTTTGACGGGGAGATAAAGCGAAGTTTCCATGGACCTGAGAATCGCGGTGAGCAGTCATCCCAGACCTATCGTGGTTTTCCCGGATGCGACACCCGGCAACCGGTGGCGTCTGTCCATGAGATGAAAACGGGTGGCCATCCCGTCCGGCCAGGCCGATTCTTCACATCGACCCGCAAGGAGGCCCGCATGAACCACCCGTCACCCGACGATCCCCGCTGGCATGCCATCCGCACCCGCGACCGGGCGGCGGACGGCAGCTTCGTCTACGGCGTCCGCTCCACCGGCATCTTCTGCCGTCCGTCCTGCCCCTCGCGTCCGGCGCGGCCCGAAAGTGTCATCATCCATGAAACGGTTGAAGCCGCCCTTGTGGGCGGCTTCCGTGCCTGTCTCAGATGTCTGCCCGAAGGGGCGGTCGATCAATTTGCTCTCACACCAGGAAGATCGAGATGATCGGAAAGGCCGTGAGCAGCACGATGCGGAAGAGGTCGGCACTGACGAAGGGCACGATCCCCTTATAGGTTTCGCGGATCGGTACGTCTTTCGACATGGCCGATATGATGAAGAGATTGAGCCCCACAGGTGGCGTGATCATGCCGATCTCGGCCACCATCAGCACCAGGATGCCGAACCAGATGGCGAAATGCTCCGGGCTCATGCCGAAATCCATCGCCGTCACGATCGGGAAGAAGATCGGGATGGTGAGCACGATCATCGACAGCGAATCCATGATGCAGCCGAAGATGATGTAGAGCACGAGGATGATGATCAGCACCGTCATCGGCGCAAAGCCTTGCGCCGTCACCCATTCCGCGCCCACCTGCGGCAGGCGGGAGAAGGCGAGGAAGGAGTTGAACACCGAGGCGCCGAGGATGATGAAGAAGATCATGCCGGTCGAAACGGCCGTCTCCTTGAAGCATGCAAACAGCGACTGGCGATCAAGCCCGCCATTGGCAAAGGCAACGAGGCCGGCGCCGGCAGCGCCAACGGCGGCTGCCTGGGTCGGCGTGAACCAGCCGAGATAGATGCCGCCCACGACCGCAAAGAAGATCGCCACAACCGGCCAGACCGCAATCAGCGCCGGCACGCGGTCCTTCCACGGGATACGCGCTGCCTGACCGGCACTGTCCGGCTTCAGCCGCACATAGATGGCGATGACCACGAGATAGGAGATTGCCGCGATGATGCCCGGCACGAAGGCCGCGAGGAAGAGCTTGGCGATGTTCTGCTCGGCGAGGATCGCATAGATGACGAGCACGACGGAGGGCGGGATCAGGATCCCGAGCGTGCCACCGGCGGCAAGCGTCGCCGTGGCAAGTCCGCCAGCATAGCCGTTGCGCTTCAGTTCCGGCAACGCCACCTGCGCCATGGTCGCAGCTGTTGCTAGCGACGAGCCGCAGATCGAGCCGAAGCCGGCACAGGCGCCGACGGCGGCCATGGCGACCCCGCCCTTGCGGTGGCCGAGAAAGGCGGCCGCCGCATTGAACAGCGCCTGGCTCATGCCGCCACGCGCCGCAAACTGCCCCATCAGCAGGAAGAGCGGGATGATCGACAGCGAATAGTTGACATTCGTATTCCAGGCGATCGCCTTCAGCTGCGCCAGCAAAGGCGTCCACTTGCCGAGCACCAGATAGGTGCCGACCATGCCGGTCGCGAGCATGGCAGCCCCGATCGGTACGCGCAGGAAGATGAGGACGATAAGGACCGGGAAGGACCAGAGACCGATTTCAATGCTGCTCATCAATGCGCTCCCATCGCAGCGACGATCGTCTTGCCCTGGCGGATGTCGCGGATATCGGCGGCAATCACGTAGAGGCTGACAATGATGTTGGCGACAAGGATAAAGAGCGCGATCGCAAAGCCCCACCAGATCGGCAGAAGCAGAAGCGGCGTCGTTTCACCATTGCCGAATTTGTCCATCGTTGCGATGGCATGGCGCCAGGTGATGAGTGCGGTCAGCACGGCAATGATGATATCGCCGATCAGCTGGGTCCAGTTCATCGCCTTCGGCCCGAAGGCCGAAATCAGGATGTCGACCCCGACATGGCCGCGCTTCAGCTGACAGAAGGGCAGGAAGGCGAAGACGGCAAGGCCGCACAGTGCCTCGACGAGTTCGATTTCACCCGGCAGGGGCCGGATAGCGATCGCTCCGACGATCGAGGCAGCCGTCAGGCCGCAGGCGAGTACGAGGCAGAAGCCGCCGAACACGACAAGGCCGCTTGCAAGGGCATTGGAGCCCCGCTCGAACCGTTCAAAGCTGGTGGAATGGGCAGTCGCCATGGATATGTCCTCGGCAGATCTCGACAAAAAAAGTCCGGGCGCCTTCCGACCAGCGCCCGGATAAGTCGGGGAGGTTTACTTGCTGTTGGCCTGGATGAGCGCGAGCGCGTCGTTGTAGAGCGTCGTGCCGTCAAGGCCCTTGCCGTCCATCTCGGCGATCCAGGCCTTGGTTACGGCCTCGCCGGCCGCCTTCCAGCGTGCGGTTTCCGCTTCGTCCAGCGTGAAGGTCGTATTGCCGGCCTTGTCGGCAATGTCCTTGCCGCGAATATCGCCGGCATCCATCGCCTTGCCGAACAGACGCGACAGTTCCTTGCCGGAATTGTCGTCGATGATCTTCTTCAGGTCGTCGGGCAGGGCGTCATAGCTGTCCTTGTTCATCGCAAAGACGAAGGTGCCGGTATAAAGGCCGTTCGGACCGGAGAATGCGGTGTGGTTCGGCGCAAGCTCGGCAATCTTGATCGCCGGCGTCACTTCCCACGGCACGACCGAGCCGTCGATGACGCTCTTCGACAGGCTTTCCGGAACGGCGGTGACGGGCATGCCGACGGCAGAAGCGCCCATGGCTTCCAGCATCTGGTTGATCACCTTGGACGTGCCGCGCAGCTTCAGCCCCTGCATGTCCTCAAGTTTCTGCACCGGCTTCGACGCGATGGTATGGATCAGGCCCGGGCCATGGGTGTGGACCGCGAGCACGTGATATTCGGCAAGCTCGTCCTTCAGGTGCTTCTCGTAATACTCCTGGAAGGCGACCGAGGTGGCTTCGGCGGTCGTGACCATGAAGGGAAGTTCAAAGGCTTCCGACTTCGGGAAGCGGCCCGGCGTATAACCGAACAGCGTCCAGGTCAGATCGACCACGCCGTCCTTCACCTGGTCCACCAGGTCGGCCGGCTTGCCGCCCAGCTGCATGGCCGGATAGAGCTCGACCGCGATGCGGCCGCCGGAATCGGCCTGGATCTTTTCAGCCCAGGGCTGCAGAACCTTCGACGGGATCGTCGCCTGCGGCGGCAGCATCTGGTGAAGCTTCAGGGTAACGTCTGCGGCGAAGCTGGCGGTTGCCATCATCGACACTGCAACACCGGACAGTCCGGCGATCAGAAACTGGCGCAACATGATTTCCTCCCATGTTTTCTTGAGCTCTGGAAAAACCGCCGGCTCGAAGCAACAGAGCGATCAGAAAACATGACTGGTGTTGTCATGTAAAGATCGCGTCGCCCGGTTCCTCACTCCCATCCGGCGGACTTCTCCTTGTCAGTTATGATTGCAGAAGGGATGCGGCCACGCAAATAATTATGTAACCGTAAATCATAACCAAATTCGTATGAATTGCCCTGTGCAAAGCCGTGGATAGCCGCCCTCTTGTCACCGTTGCGAGCGCTGCGCCGGCCTCGGGCCTTGGCTCCGCTGCCGTCTCCGGTTATAGCTCCCGGCTCCTGCCCGGTCGTGTGGAGCCGTGGCGGACGGTCGTCGATCTGCAAGGATGATCCTCAATGCGTTTTGCAACTTTCGGCCCCCATGGCCAATCCCGTGCGGTCTTCGTCGCGCTCTGCCTGCTCTCGGCAACCGGTCTTGCCGCCTGTGCCGGTCGTCCGGGGCCTGAGACGCTCGGCACGGTGGCGCTTGACGACTACAAGCCGACACGGGTCGAAACGCTCTATACGGTGACAACCCGGGATAGGGCCGAACCCGGCCAGAACGTCTTCACCACGACCAAGACCCGCGCGCCCAATTATGCGAGCTTCGCCGTCTCCATTCCGCCAAACCATCAGCCGGCCAATATCGAATGGCCCAAACCCGGCCGCAAGGTCGATCCGAAGACCGATTTCGCCGTCGTCGCGCAATCCGTCCTCGACCGCACCCAGATGCTGCAGTCCATCAGCCGGCGTGAGGCAGCGGCCCCGATCGTCTTCGTCCACGGCTACAATTACAATTTCCAGGAATCGCTCTTCCGGCTCGCCCAACTGAAGACCGACAGCAATCTCGACGGCACGCCGGTGCTGTTCTCCTGGCCGTCGCTTGCGGCCTTGCCGGCTTATGTCGCCGACAAGGAATCGGCCACCTATTCCCGCGATGCGCTTGCCAACCTCCTGTCCGACATGGTGCGTGCGCGCAAAGGGGAGGTCGACGTCTTCGCCCACTCCATGGGCGGCTGGTTGACGATCGAGGCGCTGCGCCAGCTCAGGCTTGAGGGCAAGGGCGACGTGCTCGATCGGCTGCGCGTGATCATGGCGGCCCCCGACATCGACGGGGACGTCTTCACCGCCCAGCTCGATGTCATCGGACGCATGCGCACCCCGATTACCATCCTCGTGGCGCCCGATGACCGGGCCCTGCAGGTTTCCAGCTTTCTTGGCGCCGGCACCCAGCGCGTCGGTGCGCTCGACGCCCGCGATCCCGAGGTCGCCGAAGCCGCCAAGCGCTATGGTGTGACGGTCATCGACATTTCCTCGCTGGAATCGGCCGATGCCACCAACCACAATCGCTTCTTCGACGTGAAGCAGCTGGCCACTGCGCTGAACAAGCCCAACGCGACCGCAACACTCGGCGATGCCGGTGCCTTCGTGCTGGATGCCGCCGCCCAGACGGTCTCCAGTCCCTTCTCGCTGGCGGCCAAGGTGCTGCGCCGCCGCTGATGCCTGAGACGCGCCGCGATCTCGACCGCTGCCCGGCTCTTCGCAGGGCAGACTTGCGTTTCGTCAGGTTGACGGCGGAAGAAATCCGGTGTCTTGCGCAATTTATGCACGGGCTTTCCGACTCGTTTACCTGATGGTGTCACAAGCTTGGATCCATGCATGGGCGCTAATAAGCGTTCGATTGTCTTCGTTTCGTGGTCCTGTTCATGGCTTCTCCTTTGTCCGATGTCGAAGCGGCGGTATCTGCGCCTGTCGTGGGTCGCGCCAGGCCTCTGTCTGTCGTCGCGCTCTCGCTGATCCCGAAGCTCGTTCTGCGCGCGCCGCGCGGCGGCCTGGTGATTGGCGCGCTTGCCATGCTCGCCCTGCTCGGGCCCATCCTCGCGGAAGAGAGCCTGATGAAATTCGGCTGGGGACTGGTGCTTGCCCGCCACGGGATCGATGCGACCGAGGGAACGCTCGGCCTGTCGATGGTGCTCGGCGTCTTCGCCTCGCGCGGTCTGGTGCGCATGCCGCGCCGCAAGCGCAATCAGGACGACGAGGCCGCAGGCGAACTCGCCCGCGCCGTGGCCCTCCTGCCGCATCAGGGCAATGCCAGCGCCGGTCTCGTGCGTCTGGGCGACAAGCGCATTCTCCTTTCCGATTGCGGTGAGGGCTTCATCATGTATGCCCGCCAGGGCCGTTCGCTGGTCGCGCTTTTTGATCCCGTCGGCCCGAAACATCTCTGGGCCCCGCTCGTTGAAAAATTCATCGCCGAGGCCCGCCGCAGCCGCAGCCGCCCGGTCTTCTATCAGGTCTCCGCCGATTTCCTGCCCGTTGCCGTGGACATGCGGCTCCAGGCGCTGAAGCTCGGCGAACAGGCGGTCGTCGACCTCACGACATTCACGCTCGCCGGCGGCGACTGGCTGAAGCTCCGTCGCTCGATCAACCGCGCCGAGCGCGACGGGCTTTCGTTCGAACTTGTCCCGGCAAACGCCGTATCGCCGATCCTCGATGAGCTGGAAACGGTATCGGACACCTGGCTCGCCGCCCATCAGGCCGGCGAAAAAGGCTTCTCGCTCGGCATCTTCGATCGCGCCTATGTCGCCTCCGGCCCCGTTGCCGTCATCCGCCTCGAAGGCCGGATCGTCGCTTTCGCCAGCCTGATGACCACGTCCTCGAACGGCGACGCCTTCATCGACCTGATGCGCCATGTGCCGGGCGTGCATCGCGGCATGATGGACCTGCTGTTCGTCAAGATCATGGAAACGCTGAAGGCCGAGGGCTTGCGCACCCTCAACCTCGGCATGGCGCCGCTCGCCGGGCTCACCAGTCACCGGCGCGCGCCGGCCTGGAACCATGTAGCCCGCCAGATCTTCGAACATGGCGAACGCTTCTACAATTTTCGTGGCGTGCGCGCCTTCAAGGAGAAGTTCGATCCCGACTGGCAGCCGCGTTATCTCGCCGTTGCCGGCCAGGGCCTGCCGATCCTCTCACTGATCGACGTCACCCTGCTGATCGGCGGGGGGCTGAAGGGCCTGATGCGCAAATGAGGCAAGCAGGCGTGCAGCGCACGACTCATGGGCTTCTGGCGAAACTGTCCGCAGCCTCTTTGACCGCGCTTGTCCTCGTCTCCGTTGCACTTCCCGTGGCCGCCGCCGGAGATGGCATTGTCAGCCTGCCGCAGGATCGCATCTCCGCCCCGGATGATGGCAGCATGACCGGCGTGGTGGTGATCGTGTCCGATGCCAATGGCTGGGACGCCGTTGAGCAATCCGCGCTGGAAACGGCAGTCCTCGGCGGGGCAATCGGCGTCGGCGTCGATCTCCGGTCCTGGCGTGCGGCGCTGTCGCGCGAAACCGAGCGCGACTGTCTGTTCCTGCCCGCCGATATCGAGCGTCTGGCCCGCCAGCTGCATCGCAGCCACACCGCCGACTTCTACCGCCCGCCGCGCGTGCTGGGCTTTGGCGAAGGCGGCGCGCTGGTGCTCGCCATGGCGGCGCAGACACCCAATGGCAGCTTTGCGGAAACCATCGGCGAGACTGTCGCCGTCGATCCGACGGAAGCCATCGCCTTGCCGAAACCGCTCTGCACGCCGGCGCCCCGCCGGCAGACCGCACGTGGCATCGCCTATAGTCTTGCACCCGGCAAGCTGCCCAATCCGGTTCGCATCGCCTTCTCGACGGTTGCCGACGAGGAGGCCCGCCAGCATGCCGCGTCCCTCAAGGCCAGCCATCCGGATGTGGTGATTGCAGACGGGGAGGGCGGTCCTGCGCGCATTCTCTCCGCCGAGGCGACCGACCTCGTCGCCCGCCTGACACCGGACGACGCCGCACTCGACCTGCCGCTGGTCGAGGACATCGTCACGCCCGAGCATGACACCATGGCCATCCTCTATTCCGGCGACGGTGGCTGGCGCGACATCAATCAGCGGATTTCAGCCCGCCTCAAC
>JARXAK010000184.1 GCA_029865885.1 Rhizobium sp. | reverse complement strand
CCACCCGCTGCTTGCGGTCCGACCCTCCCCCTCAAGGGGAGGGTAGAAGCACAAACACACACCAAGGAGGACTACCCCATGAGCACAGGCTTTTTCGGCAATATCCAGAAGATCAAATATGAAGGCGAAGGCAGCACCAATCCGCTGGCCTTCCGCCACTACAACCCGGACGAAGTCGTCCTTGGCAAGCGCATGGAAGACCATCTGCGCTTCGCGGTCGCCTATTGGCATACCTTCGTCTGGCCGGGCACCGACCCGTTCGGCGGCAACACCTTCGAGCGTCCCTGGTTCAAGGACACGATGGATGCGGCGAAGCTGAAGGCCGATGTCGCTTTCGAATTCTTCCAGCTGCTCGGCACGCCCTATTACTGCTTCCACGACGCCGATGTGCGCCCGGAAGGCAATAGCTTTGCCGAGAACACGAAGAACCTCAACGAGATCGTCGACTACTTCGCCAAGAAGCAGGAACAGACGGGCGTCAAGCTGCTCTGGGGCACGGCGAACATGTTCTCCAACCGCCGCTACATGTCGGGCGCTGCCACCAATCCGGATCCCGATGTCTTCGCCTTTGCGGCGGCGACGGTGAAGACCTGCCTCGATGCGACGAAGCGTCTCGGCGGTGAGAACTACGTGCTGTGGGGCGGCCGTGAGGGCTATGAGACCTTGCTCAACACCGACCTGTCCCGTGAACTCGACCAGATGGGCCGCTTCCTCAACCTCGTCGTCGAATACAAGCACAAGATCGGTTTCAAGGGTGCGATCCTGATCGAGCCGAAGCCGCAGGAGCCGTCGAAGCACCAGTATGACTATGACGTCGCGACCGTCTACGGCTTCCTGAAGAAGTACGGCCTCGAAAAGGAAGTGAAGGTCAATATCGAGCAGGGCCATGCAATCCTCGCCGGCCATTCGTTCGAGCATGAGCTGGCGCTTGCCGGCGCGCTCGGCATCTTCGGCTCGATCGACATGAACCGCAACGACTACCAGTCTGGCTGGGATACCGACCAGTTCCCCAACAATGTGCCGGAAATGGCGCTGGCCTATTACCAGGTTCTGCAGGCCGGCGGCTTCACCTCGGGCGGCACGAATTTCGATGCCAAGCTGCGCCGCCAGTCGCTGGATGCCGAAGATCTGCTGATCGGCCATATCGGCGGTATGGACTGCTGCGCCCGGGGTCTGAAGGCCGCCGCCAAGATGGTGGAGGACAAGGCTCTGTCGGGACCGCTCGCTTCCCGTTACGCCGGCTGGGACAAGCCGGACGCCCAGAAGATGCTGCGCGGCGAGGAAAGCCTCGACGCCATCGCTGCCCGCGTCGAAGCCCAAAACATCAACCCGCAGCCGGTTTCCGGCAAGCAGGAACTGCTGGAAAACGTGGTCAACCGCTACGTTTGATCGGGTTTTGCGATGAGATCAGGGCCGGGGCGCGAAAGCGTCCCGGCCTTTCGTTTGCCTCAACCGTCGTCATCCTCGGGCTTGTCCCGAGGATCTGCCAAGGGTGGTCGCGGTTGGGACGGTTCATGAGGGGGTAAGCATCCGCGTCCCTCGAGCGTCGAATGCACGGCAGGCGGCAGTGGATCCTCGGGACAGGCCCGAGGATGACGGCGGTGGGGGGCGTGGGCCGTGGGCCGCTTAGCCGATCGCGGTAATCTCCAATTCCTGATCGCCCACCGTAACGACATCGCCGACACTCCTGCCCATCAACCGGCTGGCGACCGGCGAGACGAAGGAGATCGAACCCGTCTTCGGGTCGGCCTCGTCCTCGCCGACGATGCGATAGGTCTGCACGCGGCCGTCATCGCGCTCGAAGGTGACCCGGCTGCCGAAGGCGACCAGGGCATTGCTCTCCGGTTCCGGGATCACCTGGGCGGTGCGCAGCCGTTCCGTGAGATAACGCAGGTCGCGGTAGGGCACTGCCGACTGGCGGCGGCGCTCGTTGACATCCTCGACCGCCTGGGCGGCCAGATAGGCGACACGGGCCTCTTCCGCCTGGGTTTCGAGACGCGTCAGCCCCTCCGCCGTCACCAGGTTCGGATGGGGCGAAATCGGTCTGTCCGGCAGATGCAGCTCCGCTGCGGTTTCCGAACTCTCTTCCTTGGTGAAGGCGACACTCATGTCTTGTCCCAGTCGTCGTTTTGGTTCCCCTACATAGGCAGCCGGGGCGGTAAGGCCAAGGTTTTCCTGTCATTCTCGACAGGCTGAAGGGGCTACTCTCCATGCAACACGATGGAGGGGGCTTCGGTTCCCCCGTTTCAGGGCGCGCGCCGGGCGAAGGGATCGGTGCGGGCGGCGCGGATCTCTTCCTTGACCGCGATCAGCGCCTTGGCCAGCGTCTCGAAGGCATCGGCCATGGGTGAGGCGCTGCGCCAGTGGAGGGCGACCGGGTGCAGGGCCTCGGGATGATCCAGCCGGCGGACGACGAAATCCGGCTGTCTTATCGCCTCGGCCAGCGCATAGAGCGAGGGCAGGACGGCAACGCCGGCGCCGATCACCGCCATCTGGCGAACGGCGTCGAGGCTCGATCCCTGATAGTCCCGGCTGACCTTGGTGCCGGCGAGTTTGGCCAGATGTTCGACGATGCGGGTCAGGGCATAACCCGGGCGCAGCGATAGGAGCGGCCTGCCGGCAAGGTCGGCAAGCGTGACAGGTTCCTTAGATTGCGACAGCGGATCGTCCTCCGCCGCGCAGATCCAGAGCGTTTCGGAAAACAGGAAGCGGCTGGTGACGTGCTCGCTTTCGATCGTCGAGCCGATGACGGCGTCGAGATGGCCGTCGCGCAACTGATGCAGAAGCTCGACGGTGCTGCCCTCATGGATGGCGAGGCGCAGGTTGGGGAAGCGCTGGTGCAGGCGCTTGTTGGCAAGCGGCATGTAATAGGCACCAACGGAGGGCAGGACCCCGATGTTCAGCCTGTTGTCGAAAGGGTCTGCCACGCTGCGTGCGGCTGCGCGAAAATCCTCGACATCGAGAAGGATTGCCCGGGCTCGCGGCAGGAGCGTGGCGCCCATGGCCGTCAGCGCCACGCGGCGCGAGGTGCGCTCGAAGAGCACCAGCCCCAGTTCGTCCTCCATGCCGGCCAGAAGCTTGGAGAGGCTCGGCTGGCTGACCGCCAGTCGTTCGGCGGCGATGCCGAAGGAGCCGTGTTCGGCGACGGCGACGAAATACTGCAACTGGCGAAGCGTGGGGCGCATGAAGAGGTCTCGTTGATTGATGCCCTTAGGCTATCAATACTGAGATTAATTTCAATTGGTACTATGAAACTGTCGACACCACCTCTGTCCTGTCCGGCAATCACGCCGCAGAAATGGGAGATCAAGAGAATGTTTCGCACAGCCATCATGTCGCTTGGACTGGTCAGCGCCATCGCCGTCGGTGCCGCACAGGCGCAGGACAAAGCCCCCATCACGGAAGCCGAGGTGACAGCGACGCAGAAGGCCTGGGGCCAGGGGATCGTGCAGATCGGCAAGACCTTCACTGACGGCGGCGACTACAAGGCGGCCGCCAGCGCCCATATCGCGAAATTCTACGCCTATGGCGAGAGCACCGTGCTGTTCAAGCCGACGCTTGCTGCCGAAGACCAGTTCCGGGGAACGGTCGACGAGGCGCTGTCCTACTTCGTCAAGGGCAGCATCGCCGAAGACAAGGGCTTTGCCATCGCTCCCTATTCGAATGTCCGCTGGGAGAACGAAGGCACGGTGATCGATTCCGACAGCGCGCTGTCGATGGGCAATTACTACTTCATCACCAAGGACGGCTCTGAAGTGAAGGTGGAATATACCTTCGGCATGGAGCGGATGGATGACGGCACGCTGAAGATCGTGCTGCATCACTCGTCGCTGCCCTACAAGCCGAGCTGATCACCTCTGGTCCGCACGCGATCGGAAGCGGAGACCTCGCCCTGCCAGGGGCGGGGTCTTTGTCTTCTGGGATTGACGTCCGGCTGGCGCCCACCTGCTCAGCGGCGAACCGGTGCCGTGACCGAGCCGCGCACGATGAGATCCGGCATCAGCAGGATTTCCTGGCGCTCCGTCGGGCGGTCGGAGAGCGACTTGATCAGCAGCGACATCGCCTGGCGGCCGATGGCCGTGCGCGGTTGGCGGATGGTGGTCAGCGCCGGGTTCACATAGGTCGCCTGGGGCACGTCGTCGAAGCCGATGACGGAGAAGTCATGCGGCAGGTCGTAGCCGCGCGCGTTGAGCCCGTTGATCACGCCGACGGCGGTCGCGTCATTGACGCACATAAAGGCGGTGGGCAGCGTGTCGCGCATGAAGAGCTGCTCGACGGCCAGCCGCCCGCTTTCGATCGTGCCTTCGCCTTCCAGCACGAAACGTTGATTGGGCGGAATGCGGGCGGCGTCCAGCGCAATGTCGAAGCCCTGGCGGCGGCGCTGATGGCCGAGACGTGTCTTGCTGTCGCCGATGAAGGCGATCGAGCGGTGGCCGGCGGCCAGAAGATGTTCGGCGGCCTTGCGGGCGCCGGCGACATCATCGACGCCGACATAGGAGATCTTCGAGCCGAAGACCGGTTCGAAGACGGCGACGGACGGCGGCAGGCGCTGGCCGATAACCTGGTGACCGAAGGGCTCATGGCCGGTGAACAGCACGAGGCCCGTCGCCTGACCGGAACTGAGGAATTTCAGATATTCCAGCCCGCGTTCTGGGTCGTTCTGGGTGTGTCCAATCAGGACGCCAAAGCCATGGGCCCGCGCCTCGTTTTCCAGCCCGATCAGGGTCGAGGAGAAGTTGGGGTCGCCGATATCGGGGGCGAGGATCAGGATCATGTTCGACCGGCCCATGCGCAGCGAACGCGCCATGGCATTGGTCGTATAGCCGGTGATGGCAATCGCCTGGTTCACCCGCTGGCGGGTCGATTTCGCCACCTTGTCGGGTGTGTGGATCGCGCGGCTCACCGTCGCGATCGACACTTCCGCGATGCGCGCCACGTCCTCGATCGTCGCTGGTGCTTGCTCCGGCACGTGGCCTTATCCCCTATCCGTCTGGAATCGTTGGAGACCTTACCTTCACTGCTGCGTCTGCGAAAGCGGATGGGGATCAATTTGTCCCGATGATCTGATGATGTAAACCTTTACATTGGGCATGTAAAGGTTTACACGGGAGGCATAAGCGGTTGGAGAGCCGCCGGGAGGATTGCATGACATCGGTTGGGGGCGAGGCGCGGACACCCGTGCTCGTGGCGGAGCGTATCTCGAAATCATTTGGCGACGTGCAGGTGCTGTTCAGCGTCGATTTCGACGTCATGCCGGGCGAGGTGCATGCGCTGATGGGCGAGAATGGTGCGGGCAAATCGACGCTGGTCAAGATCCTCTCAGGCTTCGAGCAGGCGACTGCGGGGCGCATCCTGCTCGACGGTGAGCCGGTGACGCTGCCGGCCAATGGGGCCGCCGAAGCGCTCGGTATCGTCTTGATCCACCAGGAATTCAATCTCGCCGACCATCTGACCGTCACCGAAAGCCTGTTTCTCGGCCGCGAGGTGACGCGTTTCGGCATGCTCGACCGCAAGGTGATGCGGGCCGAGGCGCGACGGGTGCTTGATCAGCTGGGTTCCGCGATCGACGAGAATGCGTTGATCAGTTCACTTGCCGTTGCCGACAAGCAGATGGTGGAGATCGCCAAGGCGATCAGCCGCAAGGCGCGCATCGTCTTCATGGACGAGCCGACGGCGGTCCTGTCGCGCGACGAAACGGAAGTGCTGTTCGATCAGGTGCGCAAGCTGCGCGCCCGGGGTACGAGTTTCGTCTTCGTCAGCCACAAGCTCGATGAGGTGATGGAGCTGACCGACCGGGTGACTGTGCTGCGCGATGGCCAGTGGGTGAAGACGGCTCCGACATCGGCGCTCGACGGCGAGGCGATTGCCCAGCTGATGGTGGGTCGCGAATTGTCGAGCCTTTATCCCAACAAACACGAGCCCGATGTCGACGAGCAGATCGTGCTGTCGGTCAAGGATCTGACGACGGGCTTCGTCAAGAATGCCAGCTTCGACCTGAAGCGCGGCGAAGTGCTCGGCTTTTCCGGGCTGATCGGCTCGGGACGGACGGAGCTGATGGAGGCGGTGGCTGGCCTCAGACCCCGACTGTCGGGCGACGTCTGGCTGAAGGGCATGGTGCTCGACCAGCAGGATTTTCGCGAGGCGAACCGGCGCGGGCTCGCCTATATGACCAAGGATCGCAAGGGCAAGGGGCTGCTGCTCGGCGAGGGCATGACGGCGAACCTGACGCTGCAGTCGATGGACAATCATGTGCGTCACGGCTACCTCGATCCGGGCAGCGAGGCCAAGGCCATGGCGCGGGCCAAGCGGCGTTTCGATATCCGCGTGCGCGACGAGAAGGTGCGGGTCGGGCGCATGTCCGGCGGCAACCAGCAGAAACTGCTGCTCGCCAAGATCATGGAAGTCGAGCCCGACGTGATCATCATCGACGAGCCGACGCGCGGCATCGATGTCGGCACCAAGCAGCAGATCTACCATTTCATCGCAGCGCTCGCCCGAGAGGGGCGCTCGATCATCGTGATTTCCTCAGAAATGCCCGAGGTGATCGGGCTCTGCACGCGGGTTGCCGTGATGCGCGAGGGCCGAATGGTCGGCCTGCTCGAGGGCGACGACATCAACGAACAGACGATCATGCGTTACGCCGCCGGATTGAAACGGCAGATGGCGAGCTGAGCGATTTGGACAGCCCGGCGGCAAGACCGGGCTTGAAAACGAAGACTTGGGGTGTGCGACCTTCAACAGAAGGCGCGCGGGAGGAGACGGGAAGACCATGACTGCCGAAATTGACAAAGCTGCCCCTGTCCGTGGCCGCCGCACTTGGCGCGATATCGATATGCGGGCGGTGGCACCCTTTGCCGCGCTTCTGATCCTGTTGATCGTCGGCGCGCTGGTGAACCCGAATTTCATCGGCCTCACCAACCTTGCCAATGTCGCGACACGTTCCGCCTTTATCGCCATCATCGCCGTCGGTGCGACCTTCGTCATTTCGTCAGGGGACCTTGATCTCTCTGTCGGTTCGATGGTGGCCTTTGTCGCCAGCCTGATGATCCTGTTCATGAATTCCGGCGCGATTGCCGATCCCGGCCTGATGATCGCTGCGGCCATGGCGCTCGCCGTGATCATCGGTTCGCTCTGCGGTCTCTTGAACGGCTTGATCACCACCGTCGGCAAGATCGAACCCTTCATCGCCACCCTCGGCACCATGGGCATCTATCGCGGCCTGACCACCTGGCTTTCCCAGGGCGGGGCGATCACGCTGCGCGATCCGGTGCAGCAGGAGATCTACCGGCCGGTCTATTTCGGTTCGATCCTCGGTCTGCCGGTGCCGATCCTCGTGATCCTCGTGGTAACCGCGATTGCTGCCGTCGTCCTTTACCGCACACGCTATGGCCGTCATGTGGTTGCCGTCGGGTCCAACCGGGACGTCGCGCGCTATTCCGGCATCGCCGTCGATCGGATCCGCACCATCGCCTTCGTCATCCAGGGGCTTTGCGTCGCCATTGCCGTGCTCCTCTACGTGCCGCGTCTTGGGTCTACCTCGGCGACCACGGGCATTCTCTGGGAGCTGCAGGCGATCACCGCCGTCGTCGTCGGCGGCACGGCGCTGAAGGGCGGGGCGGGCCGTGTCTGGGGCACGATCTGCGGCGCCTTCATCCTCGAACTCGTCGGCAACATCATGCTGCTGTCGAACTTCATCTCCGAATATCTGATCGGCGCCATCCAGGGCACGATCATCATCATCGCGATGCTCGTCCAGCGCTCGCTGGCGCGCAAGGCGTAAGGAAACGGCCGGGCAGGAGGGTCGCCCGGTCCGTCATCTGAGAGACCCTTTGTCACTTTGGGAGGAAACCAATGCACAAGAAACTATTGGGTATGGCCGTCGCCATGACAGCACTCGTGTCGATCTTCGGCGCGGCGCAGGCCCAGGACGCCAAGACGATCGGCGTCTCGATCCCGGCTGCCACGCATGGCTGGACATCCGGCGTCATCTATCATGCCGAGCGTATTGCCAAGCAGCTGATGGAGCGCCATCCGGGTCTCACCGTGGTCGTCAAGACCTCCGCTGATCCGTCCAGCCAGGCGAATGCCGTGCAGGATCTGGCGACGCAGGGCATCGATGCGCTCGTCATCCTGCCGACGGATCCGGATCCGCTTGTTAACGCCATCCGCCAGATCAAGGACAGCGGCAAGTTCGTCGCGCTTGTCGACCGCGCACCGTCTGTCAACGACAACAGCGTCCGTGACCTCTATGTGGCCGGCAACAACCCGGCTCTCGGTGAAGTCGCTGGCAAGTACATCGCCGAGAAGACACCGGACGCCGAAGTCGTCGTCATCCGCGGCATGCCGATCCCGATCGACCAGCAGCGCCAGGACGGTTTCGACAAGGGCATTGCCGGCTCCAACGTCAAGGTTCTCGACCGCCAGTTCGGCAACTGGAACCGCGACGATGCCTTCAAGGTCATGCAGGACTATCTGACCAAATATCCGAAGATCGATGTGGTCTGGTGCCAGGATGACGACATGGCTGTCGGCGTGCTCCAGGCCATCGAACAGGCCGGTCGCACCGACATCCAGTACATCATCGGCGGTGCCGGCTCTAAGGACATGATCAAGAAGGTCATGGATGGCGACAAGATGGTTCCGGTCAATGTTCTCTATCCGCCGTCGATGGTTGGCACGGCCATGGAGATGACGGCGGCTGCGCTCTACGACGCCGTTCCTGTTCACGGCACCTACACGCTCGATGCGACGCTGATCACGCCTGAGAACGCGAAGAACTACTACTTCCCGGATTCGCCGTTCTGATCCGAAAGCGAAGCAAAATCAGTCTGCCCGGGGTTTTCCCGGGCAGATTTCCGTCACGGGCATCATTGCCGTTGTGTCGAAATTCCATCTCCTGTAATCGTTAACGGAAACGTTGCAGGAATGCTCAGGGAGGAGAATTCATGACGACGATCAAGGGGCCGGCGATCTTTCTCGGCCAGTTTGCGGGTGATGCCGCACCGTTCAATACCTGGGATGGGATTACCAAATGGGCGGCCGACAAGGGCTATGTCGGTGTGCAGGTTCCGACCTGGGCCGGCCAGCTGATGGACCTGAAAAAGGCGGCTGAATCCAAGGATTATTGCGACGAGCTTGCCGGTGTGGCGCGACAGAACGGCGTCGAGATTACCGAGCTTTCCACCCACCTTCAGGGCCAGTTGGTGGCGGTTCATCCGGCCTATGACGAAGCCTTTGACGGGTTTGCAGCACCCGAAGTGCGTGGCAATCCGAAGGCGCGGCAGGAATGGGCGGTGCAACAGGTCAAGTACGCGCTGAAGGCCTCGCGCAACCTCGGCATCAAGGCGCATGCGACCTTTTCCGGCGCGCTGGCCTGGCCCTATATCTATCCGTGGCCGCAGCGTCCCGCCGGTCTCGTCGAGACGGCCTTTGACGAACTGGCCCGCCGCTGGCTGCCGATCCTCGACTATGCCGAGGAGCAGGGTGTCGATGTCTGCTACGAAATCCATCCGGGCGAAGATCTGCATGACGGCGTGACCTTCGAGATGTTCCTCGAGCGGGTGAAGAACCATTCCCGCGCCAACATGCTCTATGACCCCTCGCATTACGTGCTGCAATGCCTCGACTATCTCGACAACATCGACATCTACAAGGACCGGATCAAGATGTTCCACGTCAAGGACGCGGAGTTCAATCCGACCGGCCGGCAGGGCGTCTATGGCGGTTATCAGGGCTGGGTGAACAGGGCAGGGCGCTTCCGCTCGCTCGGTGACGGCCAGGTCGATTTCGGCGCGATTTTCTCGAAGATGGCGGCGAATGATTTCGATGGCTGGGCGGTTGTCGAATGGGAATGCGCGCTGAAGCATCCGGAAGACGGGGCCCGTGAAGGGGCCGATTTCGTCCGGGCGCATATCATCCGCGTCACCGAGAAGGCGTTCGACGATTTCGCTTCGGGCGGCACGGATGATGCGGCGAACCGGCGGATGCTGGGGCTTTAGTCGCGGCTTTCCGACTTAGGTGATTGGGGCCTACCCCCCTCTGTCACTCCGTGACATCTCCCCCACAAGGGGGGAGAGCGATCACCGCAACTGTCCCTCCCTGTGGCATACGGGATAGGGCGGCGGCAAAGCCCCTCCCCCTTGTGGGGAGGGGTTGGGGAGGGGAATGAGTGCTGATTACAGCCCCAGCATCCGCCGG
>JARXAK010000180.1 GCA_029865885.1 Rhizobium sp. | reverse complement strand
GGGCCGGCGAGTAAGTCTCGGTAAAATCGGGTCTCAGCCGGTGATAGGCATCGACAATGTCGGCGGGATACAGATGCTCGTAGTCGATGACCGGCATGGCAAGATTGCCGTCGACGTCCAGCAGTGCTGCTGATGCTCCATGCGTCGTGATGGAGAGCGCATCAAAACCCGGTGTCACCGCAAAGTCGCGCAGCGTCCCGAAGATGAATGCCCAGAACCCTTCGATATCGAAATGCGGGTAGGGCGGTTCCGATAGAACTCTGTTTGCCGTTTTGCGGACCGCAAGTTCTGCGCCTGTTTGTGCGTCGACCAGCACCACTTTGGCATTGGTCTTGCCGATGTCGATGACGGCGATGCGATGGAAACTCTGGCTCATGGCATGTGAAAGACGGGTTTCAGATCGACGGCCCAGGGCGAATTGTCGGGATTGGTCGCCATGATATCCGCCATATGCGCCCACCAGCGCTTCATCACTGGGTGAGAGGGCAGGTCCGCCATCTTGTGCGTCTTCGTGCGCGTGAGAACGCCGATCAGCAGGTTCGTCTCCGGATCGAGATGGATCGTATAGTCGCTGATGCCGGCATCATGCAGGAGGTCGACGAGATCAGGCCAGATCTCGTCATGGCGCTTCCTGTATTCCGCCTCCATGCCGGGATTGAGCTTCATCTTGAAGACGTGGCGTTCGGTCTCGCTCATTGCGCGTTCCTCGCGTGCTTGATCCGGCGGGCGACGATCGGCAGGGCGATGGTGACGATCAAGAGCAGACCGATGAAGATCGACATGACGATGCCCGGCACGTTGAGAAGGCCAAGGCCGAAGGTGACGAGGCCCATGACGAAGGCTGCGATGACGACGCCGACGATGGTGCCCGAACCGCCGAGGATGGAGACGCCGCCGAGCACGACCATGGTGACGACTTCAAGCTCCCAGCCTTGAGCGATCGAGGGGCGGGTCGAGCCGAGGCGCGATGTCAGGCAGACGGCGGCGATGCCGCTCATCAGGCCGGTCAGAAGGAAAAGAATGAATTTCACCCGCTCGACCGGAATGCCGGAGAAGCGGGCTGCCAGCGGATTGTTGCCGATGACATAGACATGGCGGCCGAAATTCGTCCGGTGCAGGAGGATGGCGAAGAGCAATGCCATCACCAGGAAGAGGACGAATTCGAAGGAGATGACCCAGAAGACATAACCCTGGCCGAAGAAGGCGAATTCCGGCGGATATTTGCCGAAGGCCTGGTCGCCGAGAACCAGATAGGAGATTCCGCGGAAAAGGCTCATCGTGCCGATCGTCACGACGATCGACGGCAGCTTCAGGCCGGCAACCAGCAGGCCGTTGAAGGCGCCGCAGGCAAGGCCGGTGGTGATCCCGATCGCGACCAGACCGGGCGCCCCGACGCCGAGCTGTGCTGCATAGCCCATGGCTGTCGAGGCAAGCGCAATGATCGCGGCAACCGAGAGGTCGATCTCACCGGCGATGATCAGCAGCGCCATTGCAAAGGCGATCAGCGCCTTTTCGGTGAAGTTGAAGGTGGCGTCCGACAGGTTCCAGGCATTCAGGAAGTAGGGCGAGGCAAACGAATTGGCGATGAAGATCAGCACCGCCACGCAGAAGAGCAGCACTTCCCAGCTGCCGAGCAGTCGACGCAACGGCGTTTCTAGCCGGTCGGGGATGACGCGCTTTGTATGTTCATGTGCGGTGCTCATGCCGTTGCCTCCTTTCCGGCTGCGCGGTCACGCAGGATGATGCGGCCCTTCTTGGCCTCGGCGCGGGCGTTGAAGACGACGGCGAGCACGATGACGATGCCCGAGATCGCCATCTGGGCGAAGGGCGAAATGCCGATGACGGGGAGCGCATTCTTGATGACCCCGAGGAAGAGGGCGCCCAAGACCGTGCCGATCACGGTGCCGATGCCACCTGCAATCGAGATGCCGCCGATGACGCAGGCAGCCACGCTATCGAGTTCGAAGCCGGCAGCGATGTCGACATAGGCGACCGCATAACGCGAAACCCAGAGATACCCCGAAAGACCGGCGAGCGCGCCCGAGAGCACGAATGCCAGGAAGCGGGCCCGACCGACATCAATGCCGGCATAGATGGCCGCGACCGGATTGCCACCAGCGGCATAGGTCGAGCGGCCAAATGCGGTGCGGGCGAGAATGAAGCCGATGAGCAGGATGACCGCGATCGCGACCCAGGAGAGGATCGGCAGTCCCAGCACCGGCAGACGCGGCACGCCCAGAAAATCCGGCTGCATCTGGTGTGCATTCACCCAGGCGCCGCCCGAGAGCACGAAGCTCATGCCGCGATAGATGGTCAGCGTGCCAAGCGTGACGACGATCGGCGGGATCTGCAGGGCCCAGACGAGGAAGCCGTTGATCGCGCCGAGGGCTGCACCAATGCCGATTGCGATGAGAACGAGGAGTGCCAGTGGCAGGCCGGGATAGGCGCTGTCGAGCATGGCGACCGCCATGCCGGTAAAGGCGAGATTGGCGGCAACCGAGAGGTCGATCGACTTGGTCAGGATCACGACCATCTGGCCGAGCGCCAGGATGATCAGGATCGAGGTGTCGTTGAAGATCGTGACCAGATTTTCCGGGTTGGCGAAGTTGGGCGCACGGGTGGTGAAGCTCATGATCATGCCGATGATGATCAGACCCAGCAACATTTCCCGGTTTTTCAAAAGGTTCTGCATTGCCATTCCTCACGCATTGCCGGTGGCGGCGCGCACTAGCGTCTCTGCGGTCAGGCCTTCGCGCTCGAAAATGCCGGCTTGCAGGCCCTCGCGCATGACCATGACGCGATCCGACATGCCGAGGATTTCGGGCAGTTCGGACGAGATCATGATGATCGACAGGCCTTCGCCGGCGAGTTCCGAGATGAAGGCGTGGACGGCGGCCTTGGAGCCGATGTCGATGCCCTTGGTCGGTTCGTCGAGAATGATGACCTTGGGCGAGGTGGCGAGCCACTTGCCGATCACGACCTTCTGCTGGTTGCCGCCCGAGAGCGTGCCGACCGGCACGGAGAGGGCAGCCGCGCGCAGATCGAGCCGTTCGGCAAAGCGGCGCGCAAGCTTCAATTCATTTGTCGCCTTCAGGAAGCCTGCAACCGAGGTGCGGATCAGTGAGGGCAGTGACATGTTCTGATAGATTGGCAATTCCAGCGCCAGGCCATGGCGGCCGCGCTCCTCGGGCACATAGACAATGCCGGCTGTGATCGCATCCGAGGTGTTGCGAATGCTGAGCTCGCGACCTTCGAGTTCCAACCTGCCGGATTTTGGCCTGTTAACGCCGAAGATCGACTGGCAGAGTTCCGAGCGGCCGGCGCCGATCAGTCCGTAGACGCCGAGGATCTCGCCCTTGTTCAGGGTAAAGCTGATGTCGCGGAATTCGGTTTCGTGGCTGTAGCCGACGACGCTCAGGACCGGTGCGCCGATCATGGCTTCTGTCTTCGGGAAGACGTCGTGGACGTCGCGGCCGACCATCTGCCGCACGATCTCGTCCTGGGGCGTGTCCTTGAGAACGCCGGAACCGACCATGCGGCCATCGCGGAAAACGGCATAGTTGTCGGCGATTTCGTAGAGTTCGTCGAACTTGTGGCTGATAAAGAGGATGGCCTTACCCTGGCGCTTCAGACCCTCGACGATGCGGAAGAGATCGTCGATCTCCTTGCGCGACAAGGCGGCCGTCGGTTCGTCCATGATGACGATGCGGGCATCGACGGAGAGTGCGCGGGCGATCGCCACCAGATGGCGCTGGGCGATCGAGAAGTCCTTCAATTTCGTGGTCGGGTCGATCTCGCTTTCCAGCGTCGTCATCAGCTCCCGGGAGCGGTCGTTGATGGTGCGCCAGTCGATCAGGCCGAAGCGGGTACGCGGCGCGTGGCCGAGGAAGATGTTTTCGCCGACGGTCAGTTCGTCGAACAGCACAGTCTCCTGGTGAATGGCGGTGACACCTGCGTCGATCGCCTCCTGGGCGTTGGCGAAGGTCGTCGGTTTACCATCGATCAGGATCTCGCCTTCGTTCGGGCGATAGATGCCGGTCAGGATCTTGACGAGCGTCGATTTGCCGGCGCCGTTCTCGCCGATCAGCGCGGTCACCTTGCCCGGATAGAGGGCGATATCGACCCGATCCAGGGCCTTTACGCCCGGGAAGATCTGGGAAATGCCCCGCATTTCGAGAATGGGGTCGCCAGCCGGGATCGCGCCCGCCGCGAGCTTGGCAGATTGAACGGTCATCATGTGCTTACCGAATGAGTGAATTCCCGGCGGCTTGAGCCGCCGGGGTCTGTTCGCCGAGATCAGAAGATCTTGGAGAATTCCTCGATGTTCGAGGCATTGTAGACGAAGGGATCGGCCATGGCGGCTTCGCCACCGTCACCAACCTTGATCTTGCCCATGCGGCCGGCTTCGATTTCCGAGCCGGGAGCCGCATCGGTTTCGCCCTTGACTATGCGATAGGCGATCTGGGTTGCGGAGTAGCCGAGGTCGATCGGGTTCCAGATGGCGAATTCCTTCGTCGCACCCGACTGGATGGCGCCCGCCATTTCGGACGGCAGGCCGAGGCCGGTGACATAGACGTCGCCGATCTTGCCGGCATCCTTGACGGCCTGGGAGGCTGCGAGAACGCCGACGGTCGTCGGAGCGACGATGACCTTGACGTTCGGCTGCGAGGTCAGGAGGCCGTTCGCTTCGCGGTAGCTCTTGTCGGCCAGGTCGTCACCATAAACGGTGGTGACCAGGTTCAGGCCGGGGAAGTCCTTGAGCTGCGCCTTCATTTCCTCGATCCAGATGTTCTGGTTGGTCGAGGTGGTGGTGGCGGATAGGATCGCGAAGTCGCCCTTGCCGTCGGGCAGGTGGTTGGCGGCGAGCTGCAGGCACATCTTGCCAATCAGCGCGTTGGATGACGGGTTGAGGTGCATGATGCGGCCTTCGGGGGCTACGCCCGAATCCCACGAGATGACCTTGATGCCGCGGTCCATGGCCTTCTTGAGGGCCGGGACGACCGCATCCGGATCGTTTGCCGAAATCGCGATGGCATCGACGCCCTGGGCGATCAGCGAGTTGATGACTTCGATCTGGCCTTCAGCCGTTGTCGAGGTCGGGCCGGTGTAGATCACTTCGACGCCGCCGAGTTCCTTGGCTGCTTCCTGCGCACCCTTGTTGGCAGCTTCAAAGAAGCCGATGCCGAGCGACTTGACCACGAGCGCGATCTTCATGTCGGCGGCCTGTGCGGCCGAGCCCATGGTGGCAAGTGCAATCGCTGCACCGGCCAGCAACATCTTTGTCAGTTTCATGTTATCCTCCCAGGTTGATGAACTGCTTTACTCTCCCTCCCGGCGCCTCCTCTAGGCGACCGACGAGGTATCCTCCCTTGCCGACGAAGCCATCGGCTTCACGGTCATGAGCCTCACGCCGGCGTCGGTGACCATGCCGGCCGCCTCGTCGGAAATTCCGTCATCGGTGATGATCGTTGACACCTTGTCGAGCGCGCACAGGATCAGGCTGGAGCGCTTGGCGAACTTGCTGGAGTCCACCATGACAATCAGCTCTTCGGCCTGGCGCACCAGCTTCTGTTCGCTCTGGATGACGAGTGCGTCGGACTCCATCACACCGAGTGCATTGATGCCCTGCGCGCCGATGAAGATGCGGCGTGCGTAGAAATTGCGGATTGCGTCATTGTCGAAAGGCGACAGGATCAGGCTCTGGTCGCGATAGATCGCGCCGCCGGGAACCGAAACCGTGCATTTCGAGTGCTTCACCAGGTGCTCGGCAATGGCGAAGGAATTGGTCATGACCTGCAGGCGGCGGGCCGACATGAAATGCACCATCTGGAAGGTGGTGGTGCCGCCGTTGATGATGATCGAATCACCTTCTTCGCAGAGATCGACCGCTGCGCGCGCAATTGCGCGTTTCTTATCGATGTTGACCGATTCGGAAACGCGGAAGGGGCGGGCGGCGAGATTGCCAAGCTGCGGCGGGTGGACTGCCTCGGCGCCGCCGCGGACGCGTCTCAGCTTTCCCTGCACGTGAAGAGATGCGATGTCCCGGCGGATCGTGGCTTCTGAAGCCTCGGTCAGCTCGGCAATATCCTGCACCGTGATCACAGGCTTTTCCTGGATCGCGCTCAGAATAATGCGATGGCGTTCGCGTTCGTGCATGGGGTCCTCCTGACGGTGATTTATTCGTAATGTTTTTACGCTGTCAATCAGAAACGATCAAAAATAATTATATTGCATCGCACAATGAAAAGAAATGATCGAAACTGATTGACAATCGCAGGATGGCTGCGCGATATCTGCGAACAAGAAGGAGATGAGCCGTCGCTGACCGCTCATGAAAATCAATGCAGGGAGGATGTCATGACGGGCCAAACCCGCCTTCTCGAAAACCGTTGGGATGATGCCCACGCGGCCAAGCTGGATGAGCCCGGCAAGCTTCTTTACCGTTCCAATCTCTTGGGCGCCGACAAGCGCATCACCAATTACGGTGGCGGCAACACCTCTGCCAAGGTGATGGAGATCGACCCGCTGACAGGCGAAACGGTCAAGGTGCTCTGGGTCAAGGGCTCGGGCGGTGACGTCGGAACGATCAAGCTCGATGGCTTTGCGACGCTCTATAAGGACAAACTCGACGCGCTGAAGGGTATCTACAAGGGTGTGCACGACGAAGACCGTATGGTCGGCTTCCTGCCGCATTGCACCTTCAACCTCAATCCGCGCGCGGCCTCGATCGATACGCCGCTGCATGGTTTCGTGCCGTTCACGCATGTCGATCACATGCATCCGGACGCGATCATCGCGATTGCGGCCTCGAAGAATTCGAAGGAATTGACGCAGAAGATCTTCGGCTCGGAGATCGGCTGGCTGCCCTGGCGCCGTCCCGGCTTCCAGCTCGGCCTCGACCTCGAAGCCTTCGTGAAGGCCAATCCGACCGCCAAGGGCGTCGTGCTCGAAAGCCATGGCCTGTTCACCTGGGCAAACGATGCCAAGGACTGCTACCTGCTGACACTCGAGATCATCAACAAGGCGATCGCGTGGTTTGCCAAGGAGACCGAGGGCAAGACGATCTTCGGCGGTGCGGTATCGAAGAGCCTGCCGGCAGAGGAGCGTCGCGCGATTGCCGCACGGCTGATGCCCGAGATCCGCGGCCGCATCGGCAAGGCGGAGCGCAAGCTTGGCCATTTCGACGACCAGGATGCCGTGCTCGAATTCGTCAATTCGAGGAACCTGCAGCCGCTGGGTAGCCTCGGCACCTCTTGCCCCGACCACTTCCTGCGCACCAAGATCCGCCCCCTGATCGTCGATTTCGATCCGGCAAAGCCCGATGTGGACGCGGTTCTAGCCGGTCTGGACAAGGCGCTCGAAGCCTATCGTGCCGACTACACCCGCTATTACGAAGCTTGCCGTCACGACAATTCGCCTGCGATCCGCGATCCGAACCCGGTGATCTTCCTGGTGCCTGGCGTCGGCATGCTGTCCTTTGCCAAGGACAAGGCGACGGCCCGCATCGCCGGTGAGTTCTATGTCAATGCGATAAACGTGATGCGCGGAGCCTCGACGGTCTCCGAATATCAGGGTCTGCCGGAGCAGGAAGCTTTCGATATCGAATACTGGCTGCTCGAAGAGGCAAAGCTGCAGCGCATGCCAAAGCCGAAGAGCCTTGCCGGTCGCGTTGCCTTCGTCACCGGTGGCGCCGGTGGCATTGGCCGGGCGACCGCCGACAGGCTGATGGCGGAAGGTGCCTGCGTGGTGCTGGCCGATATCGATGCGGCAGCACTTGAGCAGACGGTTGCCGACTTCTCGAAGCGCCATGGCGCGGATGTGGTCCGCTCCGTTCAGCTCGATGTGACGCGCGAGGATGCGGTTATCCGCTCCTTCGCCGAAGCCTGTGTGGAATTCGGTGGTGTCGATATTCTCGTGTCGAATGCCGGGATCGCCTCTTCGGCTCCGGTCGAAGACACGACGCTTGCGATGTGGGACAAGAATATCAGCATCCTGGCCACCGGCTATTTCCTCGTCTCGCGCGAAGCCTTCCGTTTGTTCCGGCGTCAGAAGCTCGGCGGCAACGTGGTCTTCGTTGCCTCGAAGAACGGGCTTGCCTCTTCGCCGAATGCCTCCGCCTATTGCACGGCAAAGGCCGCCGAGATCCATCTCGCCCGCTGCCTGGCCCTTGAAGGGGCAGATGCCGGCATCCGGGTGAACACGGTCAATCCGGATGCGGTGCTGCGTGGGTCGAAGATCTGGAACGGCGAGTGGCGCGAGCAGCGGGCGGCCTCCTCGAAGATCGAAGTCACCGATCTTGAGGAGCATTACCGAAACCGCTCGATGCTGAAGCTCAATGTCTTCCCGGAAGACATCGCCGAGGCGATCTACTTCCTGGCATCGGACCTTTCCGCGAAATCAACCGGCAACATCATCAATGTCGATGCCGGCAACGCGCAAAGCTTTACACGCTGATCTCTCGAGGCGCCCGCGGCGCAAATGCCGCGGGACCGCTCACTTGCGGATGATCACCCAGATGGCGTGAATGATGCCGGGGATATAGCCGAACAGCGTCAGCAGAATGTTCAGCCAGAAATGCAGGCCGATGCCGACCTGGAGGAAAACGCCGAGTGGCGGCAGGAGGATGGCAAGCAGGATGCGAAGAACGTCCATGTGGGCTCCGTTTGTCGTTTCAGATTGCAGATAAACGCGCTTCGATGACAATCGTTCGCGCGAGGTGGAGGAGAGAATGAGCGAGATCACAATTGCCGCCGATATCGTGGCGGCGGAAAATGACAGGCGCGAGGCAGCCCATCTGAGCGACTTTCAGGCGCTGGGCGAGAAGCTGGCGCGCAGTTCCATCGACATCGAAAGCGTCACCGCGAAGGTCGCAGAATTCTTCGTGGCCGTTCCCTCCTGGGGTGTCGGGACCGGGGGCACACGTTTCGCCCGCTTTCCGGGGCTGGGCGAGCCGCGGCACATCTTCGACAAGCTCGACGATTGCGGTGTTATCCAGCAGCTGACCCGGGCGACGCCGACGGTCTCGCTGCATATCCCCTGGGACAAGGCTGATCCGAAGGCGCTGAAGGCCAAGGCGGATGCCTTGGGGCTCGGCTTCGACGCGATGAATTCCAACACCTTCTCCGACAGTCCCGACCAGCCGCATTCCTACAAATACGGTTCGCTCAGCCATGTGGATGCAGCCACCCGTCGTCAGGCGGTCGAACATAATCTCGAATGCATCGAGATCGGTGCAGCGCTCGGTTCCAAGGCGCTGACGGTCTGGATCGGCGATGGCTCCAACTTCCCCGGCCAGAGCAATTTCACCCGTCAGTTCGAGCGTTATCTCGCTGGTATGGCCGAGATCTACAAGGCTCTGCCGGATGACTGGCGGCTGTTTTCCGAACACAAGATGTACGAGCCGGCCTTCTATTCCACCGTCGTGCAGGACTGGGGCACGAACTACCTGATCGCCCAGACCCTGGGTGAGAAGGCCCACTGCCTCGTCGACCTCGGGCATCATGGGCCGAACACCAATATCGAAATGATCGTTGCGCGGCTCATTCAGTTCGGCAAGCTCGGCGGCTTCCACTTCAACGACAGCAAATATGGCGATGACGATCTGGATGCCGGATCGGTCGAACCCTACCGGCTGTTCCTGGTGTTCAACGAGCTTGTTGACGCAGAGCATCGGGGTGTGAAGGGCTTCCATCCGGCGCATATGATCGACCAGAGCCATAACGTGACAGATCCGATCGAAAGCCTGATTTCGAGTGCCAACGAAATCCGGCGGGCCTATGCTCAGGCTCTGCTCGTCGATCGTGCGGCGCTTGAAGGCTATCAGAACGACAATGATGCCTTGATGGCCTCCGAAACACTGAAGCGTGCCTATCGTACCGATGTCGAGCCTGTTCTTGCTGAGGCGCGGCGCCGGGCAGGCGGCGCAATTGATCCGGTCGCCACCTATCGTGCGAGCGGCTACCGGGCCCGTGTTGCGGCCGAGCGTCCGGCGGTCAAGGGCGGTTCCGGCGGTATCGTCTGAACTGGATCTTTGTTTCATCTCGTGAAAACGCCCGGGCCTTAACCCGGGCGTCTTCTGTTCAAAGCGTTCTCCCGACGCGTTTTTATCTTATTCTTCGCGCTGGCCGGTGAGGCTCAGCAGCAGCTGGAACAGGTTGACGAAGTTGAGGTAGAGCGACAGAGCGCCGAAGACAGCGAGCTTCTGCTGGCTCTCCTGGTCGACGTTCTCGGCATACTGTTCCTTGATGTTCTGCGTGTCCCAGGCGGTCAGGCCGACAAAGACGACGACGCCGATCACCGAGATCGCGAACTGCAGGGCGCTGGAGCCGAGGAAGATGTTGACGATCGAGGCGATGACGACACCGATCAGACCCATCATCAGGAACGAGCCGAACTTCGACAGGTCACGCTTCGTCGTGTAGCCGTAGAGGCTCATCGCGCCGAACATGGTTGCAGTGATGAAGAAGGTGCGGGCGATCGAGGTTCCGGTGAAGACCAGGAACACCGACGACAGCGACAGACCCATCACGGCCGCGAAGGCCCAAAAGGCCATCTGCGCGGTGGCGGCCGACATCGCGTGGATGCGGAACGAGAAGAAGAAGACGAAGGCCAGCGGCGCCAGCATCACGACCCACTTCAGCGGGGTGGAGAAGATCGGCACGTAGAGCGCCGGCGTCTGGCTGACGAAGAAGGCGACCAGACCGGTGATGACCAGACCGAGGCCCATGTAGTTGTAGACGCGCAGCATGTGCTTGCGCAGGCTTTCGTCGAAGAGTGCTGCGGACTGGGCCTGAGCGCCGTAGCCGAAGCGGTTCTGGATGGGATCCATAGTCAATTACCTCCTTGGGATCAGTAAAGGGTACGGGCAAGCTTGCGGGCCTGTTCGGCCAGCTTGTCCGCATTTTCGGTTTCGGAGATCAGCGCGTAGGCAACCTCGCCGATCTGCCAGTAGGCTGCGTTGGTCTGGCCTTCCTGCTTCAGCAGAACCTGCTGAACCGAGAAGTTGCCAGGCCGGACGGCGAAGAGGGACAGCCTCTCGCCGGATTGGGGCTCCACTTCGAGCTCGACGCTCGGACCGTAGGTGGAGGGGAAAACCTGCGCATCGCGCACCGACCACTCCGCCGGCATCGTGGGCAACACGATCGCTGTCGCCGAGCGGATCTCCGCCGGGTCGAAGCGGCTCACTTCCGCCTGTGACGTCATCTGCTCGCGCAGCTCTGCCGTCTGATGGGCGCGCATGGCCTCCTCGACGAATTGCGGCGGCGGCACGGAGGCCACCACTTCGCCGATGCTGTCGGGGGCGATCCAGCCATGGGCGATCCATCCGGCGCCGACGAGAAGTACGACTGCTGCGGCGCGGCGCATCACATCGACGGTGCGTGGGCGATTGAAGGCGCTTTCCAGCGCACGCGCCGCCTCGCGCGTATCCTGACGCACGACTGCTGGCATGCCCGCAAGCGCCAGCCGCAATTCGTCGCGCACCCGCAGATCGGCCATGACCTTGGCGGCAATCGCCGGGTTCTCCGACAGATAGGCCTCGACCTCGATGCGACGCCCGACATCCAGCTGGTCATCGACATAGGCGTGCAGGTCAGCCTCGATCACGGGATCATTGCTGGTCATCGGGGTTTCCTCCAACGATTCTGAGGTGGGGCACGGCGCTTGCCTCCTCGCCGCCTTCCATCGCCCGAAGACGGGCGCGGGCGCGAGAGACGCGGGACATCAGCGTGCCGACAGGGATATTCAGCACATCGGCGGCTTCCTGATAGGAGAGCTCTTCGATGGCCACGAGATGCAGTGCTTCGCGCTGGTCTTCCGGCAGAGACAGAAACGCGTCACGCACCTGAGCGAGCCTGACAGAGTGCTCCTGGCCTGCCGGTGCGACGCTATCGGCCAATTCGAGCGCCGCATCGTGACGCCGATTGACTGCGCGGTCGTGACGAAGGCGGTCGATATGGGTGTTGTGCACGATCGACATCAACCAGTTGCGGATGCTTGCGCCGCTCCGGAAAGTCGACTTGCGTTCCAGCGCACGGACCAGTGCGTCGTGGACGAGATCTTCCGCTTCATCAGGGTTTTTGACGAGCGAACGGGCGTAGCGTCGCAGGGCTGCGAGCTGGCCAATTACATTGAACGGGTTCGAGTTCGTCGTCATACCCCTGTATACGGAGCCTGCAGCAATTCTATTCCATCGCGACGAAGATTTTTTTCAAGGGCCGACAATCGAGCCCAGCCCCCAGGCGGCGGCATAGACGAGACCGCCGGTTGCGCCGAGGGCAACGACGCCCATGGCAACGCCGAGAATGGCGACAAGGCCGTCACGCTCCATGAGGCCAAGCGCGATCATCACCAGGGCTGCGACGGGAAGCAGGTTGCCGAAGGGGATCGGCAGCGCGACGGCGATCGCGAGTAGAAGCACCGGTATGCCCAGGAACGCCTGCGCTCTCGGTCCTGCAAAATGGCGCATGCGGTTCTTGCGCAGCAGCGTTTCGACACGTGCGACCATGGGGGCTGTGTAGCGGACCATGAGGTCAATGGTGCCGCCCGAAACCTGACGGCGGCCGAGGAACTGCGGCAGCCAGATGCGTCTGAAGCCGGCGATGATCTGCAGGGAGACAATGGCAAGGCAGCTGCCGAAGACGAGGCCGAACGGACCGGGGATCGGGGTCAGCGCCGGAAGGGAAAGGATGAGGATCGCAAAGGCAATGCTGCTTCGGCCCATCGCGGACATCAACTCGTCGAGGCTGACGGATCCGGCCTCGGTGGCATGGGCTCTGAGCCTGGCAAGTCGCCGCGAGGCCACGCCGGTCTCTGCGGCCGGTTCGTCATTCGGCGCTGCGCTGTTCATTGATGTCGATCTCCTGTCACTGCGGAGATGTAGGAGCGCTTTCAGGCCACACAAGGCGTTCATGTTGGTTTTGACCGCAAGGTCTGTCGTCAACCTGCCCGAGGGCAGGTCCGGTCGGCCCGCCTTGCCCTTGTTTCTGCAAGGCGTGTCGGGGAGGTGGAACTTTGAGGTCCGGCTGCAGGTTTCTCCGTTCCACACTCGGAGACGTTCCATGACCGAAGACATCGAAAAGGCGCGTAAGCGCCAGCCCCGTGGAGAAAAATCGACCGCAGAGACCATGCCTGCGGCGGGGCCTCACGACAAGCCGGAGCTTCAGGACCCGATGAAGACGCCGGGAACGGGGGCGCTGCCAGACATCGGCTCTCGCGGAACCGATGTCGGTCCGGATTGAGCATCCGGTCTCCACAACGTCAAAGGCCGGCGAGAACGCCGGCCTTCGTTTTCCAGACTGCGTCGATCAGATATTCTCGGCCACGGTTTCGCGGGCGAGACGTTCCTCTTCCGCCCGCTCTTCGCGGTTGTACTTGATGGACGACCAGAGCGAGATGCCGATCAGGGCTGCGCCACCGAGACCCGTGATGACTTCCGGGATGTGGAACAGCGTCTGCACATACATGATCACCGAGAGGATCAGGATGGCGTAGAAGGCGCCGTGTTCCAGATAGCGATACTCCGCCAGCGTGCCCTTCTCGACCAGCATGATGGTCATGGAGCGGACATACATGGCGCCGATGCCAAGGCCGATTGCGATGATGAAGAGGTTCTGCGTCAGCGCGAAGGCGCCGATGACGCCATCGAAGGAGAAGCTGGCGTCGAGCACTTCGAGGTAGATGAAGGCGCCGAGGCCGCCCTTGGCCGCTTCGCTCATGGTCTTCTGCGAGGCATCCAGCAGTCCACCCAGCACTTCGACGGCCAGGAAGGTCACAAGCCCGTAGATGGCGGAATAAACAAAGGTCGTTGATTCCTCGCCTTCGAGCAGGTTGGAAAACAGCAGGATCAGGAGCAGGACCAACGCGATCTCGATGCCCTTGATGGAGGCCGAGCGTGCCATGTGCTTCTCAAGCCACTCGATCCAATGCACGTCCTTCTCATTGTTGAAGAAGTAGGTGAGGCCGACCATCATCAGGAAGGTGCCGCCGAAAGCGGCGATCGGAAGATGAGCATCATTCATGATGCGGGCATATTCCGCTGGTTCGCGGGCTGCGAGAATGATCGCTTCGATCGGGCCGATCTGCGCGGCGATCACGACGATCAGCAGCGGGAAGACGATGCGCATGCCGAAAACGGCAATGATGATGCCCCAGGTCAGGAAGCGCTGCTGCCAGACGGGGGTCATGTCCTTCAGCTTGTTGGCGTTGACGATCGCGTTGTCGAAGGACAGCGAGATTTCAAGGACCGCCAGAACCGCGCAGATGAAGAAGACGGTTGCCATGCCGGCGATCGTGCCGGACGACTGCCAGCCGAGGACGCCGCCGAGAATGAGGCCGATCGCCGTGACGATGAAGGCCCAGCGGAAATAGCCGAGGGTGGAGCTTCCACCGGTTGCTGCTGCCGTGCTCACGAGTGGACCTCCTGGCTGGAGGACAGAGAAATTGTAGAGATGCGAAGCGCCCTGCACGCCTTCGCATGAAGCATGATCCAGTTGTTCATTGTTCTAGAATCCGCCGGCTGAAATTGCTGGCGGTACCGACATCACGAGAGCGCCGTAAACTCTCGCCAGAGGGGCCCGGCACCAGGTTCGGACGCGGTGATGCTGAAATCACGGCGCCTCACATTCTTGTTAACGAACAATGCTCAAACGTCAAGAATTAAGGCAGGCGGAGCGCCATAGTTGATCGTATTGCGCAAAGACGATGCATCCGAAAATGGCATTGTCTCGATCCTGTCCCACGGCAGCCGAGGAACGGGGCTATGCCTCGCGACGCTTTGAGGTTGCGGCTTCTCTCCTGCTAGGCGTTGCCGATCACCAATGTCGGACGCACGGCAAGACTGTTGCTGACGGTGCAGATTTCTTCTGCGCGGTGGGCGATCGCCTGTTGCTGCTCCAGATCGAGCGCGCCATGGAAGACGAATTCGACCGTGAAGCCGATAAAGCGGGATGGCGCGTCTACGGCCTTTTCACCGCTGACCGTTACTCCGATGCCTTCGAAGCTGTGCGCAAGGCCGATTTCGCGAGCGGCGATGCGGGCGCTCATGCTCATGCAGGCGGCGAGAGAGGCGAGCAGCAGGTCGAGCGGATTGAAGCCCGGCTGCGTGGACCCCGTGACGATTTCAAGTTCGCCGCCTGTGGCTGAGCGAATGGCTGGATAGCCGGTTTTCCCGAGCGTGGCGGTCGCGCCGATCGGTCGGTCCTTCAAGTCTGCCATCGGGGTCCCCGGCTTCCAATTCGGACAGAATAGAGACCCCCGGCAGGGGCGGCAAGCAATGTCAGATGCTGCTGCCGATACGGGCGGTGCCCGTGTCGCCGTTGTCGCGGATCCACTTCAGGCGCTTGTCACCCGTGCGGATCAGCTCAAAACACATCGGAGCGCCCTTGTACCAGCTGGTGAACTGCTGGCAGAGGCGGTCGCCATTGATCCACCAGCGGCCCTTGTCGTTCGGCTTGGCGAAACGGCCGAGCCCCAGAGCTTCGCCCGAGCCGTCGACCTGACCGTTGGGGCGATAGTTCAGCGGGAACTCGCCGCCGAAGGGCACAGCGAGGTAGATCCGCTTGCCGATGATCTCGCCTTTGATGTCATTGGCTGTGAAGCGTTCGTTCGCCATCACAGCCGATGATGTGAAGGCGAGCGTCAGGAGTGTGATCATTCCGGCGCGCAAGCTGCTGGTCATAACGAAGACCTCCCGTTCAAATGGGTTAACGGGATGTTTTACGGCGTCCATGCGGCGCTGGATCACGTGCCATTGCATGATGGTCAATTCCGGATGAAGACATTGACGGAGGCGGCGCGCCCTTCCGCATCAACGACGGTCAGCGTCGATTGCCCGGAACCCTCCGGATGCCACTCGCCGGTTCGGCGGCGGGTGCTGTCGCTCATCGGCTTGCCATCGACCAGCCAGCGGAACGGCGCGCGGCCGGCCTGCATCTTCATGACGACCGGCAAGGCTTCTCCGTTCGGCCCCTTGCCGAGTTCCAGCACCGAGCCTTCCAGCGGATAGACAATTTGCGGCGGGCGCTCGCGGGCCGAGACGGAGATGAGGCCGTTCGGATCAACGGAGAAGCGGCGCAGGGACTGCGGCAGGTCGGAGGCGGCGATGCGGTTGGCGCCTGTGGGGGCTCGGGGCAGGGCGGTTCCAGCCAGACCCGACTTCGCAAATGCCTCGAACAGGATCGGGGCTGCCGTCTGATAGCCGGAGATGCCGGGGACGGCGGCATTGTCCGGCCGTCCGATCCAGACACCGAGTACATAACGGCCATCATAGCCAATCGACCAGGCGTCACGATAACCGTAGCTCGTGCCGGTCTTGTAGGCGATGCCGGCGGGCGGGCTGCCGGTTGGCGGCAGAACGTCGCCGAGCACGTCGGCGACCGTCCAGGCAGCAGCGGGTTCGAAGAGGGGCTGTTCGTCAACAAGTTCGGCCTTGTCGCGGATGCCGTCGCCGAGCCGGACCGGCTGCTCGCGGTTGGCGAGGCCTGCATAGAGCTGCAC
>JARXAK010000151.1 GCA_029865885.1 Rhizobium sp. | reverse complement strand
CCTTCCTCGACGGCATCGACGGGCGCATCGCCCGGATGATGAAGGCAACGTCGAAATTCGGCGCGCAGATGGATTCACTCGCCGACATCATCAATTTCGGCGTCGCCCCCGCCCTGGTGCTTTACGTCTTCGTGCTCGACCAGGCCCGTTCGCTCGGCTGGATCGCAGCGCTGATCTATGCGATCGCGGCCGGCCTTCGGCTGGCGCGTTTCAACGTGATGTCCGAGCGGGAAACCAAAGCGCCCTGGCAATCGGAGTTCTTTGTCGGCGTGCCTGCGCCTGGCGGCGCCCTGCTGGTGCTTCTGCCGGTCTATCTGGGCTTCCTCGGCGTCGCACCCGTCGGCCTCTTCGCCTATGCCAGCACGGCCTACACGATCATCATCGCCTATCTACTGGTCAGCCGCCTGCCGGTCTGGTCGGGCAAATCCGGCTTCGGGCATATCCGCCGCGACCTGGTCTTTCCGATGATCCTCGGCGTGGTGCTGTATGTCGCCCTTCTGATGAGCTTCACCTGGGAAGTGCTTGTTGTGAGCGTGCTCCTCTACCTGTGCTCGCTGCCCTTCGGCGCACGCAACTGGCACCGCCGCTATGGCACGCTGACCATCGGCGAAGAATCAGCCGAGAAAGGTCTGTCCGAGATCGATCGGGGCGTCTGAACCGTCTTTTGTTTCGAATTGAAGAATTTTCAGCCCCGCCAAGCCCAAAAGCTTGTGCGGGGCTCTCCTTATCTACTCTTTTTCTTCAAATTTGATTTGAGTCACAGCACCGGCCACGCTTTTGTCATGATCTCCACAGAGAGAGCCGCAAACAAAAAACACTGGTCAGGAAACACTCCAAGGAACAAACCGATGACGACTCAGCCTGAAGCCGAGCAGCAGAAGCCGGCAAACGAAAACCTTGCCTCGAACTACCGCCCGCTTGGCCTGAAGGCCGTACTCGCTGCAGCTCTCATGCTGAAGCGCAAGCCGGCACCGAAGGTCGCCTGAGCGAGAGCTTTATCGAGACCTTGCGCTAGAACAGACTCATCTGCCCGTCGCCGGACTTGTCTGCGGCGGGCTTTTGCTTTTTCGGCATGGGCGTCACCGGCGTCTGCAGCTCGGGGCCGACATTGGCAACCTTGTTGACGAGATCGGAGACGGGGATCGCTTCGAAGTAGTCCTCGGCTGCCGGACGCAGCAGATCGGCAATGTCGCGCGGCTCGCCATGGCGGCAATCGAGCCAGCGGGAGAAATCCTGTGGCTCGATCACCACAGGCATCCGGTCGTGGATTTCGCCGATGGTGCGATTGGCGCCCACGGTCAGGATGCAGCCCGTATCGAGCTCGGAGCCATCCTTCGACATATAGGTTTCCATCAGGCCACCGAAGCAGACGATGCCGCCGTTCTTCGGCCTTATCCAATAGGCCTGCAGCTTCTCTCCGCTCTCTTTCGGCGGCCTGTGCCACTCGTAGAAGCCGGAGGCCGGCACCAGCACACGGCGATGGCGCATCGCGGCACGGAAGGAGGCCTTTTCGATCGCGGTTTCCGAGCGGGCATTGATCAGGAGGGTGAATTCCTTGGGGTCCTTGACCCAGGAGGGAATGAGCCCCCAGCGCACAAGCACCGCCATGCGATCCGGGCGGTTCGAGCCGGGGTCGAGAGGCGGTGCGGCCACCGCCACCAGGATCGGCTGCGTCGGCGCGATATTGTAGCGCGGCGGAAAGCCCTCAAGCTCCATGACGTTGAGGATCTCGGCCACTTCTTCAGGGCTTGCTGTCAGGGCAAAACGTCCACACATCTCCTGTAGATGGCAGTCCACCCGGCCAGGGTCAAGGCGTCACAGCCTGCTTGCAGGCGCCGACAAAGCTCGCGATAATCCCGGCGCGCTGCTTCGCCGAAGCCGTGCCGTCTTCGACTGGAGTCTTCGTTTGATGAGCATGCCCCGCCTCGCCTCCTCCGCCATCGTCGAACGAGCCGGGCGTTATCTCCTCGTGCGCCGTGGCAATCCGCCGGCTGCCGATCTCTATGCCTTTCCGGGCGGTCGCGCCGAGCCGGGCGAAACGCCGCAGGAAACGGCGCTTAGGGAACTGTTCGAGGAGACGGGCATTGTCGGGCGCAATCCGCGCCTGTTCGAAACGGTCGAGCTTTTGCCTGAAGCGGGCGTCACCGGCAGCCACTTTCTGCTCTCGGTCTTCGAGGTGGAGACGGATGATGCCGGTGAGGCCGAAGCACAGAGCGACGCATTGGAGGCCGGCTGGTTCCTGCCGCAAGAAATCCTCGACCTTCCAATTCCCGAAAGCGTGCGTGACTGCGTTTTACGCCTTTCCCCGGATCTACGCGTCGGGGGCGAAGCATGAGCCACCTGGGTCACTGCCTTCGCATCACATCATTTCTTCTCATTCTGGCCGGTTCCGCCGCCGCACAGGAGAGCAACGAGGCGGTCGTCCCGCCCCCGGTCGAGACCGAGAAGCCGACGCCCTATGACGACCGTCTCGCCAGGCTTTCGGAGATCATCGGTGCCGTTCACTACCTGCGCAATCTCTGCAAGGCCGATGGCGAACCGGAATGGCGCCAGTCACTGCAGGACCTGCTCGACGCCGAGACGAGGACCGAGCCGAAGCGGCGGGCGCGCATGACGGCGGCCTACAATCGCGGCTACCGTTCATTTGCCTCCGTCTACACCTCTTGCACGGCTGCCGCAGTTCGTGCAGAGGAGAATTACCGTAACGAAGGCGCAACACTCGCCACAGAAATTACCGCACGTTTCGGAAATTAACGATTAATTCACCTCTTTTGGTCTGCCCCCGTGTCGTTTTGGCAAAAGGCTGATAGGGTCGTTAAGGACTGAGTAAGTGCTTCGAGGAATGCCCATGGAACCGCGCCGCAACGAAATCGACGACATGATTGTTCATGAGAAGATGCAGGCTGCGCTGGAATACCAGAATGAGGCCTGGGCGGACGGCATGGCCGATGGGATCGAGCCCGAAATCATCGCCGACGCTGCCTTTGCGCTGGCCATGCGCGAGACGATCCGCATTCATGGCGAACACGGTGCCGAGGCCATTCTCGACGCGCTCAAGACCCGGCTGCTCGCCGGCGAGTTCTCACCTGAGCGTAAACTTCAGTAAGACAGCAATCGAGGGACAGAATGATGATCTCGTCGCGGGTCAGGCTCTTTCGCTTGACGGGCGCGCTGACGCTCATGCTCACCTCTGCGGTGGCGACCCCGCCTGCCCTTGCGTTGTCCGACATCAAGGACATCACGCCCCCCACGGCGGACAGCAGAACTGAGACGCCCCAGTCCCCACCCGGCGACGATCCGGAGATGCTGGAGGATTCGATCCCGGTCATTCCGGATCCTGATCCGCTGATCAAGCGCGACGAACCGGATGCGGTTGATAGCACCGAGCCGACGGCGCCGCCCGCCGAAGTCATCTACGACATTGAGAAGGCGCCCGAGCCGGTCCGCCGGATGCGCCAGTTGATCATCGACGCGGCCGCCACCGGCGACATCTCGAAACTGAAGCCGCTGATGAACCCTGGCCCGGATCAGACGGTGGTGCCCCTGCAGGAGCCGGAACAGGATCCCATCGAGGCGCTGAAGTCGATTTCCGGCGACAGCGAGGGCGTCGAGATCCTGGCGATCCTGCTCGACATTCTCTCGACGGGTTTCGTCCAGATGGACAAGGGCACGGCTGACGAAGCCTATGTCTGGCCTTACTTCGCCGGCAAGTCGATCGGCCTGCTCACACCGCAGGAGAAGGTGGAACTGCTGCGCATCGTGACGGCCGGCGACGTCGCGGAAATGCAGGAATACGGCAATTACAACTTCTTCCGCGTCGGCATCACACCCGATGGCCGTTGGAAGTTCCTGACTGTCGGCGACTGACCGCAATCCGAGCAGTCGGCGAAACTGTGGGCTGTGATCGCAGCTGCTTGTCGTCTAGACTGGCAGCGCCTAATTCAGTTGGCATTGCAACAGCCCGGTGATCCCCATGCCTTCAGCCTTCCTGCCCGATCGCGCCTTTGTCAGAATTTCGGGTGCGGATGCGGAGCATTTTTTGCAGAACCTCATCACCACCGACCTCACCGCGCTTGCGGAAAACGAGCTGCGTCCGGGCGCGCTTTTGACGCCGCAGGGCAAGATCCTCTTCGACTTCCTGATTTCTCGCGACGGCGACGGCTTCCAGATTGATATGCGGGCCGACCAGCGGGAAGCCTTCGTCAAGCGAATGGCGATGTACAAGCTGCGCGCCGCCGTGACGATCGACGTGCTTGCCGAGACGGGCGCGACCGTCGGCTGGGGCGAAGAGACAACCGCAGCCGTGGATCACCGATTCGCGCTCGCCGGAACCACCGTATCCCGGCAGCCGGGCAAGATCGGCGAAGCCTTCGACAGTGCGGGCTACGATGCGCTCAGGGTTCTTCACGGCGTGCCGGAGTCGGGCGCAGACTATGCGCTGCAGGATGCCTTCCCGCATGATGTGCTGTTCGACAAATCGGGCGGCGTCTCCTTCCGCAAGGGCTGCTATGTCGGTCAGGAAGTCGTGTCGCGCATGCAGCACCGCTCGACCGCACGGCGGCGTGTGGTGATCGTCTCGGCGGAAACGCCGCTGCCAGCATCGGGGACCGACATCACCACCAACGGCAAGTCGATCGGGACCCTTGGCACGGTTGCCGGAGAGCGCGGGCTTGCCATCCTGCGCATCGACAAGGCGGGGGAAGCCATGACCTCCGGCGCGCCAATCTTCGCTGGCGACGTGCCGGTGACCGTTGCCCTTCCCGGCTGGAGCGGGCTTGACTTCCCGTCCGTGGCCGAGGAAGCCTGAGATGGGTTCGGTTGCCCCTTTGCCCTCCGGTCGCGCCTGGCAACGCATGCTCTCCGGACGTCGGCTCGACCTGCTCGATCCCTCGCCGCTGGATGTGGAGATTAGCGACATCGCCCATGGGCTTGCCCGCGTTGCCCGCTGGAACGGTCAGACCTCGGGCGACCATGCCTTTTCGGTCGCGCAGCACAGCCTGATCGTCGAAGACATCTTCCGCCGCTCAAATCCGAAGGCGACCGCCGACGAATTGATGGTCGCGCTGCTGCATGACGGACCGGAATATGTCATCGGCGACATGATTTCGCCCTTCAAGGCCGTCGTCGGCGGCGGCTACAAGGTGGTGGAGAAACGGCTGGAGGCGGCCATTCATCTGCGCTTCGGCCTGCCGGCCCATCCGAAGGCAGCACTCAAGGACCTGATCAAGAAGGCCGACATGATCTCCGCCTATTTTGAGGCCACCGTGCTTGCCGGCTTTGCCGAGGCGGAAGCGCGCAAATTCTTCGGCCAGCCGAAGGGCTTTACCCGCGACACGATCCTGATCGACCCGCTGCCGGCCTATCAGGCGCAGGCGAAATTCCTTGAGCGTTTCGAAGAGATCGAGGCTGACCGGCAATCGACGACATGGGGATCCGTATGAGCCTGATCGTCGTGTCCCCGCTTGCCCGGATCGCGGAAATGGCCGTGCGCCACAAGGCACGTGAGATGATCAGCCTGCTGGCCGCCAGTCAGGACTTTCACCGGCCGGCGGTCATCCAGGCGGAGCGGCATCTGAAGCTTGCGATGAACGACATCAGCTTTGCCGGCACGGGCGACCTGATTGCGCCGCAGGAAATGCATGTCGCTGAGATCATCGCATTTGCGCGCGACTGGGACCAGGCCGCGCCGCTCGTCGTGCATTGCTGGATGGGGGTTTCGCGCTCGCCGGCCGCCGCGATGATCGCGAGCCTTGCGGTCGTTCCCGACGATGACGATGACGCCCTGGCGAAGCGGTTGCGGGACGCCTCCCCCTTTGCGACGCCCAATATGCGGCTCGTCGAGATCGGCGACGAAATGCTTGGACGTGGCGGACGGTTCGCGAAGGCCGTCAAGGCGATCGGGCGGGGCGCGGATGCCGATGGCAATACGCCTTTTGCGCTGCCGCTGCCCTTCAGCAAGCCGGTCACGCCATGATCACACCGGCGGAGATCGAGATCGGCCTCAACGCCGCGATCGTCGCGATCAGTGCCCGGACGCCACGCCTGCTGGTGGTTGGCGAAGACGGCGAGGCGCTGGACGCTCTGCCTTTCGGTCCCTTCGCCCCGAACCGGCACCGGACCATGGAGATGTCGCTCAGGCATACCGTCGAGGCCCAGACGGCGCTCGAACTCGGCTATATCGAGCAGCTCTATACCTTCGGCGATCGCGGCCGCCACAAGATGCCCGGCGACCAGGGTCCGCATGTCGTCTCGGTCGGCTACCTCGCGCTGACACGGCTCGACAGCGACCGGGATGCGCGACTGGAGCTTTCCGGTGCACGCTGGCGGGACTGGTACGGCTATCTGCCCTGGGAGGACTGGCGCCAGGGTCGACCACCCTTGCTCGATAGCGCCCTACTCCCAGCGCTCAACGCCTGGGCCGCCGAAACGCCGACGGTATCGGCCACCCGGCGCTCGCGCCTCAAACTCGCCTTCGGTCTCGACGATTTTCCCTTTGACGAGGAGCGGGTGCTGGAGCGCTACGAACTGCTTTACGAAGCAGGACTTGTCGAGGAAGCGTTGCAGGACGGGCGGGTCGAGCGGTGCCGGACCGGTGCTGTGCTGGGCCGGCCGATGCGCCATGACCATCGACGGATCGCGGCGACCGCACTTGCGCGGCTGCGCAGCAAGATCAAGTATCGCCCCGTGATCTTCGAGCTGATGCCGCCCGAGTTCACGCTCACCGACCTGCAAGGGACGGTCGAGGCGATTGCCGGACATCATGTGCACAAACAGAATTTTCGCCGCCTCGTCGATGGCGCCGAACTGGTGGAGCCGACGGGATCGACGCAAGCGGCGACCGGCGGGCGGCCCGCCGCCCTCTTCCGCTTCCGCCGCCAGGTGCTGGAAGAACGACCGGCGCCCGGCCTCAAGGTTGGCGGTCGCACCGGCGGTTGATCACGTTCCGCAAAGGCCTGCGCCTTCGACCGAGGCCCGGCGATCCGACCCGGGATGATCAAGACGGTGAAAGAGTCCTTCGACGAGAACGGGATTTTCATCCCGTTCCCGCAGGTGACTATCACGGCACGCCGCAAGTGGTCGCCCTGCCCGAACGCTTCGTCGACGCCCGGGCGAAGGAAGCCTGAGCCACGACTGCCGCCACAGGCGTCGCTCCGGTTCTGGTGGCAAGACGGCAGCAGAGGTCAGCGGTCGCTGTGCTGCTGAGCCGTCTTTTCGAGATGCCGGTCGATGATGCGCTGCATCTCTTCAAGCACGTCGAGAATGCTGACGGTGTCGTCCTGTGTCATAGCTGGTCCACCATCCCTGGCACGCGCGGGGGCGGGTGTATCCATGAGGCCTGACACAACCGACGCGAAGTTATCCAGATCAACGGCCTGAAAGGCCCTGGTATCTGAAGCATTAGCGGCGGGATTTCTTTCCCCGCTAGCGCTATCAGGCGACAAAGTCATCGTCGTCATACAAACCCCCACGCGTTACGTATCGGCGCCAACAAGTCGCGCCGGAAATACAGGCCGAAACCTTGCCTCAAGGCGTAGGAGATTCGAAAAACACGGTCAAAACCAAGAATTACAGATGAGAATTTGCGAAGAAAATGCTCATATATGACCAAGGTATTGAGTTATATCATGTTTCACTCGCGCGTCGCAGGACGCGTTTTATTGCGGCGCAATATTACACGCATATTTAATCTTCATCAGGCGATGCCGATGTCGAGCCCGATGTCCAGGGTCGGTGCCGCCATGGTGATCTTCGACGTCGAGATATAGTCGACACCCGTTTCTGCAATGGCGCGAATCGTCTGGAGGTTGACGTTGCCCGAGGCCTCCAGGACGATGCGACCGATATCCGAGGGATAGGCATCCGCCGTCAGCTGGTGATGGTCCCGGTTGATCGCAACGGCCTTCCGCAGCAGCTCCGGCCCCATATTGTCGAGCAGGATGACATCAGGCCGCGCCGTGAGCGCCTCGCCCATCTGGTCGAGGCCGTCGACCTCGACCTCGATCTTGACGAGATGGCCGGCATAGGCACGCGCGGCCTCGATTGCCAAGGCAACCCCTCCGGAAACGGCAATATGGTTGTCCTTGATGAGGATCGCATCATCGAGACCGAAGCGATGGTTGGAACCGCCACCCAGCCGCACGGCATATTTCTCGACGGCTCTCAGACCCGGCAATGTCTTGCGCGTGCAGGTGACGCGTGCCGGCGTATGGGCGATCTCGGCGGCAAAGCGGGCGGTGTAGCTCGCCACACCGGAAAGATGCATCAGGAAGTTCAAGGCCACGCGTTCGGCTGACAGCACGGAGCGGGCATTGCCGGAGACGCGGGCGATGGCTTGGCCGGGCGCCACTGTATCGCCATCTGCGACCAGCGCTTCGAAGCGCACGGAGGGATCGATCAGGCGAAACGCGGCTTCGGCGAGCGGCAGGCCGGCCACCACGCCGGTCTCGCGGCTGTTGAGCGCGGCGGTCGCCGTCTTTTCCGGTCCGATCGTGGCATAGGTGGTGATGTCACCGGCGCGACCGAGATCTTCCAGCAAGGCGTTGCGGACGAGATCTTCGATCATCAGGGGCGAAAGCTGCGGGCGCAGGCTCGTGGTCATCGGCATAGTCTCCTCAGCCAGCCAGTTCGGCGGCGATGCGATCCGCTTCCTTAAGCGTCAGATAGGTGCGGCGGCGGAGCGCCTCCTCAGGCGTGGGATGGTCGGCGCGCATATGCGCACCCCGGCTTTCCGTGCGCAGATAGGCGCCGACGGCGATCAGCTTGGCGGTCGCGACGATGTTGGAGAAGCGCACCCGCGCACGCTTGCGCTCCAGCCCCACCAGTTCGCGGATCAGGAGCTTCAGCCCGTCCTGATCGCGGATGACGCCGGCATGGCGGCTCATCAAGCCGCGCAGGTCTTTCAGTTCGGGGCTATCCTCTATCGTCACAAGATCGTCGTTCTCGCCGGCCGTCTTCGGCCATTCGTAGAGCGCCGATTCCGGCAGCATGCCCTTGATCGATTCGGCGATGCGCCCGGCAAAGACCACGGCTTCCAGCAGCGAGTTCGAGGCCAGTCGGTTTGCGCCATGCACACCGCTGGAGGTCACCTCACCGGCCGCCCAGAGCCCGTCAAGCGAGGTGCGGCCATCGGCATCCACGGCAACGCCGCCCATGTGATAATGCACGGCGGGAACAACGGGGATTGCCTGTATTGCCGGATCGATGCCCGCCGCGATGCAGGAGGCATACACGGTCGGGAAGCGCCTGGCGAAATCCTGGCCGATCGCTCTGGTGCAATCGAGGAAGGCACCACGCCCAGCGGCCACCTCGGCAAAGACGCCACGCGCCACCACGTCACGGGGTGCCAGTTCCGCATCGGCATGCAGGTCGGTCATGAAGCGATGGCCGGCACGGTTGACCAGCACGGCGCCCTCACCGCGCAGCGCCTCGGTCGCAAGCGGCGCCGGATCCTGGCCGATGTCGATCGCCGTCGGGTGGAACTGGACGAATTCCGGATCAGCGATCACGGCACCGGCCTTGGCGGCCATGCCGACGCCGGTTCCGCGCGCCTCGGTGGGATTGGTGGTGACCTGATAGAGATGGCCGACGCCGCCCGAGCAGAGCACGACGGCGCGGGCCGGAAAGGCGACACGCGTCTTCGACTGGCCGGCATCGGGGCGTGCCACGACACCGGAGACGAAACGGCCTTCGGCAATCAATTCCTCGACGACATAGCCTTCCATGACCCGGATCGACGGCGTCCGGCGCACAGCCGAGATCAGCGCCTCCATGATCGCGCCACCCGCCCGGTCGCCCGCCACGCGCACGATGCGCCGCTCGGAATGGGCAGCCTCGCGCGACAGCAGCAGATGGCCCTCCAGATCCCGGTCGAAGGGCACGCCATAGCCGAGCAGATCATGCACGCGGTCAGGCCCTTCCGAGATCATCAGCCGCGCCATCTTCTCCTCGACGAGCCCGGCACCGGCGACAACCGTGTCGGCCAGATGTTTGTCGAAACTATCGCCGGGGCTCATGGCCGCAGCAATACCGCCCTGCGCCCAGGCGGAGGATGCCCCCTGCCCGATCGGGGCGGCTGCCAGCACCGTGACGGGGCGTGGCGCGAGCTTCAGGGCGCAGAAAAGACCGGCCAGACCGCCACCGACGATGACGATATCATCAATGCCCTGCCAGGATTGCGGCCGCATGGATTCAAGATTGGTTGGCATTCAGTCAACTTTCATCTGACGTACGAGATCGCCTAGTGCCCGCCCTTGTGGGGTCAGAAAGTACGTTTCCTCGGTTTTTCCAAGCTGAGGACTTCCATCGGGGCAAATCAATCCGCGCGACGCGAGGAGCGCCAGTGAGCTCCTTAACTCGACTACGTTCACTGCGGCATATAGTTCAGGAAAAGTGGTTCGCAGCCCGTCCGCTGAGAGAAAGTCGTAGTTGTCAGGTGAATCCCACAAGTCCCTAAGCGCAAGAGCATTCGCCATCACGCCAAGTTCGAGCTCGCTCAAATGTTCCAGTTGCCTTGCGAAACGGCCAACGTCACCGGGATCAGGTCTCTTTAGAGCCGTGACCCCGTGAGCCACGAAACGCGCGAGCACAGTGAGATTGTGGTGATACTCACCTAATCGAACTTGCTCGAAAAACAGGTACGTCGCGGGTACGATGAATTCCAGCTGGCCATCGGTCAGACTGTCAAATGCCCTCAGCCCCTGATCCTCAATTGCCTTTATTAGTATAGCCTGACCATCGTTCCTTCGCTTTGACTGCCACTGGTCTATGAGTTCCCGTAAAAGGCTACCACCAGGGAACACATGGCTAATCACAATGGTTGACAGGCCCGCGACCGTCCGGGCGTTAGGAACCGGATCTGGAAGCCCTTTCATTGTGACCGTCCAGTGGCTAGGTCTGTCCCCAGGGATATAAACGCAAGCCTTTCAGGCGCAGCGAGCCTTAGAGTGAGCTGACCGCAATGGCTTGCACTGCCGGCATTTATTGAAAAGCGGCCTATAAAAGGGGTGGCAAAGGACCGTTCATGGTAGATGCGCCTTGAGTTGTTTTGCGTTTCCATAAGACAACAAAGCTCGCCAAACTTCAATTCTTCAGATTGATCATCCGCTCCACCGCCAGCCGTGCGCGGCCGGCAATCGAGGGATCAACCGTCACTTCCTCCGTCATGAACAGCAGGCTGTCGAGGATCTTCGGCAGGGTGATGCGCTTCATATGCGGACAGAGGTTGCAGGGCTTAACGAAATCAACGTCACGAACTTCGGCCTGGATGTTGGATGCCATCGAGCATTCGGTGACCAGGAGAACACGGGCGGGCCGCTTGGTCTTGACGTAGTCGATCATGCCTTTGGTCGAACCGGCATAGTCCGAGACGGCCAGCACGCTCGGATGGCATTCCGGGTGGGCGACGATCTCGATGCGCGGATCGGCCCGCTTGTATTCCAGGAGTTCGTCGGCCGTGAAGCGCTCATGCACTTCGCAATGGCCCTTCCAGGTGAGGATCTTCTTTGTCGTCTGGTTGGCGACGTTCATCGCCAGATATTCGTCGGGGATGCAGAGCACGGTGTCGCTGTCGAAGCTGTTGACCACATCGACGGCATTGGCCGAGGTGCAGCAGATATCGGTCTCGGCCTTCACCTCGGCAGAGGTGTTGACATAGGTGACGACGGGCACGCCGGGATAACGCTCGCGGAGCAGGCGAACATCGGCGCCGGTGATCGATTCCGACAGCGAGCAGCCCGCGCGCCCATCGGGGATCAGCACCGTCTTGTCCGGATTGAGCAGTTTCGAGGTCTCGGCCATGAAATGCACGCCGCATTGCACGATGATCTCCGCATCGACGCTGACGGCATCGCGGGCGAGCTGCAGCGAATCGCCCTTGATGTCGGCGACGCAGTGAAAGATCTCCGGCGTCTGGTAGTTGTGGGCGAGGATGACGGCGCCGCGCTCCTTCTTCAGCCGGTTGATCGCATGGATATAGGGCGCAAAGACCGGCCATTCGATCGCCGGGATGAAATCGCGGACACGCGCGTAGAGGTGTTCTGTCTCCTTCGCGACAGCCGGCGAATAGGTGAGATCCGGGCGCTCCCAGACGCCGAAACGCTCGGCTGCGGTGCGGATTCCGGTGCTGATACGCGACAGGTGCTGCGCTTCCATGGCCATTACCTCCATCAATTATGCTCAGATTGAGCATAATAAGTGCCAAAGAAAACCGGCGATCGCCGGTACCGTCGATTTAGAAAGTTTCGGGCGGGATTGCAAGGGAGGTTTTCCAGCCACCTTGCCTGTCAGAGCGCCGCCCTGCCCGCCGCGTGACGCAGAGCGCTTTCCCTTGGCAAGAAAAGCGGTAGTTTGTCCCCTCCTTAGGCAAAGTGCTGCGAGGCTCAATGTTCGAATTGCTGCCGCTGATTCTGATCGGCGTTCTCTTCATTATCCACCGGGGCTCGGCGAAGAGGATCGACCGCCTCGATAAGGAACTCGGAGATGTCAGGGAGCGGCTGCTGCAGTTAAGCGGTCCGGCTGCCGCGCCCGCAGCCGGCGAGGCTGAAAGCACGACGCAAGGCGTGGCCGCCCCGGCATTGTTGGCGGCGGAAACAATCGAGGCAGAAGAACCGCCGCTCGAAGACATGCCGCGCGAGAGCCGCCCTTCTCTTTCCTCCGATGAGGTGGATGAGCCGGAGCCACTGCCCGCTGCAGCTCGAAGCGAAGTCAGTGCGGCTGCGCCCGCCGAAAGCCTTGAGAACCTGCTCGGCGCCCGCTGGGCGGTCTGGGCTGGGGGGCTGGCGTTGGCGCTTGGCGGCGTGTTTCTCGTGCGCTATTCGATCGAAAGTGGCCTGCTCGGCCCAGGCGTCAGGCTAACGCTTGCCGCCCTTTTCGGTCTCGCTCTGGTGGCTGTCGGCGAACTTATCCGCCGCAAGGCACTTCCCAAGGCCGAAGCGCTCTATGCCAATGCCATGGTGCCGGGCATTCTGACAGCTGCCGGCGCGGTCTCCCTGTTCGGCGCAATTTATGCCGCGCATGGCATCTATGCGTTCATCGGTCCGACGCTCGCTTTCATCCTGCTGGCGGTCACCGCCTTCGGTGTGCTCGGCCTTTCGCTTCTGCATGGCCAGGCGCTGGCCGGGCTCGGGCTTGCCGGCTCGATGCTCACACCGCTCCTCATCTCGACCACGGCGCCAAACCTCTGGACGCTGTTCATCTATCTGACCGTCGCGCAGGTCGCGACCTCAGTCGCTTCGCGCCTTAAGGGCTGGTTGATCGTGCCGTCGATCGCCCAGGCCCTGCTCGGCATCTGGGCGCTGGTGGCGCTGATCGACACATCCGAGGTCACGCCGATCGCGCTCTCACTCCTCGCCATGGTCGCTGCCTGGATGCTGATCTGGCCGGGCACGACGGGCGACGACCCGGCGAAACCGGGAGCGCCGCTGTCGCTCGAAGCGCTTGGCCGGCGCATGTCGTCGGGTCCCCTCGGTCTCGACATCACGCTGTCGCTCGCGGTCCTTCTGCCGGCGATCATGATGCTTGAGCGTGATATCCTGGATGTCTTCCCGCTCTTCGGCTTTGCCGCGCTGATCGCAGCGCTTGCCGCCGCCGGCAGTGCCCGTCATGGCGCCTTCTGGCCGACGGCGATTGCCGCGGCCGGTGCCTTGCTCGCGGCCATCGTCGAAACAGGCATGCTGGGGCAGGCCCAGGCCATGCTACTCGGCTGGGATCTGGTCAAGACCAGCCTGCCAGCGCTCGACATCACCGTCATGTATGTGCTGCTCGGCCTCGCCGCCGTCTTCCTGTTCATCGGACTTGCCCAGATCCGCCGACGTTTCGCCGAAGACCCACTCTTCTCGACGGTCTGGGCGGTGATTGCGGCGGCTCTGCCTGTCCTGCTCGCCACAAGCAGCTTCGTCTTCTACGGCATCTATGCCCGCGACTGGCTGCACGGTTTCTTCGCCATTGGCCTCGGCGCCGCGCTGATCGCGGCGTGCGAGTTCCTCAACCGCAAGGGCGCGCTGCCCGCGTTCCGGCGCGGCATCGATGTGCTGCTGACAGGCAGTTTCGCCGCCTTTGCGCTCGCGCTGCACACGCTGACCGATGGCATGGTGACCACGATCCTCCTCGCCCTGCTCGGCTTTGCCTATCTGATGGCGACGCGAAAGCGGGGCTGGAGTGGCCTGCCCTGGATCATGGTCATCGCGCTTGCCGGCGTGCTCTTCCGCATCGGCTGGGATCCGACACTCGTCGGGCCAGAGGCGCTGTCTCGCACGCCCATCCTCAACCAGTTGCTTCCAGGGTATGGCATCCCGGCGCTGCTGGCGCTGCTTTCGGCCTATGAGGCCCGGAACTGGCCGGGACAGCGGGTGCGCCACGCACTGCAGGGGCTGGCCAGCTTGCTCGGTCTGCTCGCCATCGCCATTCTTATCCGCCATGCGATGAATGGCGGCGTGCTCGATTCCACCGTGCCGACGCTTGGCGAGCAGTCGATCTACACGCTGCTGGTGGTCGGCCTCTCGGGCATCCTGATGACGCTTGATCTGAAGTCGCCGAGCCCCGTCTTCCGCTACGGGTCGATGGTGGCAGGCGGGATCGCCATCGCCCAGACGGTGAGCCTGCATCTCGGGGCGCTCAACCCCTATTTCACCGGCGAGAGCACCGGCAGCTGGCCGCTGATCAATCTGTTGCTGATCGGCTACCTCCTACCCGGCCTCGCCTATGCAGGCCTCGCATATTACGCGCGAGACAAGCGGCCTTTGCCCTATGTCGTTCTTCTGACGCTGTCCGGCGCCGTGCTCGGTTTTGCCTGGGTGACGCTTTCGGTGCGGCGCTTCTGGCAGGGCGAGTTCATCGCCTACTGGAAGGGTTTCGGGCAGGCGGAGACCTACAGCTACTCGGTCGCCTGGCTTGCGATCGGCGTCGGGCTGCTCGCGCTCGGCTCGCGCTTTGATGCCAGAAGCCTGCGCATCGCGTCTGCGGTCATCGTCATCGTGACGGTGGCCAAGGTCTTCCTGATCGACATGGCGAACCTCGAAGGCGTGCTGCGCGCGCTCTCCTTCATCGGCCTCGGCTTGGTCTTGATCGGCATCGGGCTCTTCTATCAGAAGATCCTGAGCGGGAAGTCCGTCCGACCTCCGGTCGTGGACGAGGACGAGGCGCCGACAGGGATCTGATCAAGGGCGGTTGAACAGTGGGGCCTCGCAAGGCTAGATGCGGCCAGCCGAAACGGGGAACCAACGTTTGACCGCCCTTCTCACCGCCGCTGACTTCGCACCCCATGCGTCGCTCGCCGCCGATCTCCTCGCTCACGCGACCGAAGGGGACGATGGCTCGCATGACCTTGCCCATATCCACCGCGTCTTCAAGAATGCGCTGAAGATCCAGGCCGGCGAAGGCGGCGATGCGGAGATCCTTGCGGCCGCCGTTCTGCTGCATGATTGCGTCGCCGTGGAGAAAAGCTCTCCGCTTCGGTCGCAGGCCTCGCGGCTGGCGGCTGAAAAGGCGAGCGGCATTCTGGCGGGGCTTGGCTGGCCCGACGAGAAGATTGCGGCGGTCGCCCATGCGATCCTCACCCACAGTTTTTCCGCCAATATCCCGCCGGAAACGCTCGAAGCGAAGATGCTGCAGGATGCCGACCGGCTGGATGCGATCGGCATGGTCGGCGTGGCGCGCTGCTTCTACATTGCCGGGCGCATGGGCTCCGGCCTCTATCATCCCGCCGACCCTGGCGCCGAGCATCGGCCGCTCGACGACCGATCTTACGCGATCGACCACTTCCCGGCAAAGCTCCTGAAGCTCTCCGAGGGTTTCCAGACCGAAACCGGCGCCAAACTCGCTCAGGAGCGGCACGAACGGCTGGCGCTGTTTCTCACCCAATTCCGCGACGAAATCTGAAAAAGGCAAAGCACCATGCAGGTCACCGGGCTTTTCATCTATCCGTTCAAGAGCGCCCGGGGGATTGCCGTGCCGCAGGCGCCTATCGATGCCATGGGGCTTTCCGGCGACCGGCGGATGATGCTGGTCGATCCCTCCGGTCATTTCATCACACAGCGCGAACTGCCGGCGCTTGCCCGCCTCATCGCCTTGCCGGCAGCGGCCTATCTGACGCTGCGGCTGGAGGATGGGCGCGAGATGATGGTCGCGCCACCGCAGCCGGACAACCGCATGGAGGTGGCGATCTGGCAATCGGCCGTCAGCGCCGCGGTCGCGCATGAGAGCGTCAATGACAAGCTATCCGAGTGGTTCGGGCGGCCGGTGAAACTGGTCTTCATCGATGGCGACAGCCGGCGCGAGGCGAGTGCGGACTGGGCGGGCGAAGGCTCGCCGATGGGCTTTGCCGATGGCTACCAGATCCTCGTTACCACGACAGGCTCGCTGCGCGCCCTGAACGAAGACATGGCGCGGCATGGCGAAGGTTCCGTCGGCATGGACCGCTTCCGGCCCAACATCGTGCTCGATTGCGACGAGCCCTTCGCCGAGGATGCCTGGACCGGCCTCGAGATCGGCGGCATCCGCTTCGACTTCGTCAAACCCTGCCCGCGCTGCATCATGACCACCCAGGACCAGCAAACCGGCTCGCGCGACGGCGCCAACCCGATGCCGGCCATGGGGCGGCTGAGGATGTCGGCCGACCGGCGCGTGCCGGGGCCGCTCTTCGGCTGGAATGCGGTGCCAAGGGGTGAAGGACTGGTGCGGGTCGGGGATGCCGTGACGGTGCTCGGCAGCCGCGAGCGCTGGGCGATCAAGCAGCGGTGAAGACCGCTGCCAAACGTGCGGCGCCCATCTCCCCCTTGGTGGGGGAGAAAGCGATTTCGATGAATTAGTCGTGGCGGGCGCCACGGCTAAACATCTGAAATCGCAAGCGAGGGGGTCCGTCAGTCTGTGCCCGTAGCACCGATCCCCTCACCAACAAAATCTGAAGTTTAGCCCTGATCGGGCTAAGCCTTCGATTTTGTAACCTCTCCCACAGAGGGGAGAGGTGGCGCGACATCCCACCGTGTCCTCCGGTTGGACAGCTACACCCAACCTGACATCCATCAAATCCCCTGATGGCCAGTTCACCAAAAGGCGTTTCTGCTCATCGATCGACTGCACTACTCTGTGATCGACAGAGGAGAACCCGCCATGACCACAACAGCGCGCCCTGCCATGCCCTGGCTCATCATTCTTGCGGGATCGCTGATTGCGGTGATGACCTTCGGGCCGCGCTCGGCCATGGGCTTCTTCCAGCTTCCGATGCTCGCCGATCGCGGCTGGGACCGGCAGACCTTTGGTCTCGCCATGGCCTTCCAGAACCTGTTCTGGGGCTTAAGCCAGCCCTTCTTCGGCGCGCTTGCAGACAAATATGGCACGGGTCGGGTGCTGGTCATGTCTGGCGTGCTTTATGCAGCCGGCCTCGTGATGATGGCCAATGCGTCTGCACCCATCTGGCTGCATCTGGGTGGTGGCGTGCTGATTGGGCTTGCGATCGGTGCCGGCTCCTTCAGCGTCATTCTCTCGGCCTTTGCCCGCAATGTGACGCCTGAGCAGCGGTCGATGGCCTTCGGTATCGGGACGGCGGCAGGCTCTGCCGGCATGTTCCTGTTTGCGCCGCTCAGCCAGGGTTTCATCTCGGCCTTTGGCTGGTCGGACAGCCTCGTCTTCCTGGCTGTCATGATGCTGGTCGTGCCGCTTCTCGCCTTCCCCTTGCGCGGCAATGCGCAATCGGGCACGCAATCCGGCAGCCAGTATCAGCAGACCATTGCCGAAGCGCTGAAGGAGGCCTTCGCGCACAAGAGCTATCTGTTGCTGACAACCGGCTTCTTTGTCTGCGGCTTCCAGGTCGCCTTCATCACCGCGCATTTCCCGGCCTATCTCGGCGATATCGGCATCGAGGCAAGCTATGCCGTCATCGCCATGGCGCTGATCGGCTTCTTCAACATCATCGGCTCGCTGGCAGCCGGCTGGATCGGGCAGCGCTATTCGAAGCCCTATTTCCTCGCCTTCATCTATATCGGCCGGTCGATCACGGTGACGCTCTTCCTGCTATTGCCGCAGACGCCGACCTCGGTCGTGATCTTCGCCGCCGTCATGGGGCTGCTCTGGCTGTCGACAGTGCCGCCGACCAATGGACTGGTGGCGATCATGTTCGGCACCCGTCATCTCGGTCTGCTCGGCGGCCTCGTCTTCCTGTCGCATCAGCTCGGCTCCTTCCTCGGCGTTTGGATGGGCGGCTATCTCTATGACCACTTCGGCACCTATGATCAGGTCTGGTGGTTGGGTGTGGCGCTCGGCCTCTTCGCGGCCGTGGTGCATTGGCCGATCCGCGAACAGGCCGTCGAACGACCCGCCCTGGGCGTGGCGTAATTTTGCCCAAACTGAGATCATATTTCGGCATTTCGCCCATGCCGGATCAAAATTCCCGTGTTTTTGCCTAGGCGGGACTGTCACAGAAAATTATTTTATTTTTCCAAGGTAACCCGTTGACGGATTCCGAGCCAGCACCTACCTTGTGCGAGCTGGTTCGGATACTGACGACGAACCATGAACGGCCTCCGTGTGGGAGGCCGCAGCCAAAGAAGGAGGTCAGCGAAATGCAAGTTGTATTTCTTGATGCCATCCGATCCTGGCCGACGACCCCGTGCCTCGTGATGGTGAAACGCCATTACGACGCCTGCTCCTGTCGAATGTGACGCAGCACAAAGCCTGACTCCCACAAACGACTCATGAAACAGCGCCGTGCCGTCCGTGCACGAGCGGGGATATTCGTTATGAAGAAGCAAGTTATTGAATATGCCGGGGTTCCGGTTGGCATCACCATACCCGACGG
>JARXAK010000106.1 GCA_029865885.1 Rhizobium sp. | reverse complement strand
GTTTGCCTATCCTGCATGAAAACGACTACAAGTTCCAGCGATTGGCGCATAGTCTTTCGATGAGGATCGACGGTTGCGCATTTGAAGAATGTCAGTTTTCCGCGTCAGCGCGGGCGGTCGGGGCGATGGTGCACAAGAAGTTCAGTTTCTCGGGTCTTTCGGGTCAGGCGCTTGCCGCCGCAGTCGTCGCGCTGATGGCGGGCACGGGCTGCCAGTCGACGACCACACCGGCAACGACTGAGGTCGCGTCGGTTCCGACAGCCCTGCAGGTGAATGTGGAAGATCCGGACAACCCGGATGCGGCACAGGCGCGCTCGACCTATCGCGACGGCTATCCGAATTTTGGCGGATCGCTCAGTGCCGCGAACGTCCAGATGAGCAACGACGAAGCGACCGCATTGCAGGCACAGCTGACTTCGCTTGGGGCAGCCCGCGAGTCCGGCAGCATTACCGAAGCGGAATACCAGGCAAGGCTTGCGGAACTGCGCAAGCTCGCCGCACAGCATGGGGCCGAAACGCAGGCTCAGATCGCCAATTAAGGCTTGCGCTGGCGACGTTTTTTTCGCAAAGCAACCGAGGCGTTTTTGACATAAAATTTCGTCGGCGATTCAGGCTTTGCGCCGGATTTGCGACAAAATTTCCTGCGAGCGCTCCAATTGGGATATCATCACCCGCATTTGGTTTTGCGCTTCGTTGCGATGCGGGTGATCACTGGGACAACGAGCGCGCCTGCCGCGGCTATGATCCGCGCGGTTTCAGGGGTTGAAGATGGAAGAGTTTCACAAAGTCCGGCGCTTGCCGCCCTACGTTTTCGAACAGGTCAACCGTTTGAAGGCGAGCGCGCGAGCCGGTGGGGCCGACATCATCGACCTCGGCATGGGCAATCCCGATCTTCCGACCCCGCAGGCGATCGTCGACAAGCTCTGCGAAGTGGTCCAGGACCCGCGCACCCATCGTTACTCCTCGTCCAAGGGCATTCCGGGCCTGCGCCGCGCCCAGGCGGCCTATTACGCCCGCCGCTTCAACGTGAAGCTCAATCCCGATACGCAGGTCGTGGCGACGCTGGGTTCCAAGGAAGGCTTCGCCAACATGGCGCAGGCGATCACCGCACCCGGTGACGTCATCCTCTGCCCGAACCCGACCTATCCGATCCATGCCTTCGGCTTCCTGATGACCGGCGGCGTGATCCGTTCGATCTCGATCGAGCCGGACGAAACCTTCTTCCCGCCGCTCGAACGCGCCGTGAAGCATTCGATCCCGAAGCCGCTGGCGCTGATCATCAACTATCCGTCGAACCCGACGGCCCGCGTCGCGAGCCTCGACTTCTACAAGGACGTCATCGCATTCGCGAAGAAGCACGACATCATCGTGCTCTCTGACCTTGCCTATTCGGAAATCTACTTCGATGGCGATCCGCCGCCGTCCGTGCTCGAAGTGCCGGGCGCGATGGACTGCACGGTCGAGTTCACCTCAATGTCGAAGACCTTCTCCATGCCCGGTTGGCGCATGGGCTTTGCCGTCGGCAACGAGCGGCTGATCTCGGCGCTGACCCGCGTCAAGTCCTATCTCGACTACGGCGCGTTCACGCCGATCCAGGTGGCCGCGACCCACGCGCTGAACGGTGACGGCTCCGACATCGCGGAAGTCCGCAGCGTCTACAAGCGCCGCCGCGACGTCATGGTCGAGAGCTTCGGCAAGGCCGGCTTCGAAGTGCCGCCGCCGGCAGCCACGATGTTCGCCTGGGCGAAGATCCCGGAAAAGTTCCGCCATCTCGGCAGCCTCGAGTTCTCCAAGCTGCTGGTTGAAAAGGCCGACGTGGCTGTGGCCCCCGGCATCGGTTTCGGTGAAATGGGCGACGAATATGTCCGCCTCGCCCTCGTCGAGAACGAGCACCGCATCCGCCAGGCCGCCCGTAACATCAAGAAGTTCCTGTCGACGGCCGACGAGACCATGCACAACGTGATTTCGCTCAACGCCCATCGTTGAGCCCATGTTGAGCCCCAGGCGGTCCCGTCAGGACCGCCTCACTCCCTTTTTGATGACGTCAGGAATGCCTCATGGCGAATGCCCTTAAAATCGGCGTGGCGGGTCTGGGTACCGTCGGTGCCTCGCTCGTCCGTATCCTCCAGACCCGCGCCAATGCACTCACGGTGGCCTGCGGTCGCCCGATCATGGTGACGGCCGTCTCCGCCCGAGACGCGTCCAAGGATCGCGGCATCCTGATGGAGGGCATCGCCTGGTATGCCGATCCGGTGGAGATGGCGAAGGAAGCCGATATTGACGTCTTCGTCGAGCTCGTCGGTGGTGCCGAAGGGGCAGCCGAACAGTCTGTCCGCGCAGCCCTGGTTCGTGGCCTGCATGTGGTAACGGCCAACAAGGCGCTTTTGTCGCGCCATGGCGTCGAACTCGCAAAGCTCGCCGAGGCAAAGGGGTGCCTGCTGAACTACGAGGCGGCGGTTGCCGGCGGCATTCCCGTCATCAAGACGCTGCGCGAGTCGCTCACCGGCAACAATTTCTCCCGCATCTACGGGATCATGAACGGCACCTGCAATTACATCCTGACCCGGATGGAGCGTGAGGGCCTGTCCTTTGCCGACTGCCTCAAGGAAGCCCAGCGCCTTGGTTATGCCGAAGCCGATCAGAGCTTCGACATCGAGGGCAATGACACCGCCCACAAGCTGTCGATCCTGACGACGCTGGCCTTCGGCTGCGAGATCTCGGCTGACCAGATCTATCTCGAAGGCATCACCAATATCTCGATCGAGGACATCCATGCAGCGGCTGACCTCGGCTATCGCATCAAGCTCTTGGGCGTTGCCCAGAAGACCGAAAGCGGCATCGAGCAGCGCGTCCATCCGACGATGGTGCCGCTCGATTCGGTGATTGCCCAGGTCGACGGCGTCACCAATGCGGTGGCACTCGAATCCGACATTCTCGGCGAATTGCTGATGGTCGGCCCCGGTGCTGGCGGCAATGCCACAGCCTCTGCCGTGTTGGGCGATATCACCGATATCGCCAAGAGCCGTCCGGGTGCCCAGGAAGTGCCGGTACTCGGCCGTCCGGCCCATCTGCTGGAGCCCTATCGCCAGGCTGAAATGCAAAGCCATGAAGGTGGCTACTTCATCCGCCTGACGGTCCAGGACCGCACCGGCGTCTTCGCCAGCATTGCGACCAAGATGGCCGAAAACGCAATCTCGCTCGAATCGATCGTCCAGCATTCGAAGCAGCCGGCCGCACCGGATCGTCCGCAGACCATCATCCTCGTCACCCATGCGACGATGGAAAGCGCCGTTCGCAAGGCCGTCGGCGCGATCAAGGGCGAGGGTTACCTGATCGGCGAGCCGCAGGTGATTCGCATCGAGCGGCCAAAGACCTGACTGAATTGAAGATCTCCGGAATGACTGGATGGCCGTCGCTGGTTGAAGCGGCGGCCATTTGTCATCATTCATCTGACAATTGGTGAAATCTCTATGTCTACGCTCTCGCCAAAAGTCTAAGGCGCGCGTAGTCTGCGCGCCACGATCGGGTTCTTGGGGAGGAGCTCTTCGATGGCAGTTGGCGAAAGAAGTGCGTCCTGGATCGAACTGACCGACGGGACCTACGACGATGGTGACAACGCTCAGCGCGGTCGCGAGAGCGATACTGATACGCGTGGCGCGCCGCCCGGAAGTCCTTCGGACTGGGGCCGCCTGTTTGGCTTCACGGCTATCATGACCATACCCTTTGGCCTCGTTGCCTGGCTGATGTCCTGAAGCCGGCCATATGCCTGGGATGGCCTGTATGCGGCCTCTGGTGATTTTCTGCGATCGGTATAGAACGGGGTAGGGCGGTTCTGCCGCCCGATTATCTTGTCGTGCGGGCATCAGCGTCCGTGCGCCCCCGCAAAGAGCAGTCATGTCGACCGAACCGGTAGATCCCGTTATCCGCGCCTTTCTGGGCGTCGAGCAATCCGCAAGTGGCCAGCGCTGGATGTCCCGCACCGATCAGGCGGGCCAGAACCGGGCACTCGCCATCAGCCAGCTGCACGGGATCCCTGAGCTGGTCGCCCGCGTGCTTGCAGGCCGGGGCGTGTGGCGTCGACGAGGCGCCCGCCTTTCTCGATCCGACGATCCGCAATCTGATGCCGGATCCCTCGAAGTTGACCGATTGCGACGCTGCCGCAGCCCGCATCGTCGAAGCGATCGACCGCAAGCAGCGCGTTGCCATCTTCGGCGACTATGACGTTGATGGCGCAGCTTCCTCGGCGCTGATGGCGCGCTTTCTCCACCATTTCGGCGTCGAAGCCGAGATCTACATTCCCGACCGCATCTTCGAGGGCTACGGCCCGAATGCTGCTGCCATCGACCAGCTGATCGAGCGCGGCGCAAACCTGCTGATCACCGTCGACTGCGGCTCGACCAGCATCGAGGCGCTGGGCGCGGCCGAACGGCGCGGCGTCGATGTCGTCGTCATCGACCACCACCAGATGGGCCACGAAATGCCGGTCTGCCATGCGCTGGTCAATCCGAATCGCGAAGACGACCTGTCTGGGCAGGGGCATCTCTGTGCTGCCGGCGTCGTCTTTATGGTCCTGGTGGCCACCCTGCGCGTGCTGCGCGAGGCGGGCCATCCCTATGCGCGGTCGCTTGATCTGCTCGCCTGGCTCGATCTCGTGGCGCTCGCAACCGTCTGCGATGTCGTGCCGCTGAAGGGCCTGAACCGCGCCTATGTGACCAAGGGCCTGATTGCCGCGCGCCATCAGAACAATGCCGGTCTCGCCTCGCTGCTGCGGGTGGCTGGCATTGGCGGCCCTGTGACACCCTATCATTTCGGTTTCCTCGTCGGCCCCAGAATCAATGCCGGTGGACGCATCGGCGATGCAGCCCTCGGCAGTCGTCTGCTGACGCTGGATGATGCAGCCGAGGCCGACCAGATCGCGGCAAAGCTCGATGAACTCAACCGCGAGCGCCAGGCGATGGAAGCCATCATGCTGGCCGAGGCCGAAGCCGAAGCCATGGCCGAATATGGCACCGGCGAGCGCGCAGCCGTTATCGTCACCGCCAAGGAGAACTGGCATCCGGGGATTGTTGGTCTCCTCGCCGCCCGGCTGAAGGAGAAGTTCAAGCGCCCCGCCTTTGCGATTGCCTTCGACCCGCTCGGCAAGGGCACGGGCTCGGGGCGCTCGATCAACGGTTTCGACATGGGCCGCATGGTGCGCGCGGCCGTTGACGAAGGCCTGCTGGTCAAGGGCGGTGGTCATGCCATGGCGGCGGGCCTGACGGTCGAGCGTGCCAATCTCGGGCGCCTGCGCAGCTTCTTCGAAGAGCAGGCCGCCGTGCAGGTTGCCGCACTCGCTGCAAACCAGACCCTGAAGATCGATGGCGCGATCGGTGCGTCCGGTGCGACGCTTGCGCTCGTCGATCAGCTTGAGGCCGCGGGCCCTTACGGCTCCGGTCATCCGCAGCCGATTTTCGCCGTGCCGCTGCACCGGCTGAAGGACGCCCGTCCCGTCGGCACGACTCATATCAAGATCACGCTCGAAGGCATGGACGGCAACCGTCTGGAGGGGATTGCCTTCCGTGCCGCCGAAACCGATCTCGGCCATTTCCTGATGAACAATCGCGGCAATCAGGTGCATGTCGCGGGCACGTTGAGCGCCGACCACTGGCAGGGCAACAGGCGTGTGCAGTTCCGCGTGATGGACGCTGCAAAGGCGCCTTGAGCGGTATGCACATGTCATGTGGGGAAGATCGAAGTGGCACGCCCTAGGGGAGTCGAACCCCTCTTCCCAGAATGAAAATCTGGTGTCCTAACCGATAGACGAAGGGCGCGTGCGCTTCGGTGGCGCCCTTATGGCTGGAACTTGGCGTGAGCGCAAGAGGCTGTGACGCCCGTGTAACGATTTTTTCCACAGGCTTGCGATCAGGCAGGATCGCAAATGCAAACAAGCACTTGGGGCTTGGCGATCCACAGGTTTTGCAATGTTCAGGGAAGATCGAAGTGGCACGCCCTAGGGGAGTCGAACCCCTCTTCCCAGAATGAAAATCTGGTGTCCTAACCGATAGACGAAGGGCGCGTGCGCTTCGGT
>JARXAK010000065.1 GCA_029865885.1 Rhizobium sp. | reverse complement strand
TGGCCGGCGGTGTTGTGGCAGCGCTCGAAGCCCAGGGTCTCGCCGGTGCCGTTCCGGTCTCCGGTCAGGACGGCGACAAGGCCGCTCTGAACCGCGTGGCTCTCGGCACCCAGACCGTGTCTGTCTGGAAGGACAGCCGCGTGCTCGGCCAGAAGGCTGGTGAAATCGCCTCCGCTCTCGCCGCTGGCAAGACGATGGACGAAGTCGAAGGCACGGTTAAGTTCTCCGGCGGCCCGAAGGGCGTCGAAATGAACTCCTACTTCATCGCTCCGCTGCCGATCACCAAGGAAAACCTCAACGTCGTCATCGACGCTGGCTGGATCTCCAAGGAAGAAGCCTGCCAGGGTGTTGCCGCCGGTTCGGTTGCAGCCTGCAACTGATCGAGTGACTGAGCTTTAGAGCTTGAGCCGGAACGCCGCAGCCGTTTGCGCTGCGGCGTTTCGACTGGTCGGGAGCATCGCGGCAGGTCGTCACCGCCGGCTTTAAGGGGCCGCCGGCTCTGTCCACAATCCGCAGACATAAGAGAGATGCCTCGATCCGCATGGCGGGCATTTGCCCGCAAGCCCGCGCGAGGCGCGGCCCTTCGCAAGCCGACAAACGACTGGGGAGAATAATTCGTATGGCGGATCACAGCCTTGCCACGCCCGCGCCCGGCGCCCGGGCATCCAATGTTTCAGCGCTGAAGCGCTTCTTTCAAGCCACGGAAATCGACACCCGCCTGCTCGGCATGGTCATCGCGCTGGGGCTGATCTGGGTCGGCTTCGACATTCTGTCGAACGGCCTGTTCCTGACACCGCGCAACCTGTGGAACCTCTCGGTCCAGGCGGCCTCCGTCTCGGTCATGGCAACGGGCATGGTGCTGGTCATCGTCACCCGCAACATCGACCTCTCGGTCGGCTCGATCCTCGGCTTTGTCGGCATGATCATGGCGGTCCTTCAGGCCCGCATCCTGCCGCCGATCATCGGTTTCGAACATCCGATGATGTGGATCATCGCGCTCAGCGCCGGCATCCTCGTCGGAACCGCGATCGGCGCCTTCCACGGTGCGATCATCGCCTTCCTCGGCGTGCCCGCCTTCATCGTCACGCTCGGCGGCCTGCTCGTCTGGCGCGGTGCGGCCTGGATGGTCACCTCGGGCGCAACGGTTGCCCCGATGGACACCACCTACCGCCTGATGGGCGGTGGCGCGGATGGTTCGATCGGTGTCACGGCCAGCTGGATTGTCGGCATCGTCGCCTGCCTGATGATCGTCCTGTCGATCCTCAACACCCGCAAGCAGCGCCGCCGCTTCGGCTTCCCGCTGCGTCCCGTCTGGGCCGAGTATTTCCTCGTCGCCTCCGGTTGCGCTGCCATCCTCGGTGCCGTCTGGGTCGCCAACAGCTATTACATGCCGGTGAACCTGGCCAAGAAATATGCGGAAGCCAACGGCATCGCCTGGCCGGAAGGTGGTCTGCAGATCGGTCTCGGCATTGCCGTGCCGGTTCTGATCGCCATCGGCATCGCCATGGTCATGGCCTTCATCACCAACCGCACCCGCTTTGGCCGCTATGTCTTCGCGATCGGCGGCAACCCGGAAGCCGCCGAACTCGCTGGCATCAAGGTGAAGTGGGTCACCGTCAAGCTGTTCGCGCTGATGGGCGCACTCTGCGCCATCGCCGCCGCCATCTCGACGGCCCGCCTGAACGCCGCAACCAACGCGCAAGGCACGCTCGACGAGCTCTACACCATCGCCGCAGCCGTCATCGGCGGCACCTCGCTTGCCGGCGGCGTGGGCACCATCGTCGGCGCCATGCTCGGCGCCATCGTCATGCAATCACTGAATTCGGGCATGGTCCTGCTCGGTCTCGACACACCGCTCCAGAGCATCGTCATCGGTATCGTGCTCGTCGTTGCGGTCTGGCTCGACACCGTCTACCGCGCCCGTGCGAAGTAAGGGGAGTTGAACTCATGACCGAAAATCGCACCCCCCTCGTGGAAATGCGCAACGTTTCCATCTCCTTCGGCGGCATTCACGCCGTCGATGATGCCTCGATCGACCTCTTCCCGGGGGAAGTCGTGGCGCTGCTCGGCCATAACGGTGCCGGCAAGTCGACCCTGATCAAGATCCTGTCGGGCGCCTACAAGCGCGACAACGGCGATATCCTGGTCCGCGGCGATTTTGCCGACATCAACAATCCGCGCGACGCCAAGAAGTATGGCATCGAGACGATCTACCAGACGCTCGCCGTCGCCGATAACGTCGATGCCGCAGCCAATCTCTATCTCGGCCGCGAGCTGCGCACCGCCTGGGGCACGCTCGACGACGTCGCGATGGAAGCCAAGGCCCGTGAAGTCATGGGGCGCCTCAACCCCAACTTCCAGCGCTTCAAGGAGCCGGTAAAGGCTCTGTCCGGTGGTCAGCGCCAGTCGGTGGCGATCGCCCGCGCGATCCTCTTCGACGCCCAGATCCTGATCATGGACGAACCGACGGCCGCTTTGGGCCCGCAGGAAACCGCCCAGGTCGGCGATCTCATCCAGCAGCTGAAGAAGGACGGCATCGGCATCTTCCTGATCAGCCACGACATCCACGACGTCTTCGACCTCGCCGACCGCGTCTTCGTCATGAAGAACGGCCGCGTGGTGGGCCATGCCCGCACCGAGGATGTCACCAAGGACGAAGTCTTAGGCATGATCATCCTCGGCAAGTGCCCCCCCGGGGCAGTGCCGGGACCAGGTGCCATGCAGACGGCGTGAGCCAGACCGCCGGCGGCGCGCTCCACCTCCCCCTTGATGGGGGAGGTCGACGCGCAGCGTCGGGTGGGGGTGATCGAGGTGGATGCAGGTAGTTGCCCCGATTGTGAAGTCTCCCTGGCTCGCTACCCATAATTGTCGATCCGAGTTGTTCCCACTATGTATATCCCAACTGAGGAAAGCGCTCTTGGGATACGCATCGAATGAAGAGAAAGCTGCAAACGTGGTGCCTGATTGTCGGGATGGGCATGTTGGGTCCAGCCACATTGGGCTTTTCCATAACAATGCTCTTTGTCGGAGAAATCCCCGGCAGGCACGGTGTCTTGGTTCGGGCGGAAGACAGCCCGGCGGTCTTTTATATCGCTGTCGCCCTTCTCATTGCCCTGACCATGAAGCTGACCCAGCTCACCTTGATCGCAGCGCGGTGGCTATACCGCCGCGCAAGGCAACAGCCAGAACAATAAGCATGCCTCCTCCTTCAGCAATCTGACCGGTGCGCCTCGGGGCTTTGCCCGTCATGACGCGATACCGCCGTCAGCACTATCATACGCGAAATCTGCCCTCCTTCTGCCGGATTGCACGTCAATGGTGTGCGGATGTGGGAACTATCCCCTTTGCGCAGTCGCTGCAGAAGCGGCGCGCGCTGGGGGAAATGTCGATTGATGGAGTGGGTATGCGACGTCGAATTCTTGTCCTGCTCGCCGCACTCTTGGTCCCAGCCAGTCCGGCTCTCGCCTGTGCGAAAAGGGCGCCGCTCCGGCTCGAGGATGTCCGCTTCGCCGAACATGTGGTGCTAGCCCGCGTGACCCGCTACGAGATGGTCCGCGATGAAGAAGCCCATCGGCGTGCGCAAGACCTGATGGCCAAGCTTGCGCCCGGTCGACCCCGGCCCGCGAAGGTGCGGCTGATGAGCGACCACGCCCGGATAACCCTTGCGGTCGACGAGGTCCTGCGTGGCGAGGCGGTTGAAAGCTTGACCGTCAGCTGGGTGAGCCCTCCCTACAGTGAGGAGTTCCCCCTGCCGCCCGGTGCCTTTGTCATCGCGCTTCGAAACCCGGCCTCGCCGATCCCGCCGTTGCGCGGTGCAAGTGCGACCATTCTGCCTCCACCCGAGCCGGACCTGCTCCAGGTGCTTCAGGCCCCTTGCGCCTCCGCCTTTTTCTTCTCCGAGACAGACAAACGCGCCATTCAGCTCCGGGATATCCTGATCGAAGACCAGAGGCGATGAGACAGGCGAGGGGGCGAAAGCTCCCTCGATTGCGTTTTGGGGGAGGTCAATAACCGGCTTCTCGCTGGTGTCGGAATGCGAGGATGTGAACAACGTCCTTGTCCGGGTCGTGGCGATCGAGGGCAACATATCCACTCTTGCCAAAGGTAGTAGGCAGCTCTCGCATCGCATGACCACCGATCACGGGACGTCCGAGGAGCGGGGATGTTTCAAGTTTGAGCAGGCATTGCTCGATGGCCCAACCAGCCCGGGATGCGGCCTGCGGCGATTGCCGGGCCAGGAGCTGGCGGCATCGCCCGATGCCCAGCGCCGCGCGCTTTGTAACGATCAGTCGTGGCACTCCGGCGGTGCCTTTTCATCCGGCGTTCCCCAACTGCGCAGCCAGGCACGCACTTCTTCACCCGTCAGATGTTGGCCATCGGCCTGATAGTCCAGCCAGGATTGTTCGGCCTCCGCAAGAAAGCCCGCCCTCGTATCTTGGCGCTCCAGATAGTCCCGCACGGCCTCCTGCAGCAGCTGCTCTTCCGTGCGCTGCGTGCGGTTCGCCAGATCTGTCAGCCGGGACTTCAGTGCATCGTCGAGGGTTAAAGGGTGGTTCATCCGTTCACCTGTCGTCGTGGTGCCTCCGGCAGCATATGGCAAACGCCCCCGGCTGTCGACGCAAGGCACCCGCTCTGAGGATCACCGCTCCCTTAACCCGCCACCTCCAGCGACGCCGCAAGATGCGACATCGGCCTGATCAGCCGGAACGCATCGTCGCGTGACGGCAGAAAGCCGCGCCGTGTCCAGAACAGCCGCGCCTCTTCATCGATGGCATTGACGATCAGCGCCCGTCCACCGATCAGTGCTGCGCCCTGAACGCAGCGGGTGAGCGCGTGCTTCAGCAAGCCAGTGCCGATCCCGTTTCCGGCATAGGACTGGTCGACAGCAAGCTGCCCGAGCAGCAGGCATGGGACGGGGTTGGGCGGCTGGCCGGTGCGGATGGAGCGGGGCAGGGACGTCGGCAGCACGGCCGTCGGAGAGAGGCCGTAATAGCCGACGACGCGGCCTGCATCATGCACCACGATCACGACGGTAAAGCCGTTCTCCTGATTGGCACGCGCCCGTGTTTTCAGCCAGGTGTCGAGCGCCGGCTTGCCACAGGAAAAGCCGCTCAGATCGTGGGCATCATGGAGCGGCTCGGGAGCGGAAAGCGCCATGTTCAGCCCTTCGCTCTGTAACCCGCCTCCCAAGGGGCAGGGCGGCGCAGGACCTCAACCAGTTCTGGCACAACCTCCGCCGGCGCCGCCATCACGGCCATGAAGTCGGCAAAACCGTCCTCCGTCATTCGGATGAGCTGTTGTTCCATGACCGCTTCTTCGGCGGCGCGCACGGCCGCATCGCGGACGAAATCCGTACGCGACCTGCCTCTAAGAGCCGCCGCCCGGTCGATCATCGCCACATCCGCTTCTGGCAGGCGCATGGAAATGGGATAGTCCTTACGGTCCTGAGCACGGGACATGGCGGCCTCCTTGGTGGCGATACCCCGCCAAAGCGTAGTGCAAATAACAGTACATCTCTATCCGCCTCCGTCAACGAAAAAGGGGCGATGCCTGCCCGCACCGCCCCCCAAAATCCTCTGCCCCTTGCGCCAGCCCCGCCGCCTCACGCCGCCCGGCGCATGCCCGGCTGGCCGGGGTTGCTCTGTCCTGATATCTCGAATTTCGCGATCAGCTGGAACAGCGCCTCCGCCTCCTTGGCGAGCGAGCGGCTGGCCGCGGTCGATTCCTCGACCATGGCGGCATTCTGCTGCGTGCCCTGGTCCATGACGGCGACGGCCGTGTTGATTTCCTTCAGCCCCGTCGCCTGGTCGCCGGAGGCTTCGACAATGGCGTTCACGTTGACACTGACGGCCTGAACCTGGGCGACGATCTCCTCCAGCGCCTTGCCGGTCGCCACCACGAGGTCGACGCCGTTCTTCACCTGGTTGCCGGACTTGCCGATCAGCGAGCGGATTTCCCTCGCAGCACTGGCCGAACGCTGGGCGAGCTCTCGCACTTCCTGGGCAACGACCGCAAAGCCCTTGCCCGCTTCCCCGGCACGCGCGGCTTCAACGCCGGCATTCAGCGCCAGAAGATTGGTCTGGAAGGCAATCTCGTCGATGACGCTGATAATCGTGGTGATTTCCTTCGACGACCCCTCGATCTCCTGCATGGCGGAAACCGCCTTTTCGACGATCGTTCCGGAGCGTTCCGCCGCCCCGCGTGTCTCGTCCACCTGCCGTCCGGCCTCCTGGGCGCGGTGGCTGGTTTCGCCGATGGTGGTGGTGATCTGCTCAAGCGCTGCGGCGGTCTCCTCGACGGACGCCGCCTGGCGCTCGGTGCGCTTCGACAGGTCGTCGGCAGCGGCATGGATCTGGGTAGAACCCGCCGCGATCACCTGAGCATTCTGCCCGACGCGGCGCATGGCATCCTCGAGTTTTGCCACCGCGTCGTTGAAATTCACCCGGATCGCATCCAGCCGCTCGGCAAAGGCTTCCGTGATCCGATAGGTGAGTTTACCATCCGACAATTGGCCGAGCGCATGGCCGATCCTGTCGAC
>JARXAK010000044.1 GCA_029865885.1 Rhizobium sp. | reverse complement strand
GCCACTGAATAGACCCCATGGTTTCCAGCTTTTCATAGCTGACCCCGGCAAAGGACGGCGTCAGCATGGCGATTTCATCCATGATCTGCGACGGGTGGGTATAGTGCCAATCGGCCCCCATCGCCTGCGCGAACATCTGCGTCACTTCCCAATCGGCATAGCCATTCTTCGGGCTCATCACCTTGCGCACGCGGTTGATGCGGCGCTCGGCATTGGTGAAGGTCCCGTCTTTTTCCAGGAAGGTCGAGCCCGGCAGGAAGACATGCGCGTAGTTCGCCGTCTCGTTCAGGAAGAGATCGTGCACGACGACGCATTCCATGGCGGCAAGACCAGCCGAAACATGCTTGGTATCGGGATCGGACTGCAGGATGTCCTCGCCCTGGATATAGATGCCCTTGAATGTGCCATCGACGGCGGCATCCAACATGTTCGGGATGCGCAGGCCCGGCTCGTTGCTGAGCTCGACACCCCAGAGCTTTTCGAAGGTCTCGCGCGTCGCATCGTCGGACACGTGGCGATAGCCCGGCAGTTCATGCGGGAAGGAGCCCATGTCGCAGGAGCCCTGGACATTGTTCTGGCCACGCAGCGGGTTCACGCCGACACCGGGGCGACCGATATTGCCGGTGACCATGGCAAGGTTGGCAATCGCCATGACGGTGGTCGAGCCCTGGCTGTGTTCGGTGACGCCGAGGCCGTAATAAATCGCGCCATTGCCGCCGGTGGCAAACAGGCGCGCGGCACCGCGAAGCTCGGCGGCGGGTACCCCGGTGAACTTCTCGGTCTCCTCCGGCGAATGCTCCGGCTCGGAGACGAAAGCCGCCCAGTCCTCGAATTCCGACCAGTCGCAGCGCTCGCGGATGAAGGCTTCGGCAAACAGTCCTTCGGTGACGATGACGTGAGCAAGCGCGGTCAAGACGGCGACATTGGTGCCGGGCTTCAGCGGCAGGTGGTAAGAGGCTTCGACATGCGGCGTGCGCACGAGATCGATCCGGCGCGGGTCGATGACGATCAGCTTGGCGCCCTGGCGGAGCCGCTTCTTCAGTCGCGAGCCGAAAACCGGATGACCATCGGTCGGATTGGCACCGATGACGACCACGACGTCGGAATGCTCGACGGAATCGAAGTTCTGCGTGCCGGCCGAGGTGCCGAAGGCCTGGCCGAGCCCGTAGCCGGTCGGCGAATGGCAGACGCGGGCGCAGGTATCGACATTGTTGTTGCCGAAGCCGGCGCGGATCAGCTTCTGAACGAGATAGGTTTCCTCATTGGTGCAGCGCGACGAGGTGATGCCGCCAATGGCGTCCCGGCCATACTGATACTGGATGCGCTTGAACTCGGAGGCGACATGGGCATAGGCCTCTTCCCAGGTCACTTCCCGCCAGGGATCGGAGATCTTCTCGCGGATCATCGGGTTGAGGATGCGGTCCTTGTGGCTTGCGTAACCATAGGCGAAGCGGCCCTTGACGCAGGAATGGCCGCGATTGGCCTGGCCATCCTTCCACGGCACCATGCGCACCAGTTCCTCGCCGCGCATCTCGGCCTTGAAGGAACAGCCCACGCCGCAATAGGCGCAGGTGGTGACGGCCGAATGCTCCGGCTGGCCGATTGATATCAAGGACTTTTCCGTCAGCGTTGCCGTCGGGCAGGCCTGCACGCAGGCGCCGCAGGAAACGCATTCCGACGAGAGGAAGGCTTCATGCGCACCGGGCGAAACGCGGCTGTCGAAGCCACGGCCTTCGATGGTCAGTGCAAAGGTGCCCTGCACCTCTTCGCAGGCCCGCACGCAGCGCGAACAGACAATGCATTTTGAGGGGTCATAGGTGAAATAGGGATTGCTCTCGTCCTTCGGCATCCACTGGGCATTGATCCCGCCCTCGGCAGACCGCGCCTTGACGTGGTTCTCGCCTTCGTAGCCGTAGCGCACATCGCGCAGTCCGACGGCACCCGCCATGTCCTGCAGCTCGCAGTCGCCATTGGCCGCACAGGTGAGGCAGTCCAGCGGATGGTCGGAGATATAGAGCTCCATCACGCCCTTGCGGATGGCCTTCAGCCGCTCCGTCTGGGTGTGGACGACGATGCCGGGCGCGACCGGCGTGGTGCAGGAGGCGGGCGTGCCGTTGCGGCCCTCCACCTCGATCAGACAGAGGCGGCAGGAACCGAAGGCATCGACCATGTCGGTGGCGCAGAGTTTTGGCACCTGGATGCCAGCCTCCATCGAGGCGCGCATGATCGACGTGCCCTCGGGCACCGTGATTGCGCGACCGTCGATGGTGAGCGTCACCAGTTTTTCCGAGCGCGAGGCGGGCGTGCCGTAGTCGATTTCAGGAACGAGGGGCATGCCGCTTACCTTTCCGCCGTCATCCTCGGGCTTGTCCCGAGGATCTGCTGCGTCTGAACTTCGGGAGCCGGTTCAGCAATAAACGTCCCCCGCATGGCAAAGTCGGTAGATCCTCGGGACAAGCCCGAGGATGACGAAAGAGAACTGACACTCATTCCGCAGCCTCCCTGACCGGTGCCGGCACAAAATCTTCCGGGAAATGCGTCATGGCGCTCATGACCGGATAGGGCGTGAAACCACCCAGCGCACAGAGCGAGCCGAATTTCATGGTGTTGCAGAGATCCTCCAGCAGCACCTTGTTCTTCTCCGGCTCGATGCCGCGCGCGATCTTGTCGACCGTCTCGACGCCGCGGGTCGAGCCGATGCGGCAGGGCGTGCACTTGCCGCAGCTTTCGACCGCACAGAACTCCATGGCGAACCGCGCCTGCTTCAGCATATCAGCCGAATCGTCGAAGACCACGACACCGGCATGGCCGATCAGGCCGCCGGCAGCGGTAAAGGCCTCGTAGTCGAAGATCGTGTCGAACAGCGACGGCGGGAAATAGGCGCCGAGCGGCCCGCCGACCTGCACGGCCTTGACCGGACGGCCGCTGATCGTGCCGCCGCCAATCTCGTTGATCAGCTGGCCGAGCGGCAGACCGAAGGCGGTTTCATAGAGGCCGCCATGCTTAAGGTTGCCGGCCAGCTGAATCGGGATCGTGCCATGCGAACGCCCGACGCCGAAATCACGGTAGAACGCAGCACCCCGATCCATGATCACCGGGATGGAGGCGAGCGACATGACGTTGTTGACCACGGTCGGCTTGCCGAACAGGCCCTGAAGTGCGGGAAGCGGCGGCTTGGCACGCACCACGCCGCGCTTGCCTTCGAGGCTGTTGAGCAGCGAGGTTTCCTCGCCACAGACATAGGCGCCGGCGCCCATGCGCACTTCCATGTCGAATCCGTAAGGGGAACCCATGACCGAAGCGCCGAGGATGCCCGCAGCCCTCGCAATCGCAATCGCCTCTTCCATCATGGCAATGGCATGCGGATATTCGGAGCGGGTATAGACATAGCCCTTGGTGGCACCCACCGCGATGCCGGCAATCGCCATGCCTTCGATCAACACGAAGGGATCACCTTCCATGATCATCCGGTCGGCAAAGGTGCCGCTGTCGCCCTCGTCAGCATTGCAGACGATGTATTTCTGGTCGGCCTTCGCCTCGGCAACCGTCTTCCACTTGATGCCCGTCGGGAAGCCTGCACCGCCACGACCGCGCAAGCCGCTGTCGGTGACCTGTTTGACGATCTCGACCGGTGCCATGGCGATGGCATTGGCGAGACCCTTGAGGCCCTGGTAGTGGCGGTAGTCATCGAGCGAGAGCGGATCGGTAACGCCACAGCGGGCGAAGGTCAGCCGCGTCTGGCTCTTGAGGAAGGGAATGTCCTGGGTCAGGCCATGACCAAGCGGGTGCTCGCCGCCATCAAGGAAGCCGGCATCGAAGAGCGAGGGCACATCGGACGCCTTGACCGGACCATAGGCGACGCGGCCGTGCTCGGTGCGAACTTCCACCAGCACTTCCAGCCACAGCATACCGCGTGATCCATTGCGCACGATGGTAACGTCCTTGCCGCGCGCCCTGGCTTCGCGCTCGATGGCAGCCGCCACCTTGTCTGCACCAACGGCAAGCGCTGCCGCATCGCGGGGGACGAAGACAACGATGGTTTCTGGGACGCTCATGTGCGCACCTCCGCCAAAATGTCGGTGAGACAGTGTTCGTCGAGCCGGGCATGCAGCTCGCCGTCGAGCATGGCAGCCGGCGCCTGGGCGCAGAGGCCGAGACAGAAGACGGGTTCGAGAGTGACGGCACCATCAGGCGTCGTTTCGTGCCAGTCGATGCCGAGCTTGGCCTTGATCTTGTCCGCAAGAGGCTCGCAGCCCATCGACTGGCAAGCCTCGGCGCGACAGAGCTTTAGAACGTGTCGCCCGGAGGGATGCGCCTTGAAGTCATGGTAGAAGCTGATGACGCCATGCACCTCGGCGCGCGACAGGTTCAGCGCGTTGGCGATGATCTGCGTGGCGACGTCCGGGATATAGCCGAATTCCCCCTGCACACGGTGCAGGATCGGCAGCATCGGGCCCTCCAGATGCTGCAGCTCGGCGATCACAGCCGATATGCGGGCGGAGACATCGTCCGCAGCCACACGAATATTCATCGAGATCCTCCTCACCCGCCGAGCTCTGGCGGGGTCGTCTATCGGAAGATGATGATAGGTCAGGGCTCAAGAGGTCAATACAGCGCTTCCGTCGCTCGATAGAAGATTTCTATCGAAGGCATTCGAGGCCGCCAACAGACGTGCCTCGTGCAACAGGCCGGAGAGGAGCGGGGTAAAGGGTTCGCGATGGGTGGCGACGAGCCCGACCAGATGTTCGGCGTCCGGAGCCGTGATCGGGATCATCCGGATCTCCTCGCCGAAGCCGAAGGATTCGGCCACGTTTCTCGGCATGATCGAGGCCCAGCGACCCGTCCGGATATGGGAGAACAGCACGATCATCGAATTGGATTCGAGCGTCGGCTTCGGCGACACGCCTGCATCCGTCATGTGCTGGTTGATGATGCGGCGGTTCTGCATGTCGGCGGTCAGAAGACAGAGCCGGAGATCGGCCACCTCGCTCCAGGTGATGCTGTCACGATCGGCAAGAGGCGTGCCGACGGCGGTGATCAGGTGATAGCGCTCCGAATAGAGGGGCACGCTGGTAACCCGCCCCAAAGGCTCGTTGTCGAGATAGGTAATGCCGGCGTCGATCTCGAGGTTTTCAAGCAAGCTCAAGACCTGCAGCGAGGTGCGCGACAGGACGGAAAAGGTGACGTCCGGATGGCGGGCCTGAAAGGGTTCGGTGAGCTTCTGCACCATCGCAAGCGCGGTGGGAATGACCGCAAGCCGGATATGGCCGGCAAGACCACGCCGGGCAGCGCGCATTTCCTCGCGCATTGTGCGGGTATCGCCAACGATGCGCCGGGCCCATTCGAGCACCCGCTGGCCTTCCGGCGTGAGACCGAGAAAGCGCGAACCGCGCTGCACGAGCATGACGCCGAGCTGCTCTTCCAGCTGGCGAATGCCGGCCGACAGCGTCGGCTGCGTTACGCCGCATTCCTCCGCCGCTCGACCGAAATGCTGCTGGCGGGCAAGCGCGATGAAGAATTCCAGCTTGTCGATCATATCCCCCGCCCTTCGATCACGCCGAGCACTCAGGCGTCGGTGAGCGCCTCTGCTTCACCGTGCAAGACGGGGGTCGGGCCGCAATACATCTTGTAGAGCACGGAGATCAGTTCACCGAGTTGCGGATCGGCGATCCGGTAATAGATCTGACGCCCTTCACGGCGGGTCTGGACGACCTTGTCACTTCTGAGCCGCGCGAGCTGCTGCGAAACAACAGCCTGCTGGATACCGAGGAACTGCTCGATCTCGCTGACCGTCTTCTCGCCTTGACACAGCATGCAGAGCATCAGGAGACGCGTTTCATGGGACAGCGCCTTAAGCAGACCGCTCGCAGCGCGCGCCTTCGAGAGAAAGTCGTCGAGTGTTTCAGCGGTGAGTGGCGGCGTTTCGTTCATGACGAGTCCAGAAATCGTGGGTCGCGTTTGCGGGCAGCGCAACGGCCGTGCCGCTGCGCATCTTTCTAACATATAGGCCGCCTTCCCTACAAAGGAATGGCGTCGGCACGTTCCTTTAAAAGCGACGCGCTGCGGTTCAGCGCGTCATATTCCTGCTCGTCGAGATCCGGAAACAGATCGACAAGAACACCCTCGGCGCCGATCACACGCGGGATCGACAGCGCGACGTCCCGGACACCCGCCACATCAGCCGTTGTGATGGAGACGGACAGAACGTCCCGCTGGTCGCGTGCGATCGCCTTGACGATGCGGGCCAAGCCAGCACCGATGCCGTAATAGGTCGAGCCCTTGCCGTTGATGATCTTGTAGGCCGCATTGCGCACGCCGTCGTCGATCTGCGCGCGCACCTCTGCGGTGAGTGGCGATCCGACCTGGGCGGCGAAGGAGGAGAGCGAAACGGAGCCTGCGCGGGCGCCCGTCCAGGCGAGCACCTCGCTGTCGCCGTGTTCGCCAAGCACATAGGCATGCACCGACTGCGGCGAAATCCCGAGATGCCGCCCGACAAGGCTGCGGAAGCGTGCCGTGTCGAGAATGGTGCCGGAGCCGATGACCCGGCGCGGATCGATGCCCGAAAGCCGCGTGGTGATCTGGGTCATGATGTCGACGGGGTTGGAGGCAATCAGCAGGATCGCATCCGGCGCGACCGGCAGGACCTCCGCGAGAACGGCGCGGAAGACGGCGGCATTGCGCTCCAGGAGCTCAAGGCGGGTTTCGCCCGGCTTCTGGCTGACCCCGGCCGCAAGAATGACGACGCCGGCTCCCTCCAGATCCCGGTACTGTCCGGCATTCACCACGGTCGATGACATGAAGGGCACAGCATGGGCGATATCCTCCGCTTGCGCGACCGCGAGCGCCTCGTTGCGGTCAACAAGCACGATCTCGCTCGCAAGGCCCATCAGCGCCAGCGCATACCCCGCCGTGCTGCCGACCATTCCCGCACCTACGATACCGACTTTCATGCCGTTTCCCCCCGAAAGCACAAAATTCCCGAAACCCGTGTCGCCGGCCATCCGGCGTCCTCAACCAGCTATAGCGCAAAGCATGACATATTCGCGTCAGATGTGCATGGCGCCCGCCGATTGCCTCTGATTTAATACTTCAAACTAAAATGAGATGGCACGAGGGAATATGAGACGGCTGCCGGCCTTGTCCGCGATGAAGGTGTTCGAGGTGGTCGGCCAGACCCGCAGCTTCACCCGTGCCGCCGAACTGCTGAACCTCACCCAGAGCGCGGTCAGCCGCCAGGTGCGCAATCTCGAGGAACAGCTGGGCGAAACTCTCGTCATCCGCCGGCATCATCACCTGGAGCTGACGCCGTCTGGCGCCGAACTGCTGGCCTCGCTGCAGCAGGCCTTCCACACGGTGGAGATGACGGTCCGCAACATTCGCGAGAAGAGCAATCTGCGCCGTCTCAGGATCAACGTGCCGCCGACCTTTGCCAAGCGTTGGCTGATGCCACGGCTGATGAGCCTCAGAGCCTTCCTGCCGGACGTCGATCTGAGCATCACCACCGATCTCGAGGACAATCTTTCCGAACGCGGCATGCTGGATTGCGCCATCCGCTTCGGCGATGGTGAATGGCCGAGCCTCAAGTCGGAACGGCTGTTTACCGAACGCCATATCGCCGTCTGCGCCCCCCATCTCATCGAGAGCTTGCAGAACGACGAGGCGATCGATCTATCGCGCTTCACCTTCCTGCATGTGCTGGCCTCCGCCGACCAGCGTTATCTCACCTGGCAACGCTGGCTGGACGCGGCGGGTCTCATCGAAACAGATACGCAGGGTGGGCTGGAATTCGACCTGCTGGATCTCGTCATCGAAGCCGCCTGCAACGGGCTGGGGGTCGCGGTTGCCGATCGATCGATGGTCGCACCGCTGATGCAGACGGGCGCGCTTACCCAGGTGCTGGATGTCGAAGTCGAGGGGCATGAGTCCTACTGGCTGGTGACACGCACCGACCGGGTGCTTTCGCCGCATGTCGAGGCGCTCAGACGCTGGCTGAGCCGCGAGATAAGCGAAGGCTCGCTGCCACCGCTCAAGCAGATCAGCGCCTGAAACATTCCTTTTTGGAATGCTCAACCCGACAATAAGTCGCTTGCGAAGCAGGCGGCTCGACTTCCTACTTGGCGCGACTGTCCGTTGCCGGAGCGCCTGCCATGACCACCTTCCAGAACTTCATTGCCGGGTC